>CAZEXM010000018.1:0-25767 GCA_964515915.1 uncultured Victivallaceae bacterium
GTAGCACAAGCGTCCCGCTTGTGAATATTCTCAAGCGGGACGCTTGACTTTCGCTATGCTCAGTCACATCCTCCGCAAAGTGAGCTGCATTGATTAAAAATACATTTTTCTGAATGGAATTTTCGCGCAAACCATGGTGAAAGAACTCTATTTTGCGATAAATATCTAATGTTCAACAAGATAGAGCATTATTTAATATAAGCATTTGACAGTAACCAGAAAATTTTCAGGAGGCCGATATGGCTGAGAAATTATATCCGGAATATCCGATTTTGCTAATTGATGACGAGAAAAATACTTTGCGCAGTTACGAATTGGCCTTACAGAGCGCGGACATGACTAATATTATCTCCTGCCGCAACGGAATTGAAGCCGGGAAAATCGTCAAGTCACAAGATATCGAAGTGATTATTCTGGACATGATGATGCCGGGCATTTCCGGAGATAAGCTGCTGAAGGAATTTACCCGAGAATATCCCGAAATTCCAATAATAATGGTTACCTGCGTAAATGCCCTTGAAAAAGTGGTTGAATGCATGCAGTTGGGGGCGGCTGAATATCTGGATAAACCGGTTGATATAAACATGCTTTTGGATAAGGTACGTAAATACGTGGAGATCAGGGAACTGAAGCGGGAAAATAAGCGTTTGCGAAGCAGCCTGCTGTCTGAAGGAGACCGCGAGTATTCCAAATCCTTTGCGCAGATAATTACCAGGAGTAAATATATGCACACGATTTTTCATTACTGTTCAGCAATAGCCGGCAGTAAACAACCGGTATTGATAACCGGTGAAACCGGGGTCGGCAAGGAGCTTTTCGCGCGGGCTTTGCATGCGGAATCGCAATGTCACGGGGAACTGGTAACCGTAAACATTGCCGGCCTTGATGACAATATGATTTCCGACACTCTGTTCGGACACACCAAAGGCGCCTTTACCGGAGCGGCGGGTAAGCGCCCGGGAGTTATCGAAAAGGCCAGTAACGGAACATTGTTCATTGATGAAATCGGTGATCTGAATATGGCTTCGCAGATTAAATTACTGCGTTTATTACAGCAGCGCGAATATTCGCCGCTTGGCTCGGATAAAGTGAAAATGTCTTCCGCCCGGGTGGTTTTAGCTACTCACCGTGATTTACAGGAACTGCAAAGTGACAGAAAATTCAGGCGGGATCTTTATTACCGCATTGCGACGCATCATATTGATATTCCGCCATTGCGTGAGCGCCGTGAGGACATAGTTTTGCTGGTGGACTTCTTTCTCTCCGTCGCGGCAAAGGAATTAAAGAAAAAGGTACCGCAGTATCCTGATGAATTGATAACCTTACTGAAATCCTATCATTTCCCGGGAAATATCCGGGAGCTTGAAGCAATGGTTTATGATGCAATCAGCAATTATGAGTCAAAAATATTATCGACACGGGTGTTTTGCACACATATGAAACGAAATTCAGGTGATTACTCGTTTAGCTGCGGCAAATGCGGAGACTTGAAAACCTGCCTTGCAAATTTGGTATCCCTGCCCGGTTTGAAAGAAGCATCCAGGCTCTTGGTCCAGGAAGCAATGCGGCGTGCCGACGGCAATCAAAGTGTCGCGTCAAGGACCCTGGGAATTACCCCGCAGGCCTTGAGTTCCAGAACTCACTAAAACGAGGGTGACGTAAAAATCACACAATCGCAGATTAAACGCTCTCTTTCTTGCCCGGATATCCATTGCTCATATATGATGACAGACTTATTTTAACCGGCAGTCTGTCAGGATGTTTGTCGTTTATTTCGTCAGAAATCATTTCCAGAAAACCGTTGATGGCTCTACTTGTTCGTGGCTGAAAATTGCGGTCGGGATGAAGCCGAATGAATAATACAGAATCTCTATATTCGATATATCCGGGAGCTCTGGTTAATTCCCGCAGTAGTTGATGATCATTTCTGTAATTGTCAAGCCTCGGCCGGAATTTCGTAATCAGCGAGTAAAACAGATTCCTTGCTGTTATTTTTATTGCGTCCATATAATATTTCGCATCATGAGCAAGTCTCTTTTTGCCTTGGCTGATAAGTTTTTCCGCCTTGTCAACTTTTTCGGCGGCATTACTCATTTCCCTGCTTAGTTCGAGCGCAATCTTTTTCAATTCTTCAATTTTTTCTTTTTTCACGGAAGTGATGCTTTTGCCTTCCATGGACTTTTTTTCTCTTTCAAGAAGCAATTTTTTCAACCTCGCATCAATTTGTTTTTTGCTTTTCAAGAGAAAATCATAAGTACTCGAATATACTTCTTTTTCTTTGAGCGTCAGTTCAGAATAGTCATATCCTCTATATGTTGTGATTTCATTTATTCCGAAATTGCGATCCAGATAGCCGTAGTCATTTTCCTGTATCCATCTGTTGAGCATATATTTCACCGCCGGCATATCATTAACTTTGCCATTTGACAATATTGGAACTTCGTATTCCAGATCAGAACCGGGCGGGCTAATCCTGACAAGAATTCGATGATAATTGGCAATAGCATTCCAAGTGTCGTCCACCATAAACCTGACATGCCATGTTTTACTGCTCCTGGAGTTGTTTTTGTAACGCTTGATTTTGAATAAACTTAGCTTATTCGCTTCATTCCAGGCGTCTTTTTTATAATTTTTGTCCCAGGTTACCAGACCATATCCCTTTGCATCCATTTCGCTCATTTTATCTTTGCCGTAAGCCCCTCGGTCAACAATCACGGTCGGCTTTTCGGCAGCGTGAAGGATTTCTGAGTCAAACCGCCCGAGTTCGTCAAGAAGCCGTTCACGCATATCCATATAGTTGTCATGGATTTCGAAATAGACCGGACAGCCATCAACAGTATGCATGAAATCCTGATAATTTATTTTAGCGACTTTACCTTTCGAGCCGCACCAGCCTTTGAGTATATTTTTCATCCCGGTGTATTCAATCCCGTGCGGGTCATAATAAAAAACATTCTTACTTTTTCCAGCCCCGGCAAAGGCGGCATTGCTGCGGAGTATTTCTTTGATATTATCTTTGTCCGAGGCCAGAGCTTTCAATAAACTGCGTTGATAATCACTGGATGAAATAGTTTTTGCGGCAAAAAGCAAATCAAGAGCATGAAAATCAAGTCCGCTACTTTGCTCAATATTCATGGCGCCAAGCAATACTGATCCCATCCACTGTTCCGCCAGTGAATTAAGTTTTAATTCTTTAATCGAAGGCAAAAGCAGAACGAGGCCCGCGTGTTTCAAAAGAAATGGTTCTGGAATTTCTCCGCTGATATCAAAATTAGAGAGCGAATACTTGCGATTGTTGGTATTTTCTGAGGAGAAAGACTCTGGATATTCGCAGATACCCGCTCTCCCGACACCTTTTTCTGAGTTTTTTTCAAGGTTTTTTTCAAGTTCTTTTTCAACAGAAACGAAGATTTGTTTTCCGTCATTAAAAACCGGCCGTAATGTTTCAGCGGATAAATTGACACCAAATATATTTTTCACTTCGGAGCGAATTTGTGAACTATAGTCATACTTGTTCTCAGGGTATATTCTTCTGAATTCGCTACGGACATAATTTTCAATTTCAGGAGTGAGCTTTTTAATTGCACCCTGGCCTGCAAAACCGCGCATCATTTTTTCCGGATCATCACTTTTCACCGCTTTGCCATAGCGTCTGATCGTAGACAGAGAAACACCAAATGCTTCAACAAGTTTTTTCCTGTTTATGCCTGCATTATAAAGCCGTCCCAGGAGATATTTAAACTGAATACCATTGGAATTGCCGTTAACTCTTTCCAGTAAAGCCAGACCGAAATAAACTTCGTAGACTTCTTTACCATCATTTGAGGAATAGATGGAAAAGGACGGATTTGATTTGTCAGTACCGAGAATCGGTGCTAAAGTTACAGTATTCATTTGGGTGGCTCCTTTCAGTTTTATTTTTTTTCTGAAAGGAGTAGCACCTTTTGAAAGCTTTTGCAAAAAGAGAGCGTTTAATCTGCGATTGTTCAAACCTCATTTAGTGAGCTCTGGAGTTCAAGGCTCAAAAAAACGAAGAAGAAAACTTAATGCCGGAAAGTTTTACTGTTTAGGAGCCGTTCAAAAATAAGCTTTACATCTCCGCAATTCTCCCGGATGCCTTTGTGTTTGTCGATTCGTTACATACCTTCGGGTATGCGCCTCATCGGCAAACCCCAAAATCACCTCGGGATATTTTGCGAAACTTGTCAAGTTTATTTCTTTACAACTCCTTAGTTTTTTGTAATCAAAATTAAAGAAGCGGATATTCCGCATAAAAAATAGTACCGTCTTCTTCCGTTGATGAAAAACTTACATGACCGTTCAGATATCTTTCCGTCAACAGCTTCATGCTGTAGGTACCCCAGCCGCGGCCCGTGCCTTTTGTCGAAAACGAACGTTTAAAGATGTTAAGCTGGATATTTTCCTTGATAAAACCAGAATTATGAACGGAAAATACAACATTATTCCCATTTTTTTTACATTTTACAGTTACGGTTTGTCCTTCGCATGAAGCTTCGATCGCGTTTTTGATCATGTTTTCGAGAACGCGCAGTAACAAGCGTTCATCGGAGGAAAAAGTTATGTCTTCAGAATCATCTGAAACAACAAGTTTTATTCCTTCGGCAATCTCCTGGTTTTTATATAATTCAACAAAACCAGTTATTGAATTCAGAGTATTTACGGAGGACTTTTTAATCAGTATTGTGCCTTCTTCAGCGTAACGAAGGTCGCGCTGCCCGTTTATTTCTTTAAGCAGTTCCCGGCTTACATGGAAAAGTAAAGGTGCATATTTTTTGTAGGTTTCGGGGGAATCAATGAGCGAAAGCAAACCTTGTATATCGCCTGCGATATTAGTTAGATCGTGGAAAAACGTTTGTTCCAAAGCATTGCGGAATTTTTCGTTGGCAATGTCGCGTATGATAAAAAGCGTATAGTTCTTGTCGCTCCATGGATATGCTGTCCATATACGAAAATTATATGAGTTCTTTCCGTCTATGGTCTGAATATAACATTCATCCACTTGAGTACCATTATGAGTAGTTGCCAATATAGCTTTCACAGCTCCACATTCACTGCAGTATTTTGAAGTGCCGCAGCCTCCCGGGCCGCATGATTCTTTGCAGTTGAGAAGTTCGCCGGGCCGCAGGCCGATAATTTCTTTTACATCGCTTTTCCCCAGGAAATCAAGCAAGGTTTTGTTTGAAAAGATTAGCTGCCTGTATTCATTAAGGACAACTATAAAATCCGTAGTGAAGTCGTAGAACAAGTGAAGCTTTTCATCTGTAAGTATTTCTTCATGCTGCAGGAATACAGCATCTTGACGCAGCCTCTCCGGCGGCGCGAATTCAGTTTTGAGAGTTTTTCCGATGATCATATTGGATAAGTCCTTTATTCTGTTTTGGATAAAGATAGTACATATTGAAATAAAAGCAAACGAAATCTCCCGGGGAAATCGACTTTAATACACTGTCTGTAAAGCCGCGATATGCAGTTGTGGTTTGCTGACCTGCCCGTAAGTATTTATTTGCGGCGTCGCTAAAACGTCCAGCATTGCCGCGTTGAATTGATTTTGCGGAAAATTGAAAGCGATAAAATCAATTTGACTGTGTTTCTGATTACGCAGGGTTCCACGTGTATGGCGCTCGCCTATCGGATAACTTTTAACTAATTCCAGATTATTAAAACGAAATACCGGTTTGGGATTGCTGTGCCCGAAAGGACCGAGTTGCTGTAAATAGTCGAAAAAATCATCGGACAACTCCTCCAGTTCGGCTTCGCCGTCATAACTGATATATTCAGTAAGGTCAGCGCCGACAATTTCAGCTTGAATATGGCTTTCCAGTGAAGCGTAGAATTTTTCGATATTCTTGCTGTCCAAAGCAATACCCACTGCCATCGGATGTCCGCCGAAACGTTCTAAAAGATCGGTGCTTTCACTAAGCGTTTTCACTAGATTTAAACTTCCGACGCTGCGTCCCGACCCGTAGGCTTTGTCGTCCTGAATGGTCAAAACAATTGCCGGACGGTTGTAATCCCGCGCCAGCCGCGACGCGACAATGCCGATTACGCCCTGATGCCAGCCGCGGCCGGCAACCAGAATGCAGTACTTTTCATCCAAATTGAGTTTTTCATGTATTTGTTTCCTGGCTTCCAGGTAAATTTCCTGTTCTTTGGTCTGTCGAATGTTATTGTATTTCTCCAGTTCCGCGGAAAAATGATATGCTTTGACAATATCACCGCATTCAAGCAGTTGCAAAGCGATAGAGGCGTTACACATTCGTCCGGCAGCGTTGACTCGCGGCGCTAATTTGAAAGTAACGTCCGAAGGCATTAACTCCGCTTTCAGTTTTGAAGTTTCGATCAGTGCCCGAATCCCCGGACGCTGTTGTTTGCGCAGAACTTTGATGCCGTTTTTGACCATGATCCGGTTTTCGCCAAGCAGCGGCACAATATCAGCGATGGTGCCCAGAGCGACAAAATCGAGAATGTCGGAAAGTTTAGTTGAAAATCCACCAAGATTGTGTTCGCGTCCGTATTTAACAAAGGCATGCGAAAGCTTGAATGCCACGCCGGCTCCGGCGAGGATTCGCAAATCTTCGAGTTCATCATATATTTTAGGATTTATAAGTGCCAAAGCCTCCGGCATTTCAGCCCCGGCGTCGTGGTGGTCGGTGATAATCGTCATTATCCCCATTTTGCTGGCTTCTTTAACCGCGTCGCAACTGGTGATGCCGCAGTCCACGGTTATCAGAACTTTACAGGGTTTGCCAATGGATTCAACCGCTTTGTGCAGGGACGCCGGCGTAAAACCGTAACCGTCATCAAAACGATGCGGTATAAAAGTATAAACATCAGCACCGTTCTGGCGCAGAACATCAGCAAGCAGGGCGGTAGCCGTTATTCCATCAGTGTCGTAATCACCGTGGATAAGGATGGGTGCTTGTTCAAATATCGCGTCCCACAAACATTTTACGGCATTTTTTATGCCGGGAAAGCGGTAAGGATCGCTTAATCCGGAAAGCCTGCTGTTCAAAAAAAAATCAACATTTTCCTCCGCGATATTACGTGCTGCCAAGTACATCGCGATTGGACGTGGAAAAGAAAATTTCCGCATCAGATTGTCAATAATTGTTTCAGAATTTGAGCAGGCCGAACTCCATTTTTTGGTGGCCATTTATAATTAGTTCCCGTTTATTGGTCATTTCACGTTTAATGTAACAGCCCATTCACATTATCACAAACGATTTTCAATAAAACTTTGCTTTTTGTGAAATTGATAATAAATTATTGAAACAATATAAAATAATACTAGTACACTATACAGCTTAAATGTTCGCATTGTATATAAAAAATGTAGCTCACTTTGCGAAGGCTGAGACTGAGCACAGCGAAAGTCAACCGTCTCGCTTGAATATCTTCACAACCGAGACGGTTGTGCTACATTAATTTATGAAAAAAATACGAAGTTTTAAATTTTACAGTATACTAGTCAAGGATTAATTGTCTATCTGTCGATTTTGACTCAAAAAACAAAAAAAAGGAAACACGGCTAGGGACAGCCGTGGCTACATCGCCTTAGATTTAAAAAATGTAGCCGCCTCTGTCCCCAGAGGCGCAAAAACCGGCAATTAATCCTTTACATGACACTAGTGCGAAATTTGTATTCCGCAAAAGTCTATAATACATAAAAAAAAGGAATAAGCTATTTATGAACAGATCGTATATGCAGCAAAGTGCCCGCTCGGCGCTGAGTACAGCGGATCAGCTAAGTGTTACCACCAGCTTCGTCAATCGAGTTTACGGCTGGATGAGTGGCGGCCTGACCATTACCGGGATAACTGCCTACCTGATTGGTACAGATCCGGCAATGTCACAGAAACTTGCCGAAAATCCCGGTTTGTTGTGGGGAGCGATGATTGGCGAATTGGTGCTTGTTTTAATTTTAAGCGCAAGGATAAACAAGATGTCCGCAGCGGCGGCGACCGGATGTTATTTGCTTTTTTCCGCGTTAACCGGTGTGGTGCTCTCATTTGTTTTTGTCGTTTACAGCATGGGGTCTATTGCGACGACTTTTTTTACTACTTCTTTAACTTTCGGGACGATGAGTGTTTACGGCTATGTAACTAAACGTGATTTGACCAGTATCGGCAATTTATGCTTCATGGCTTTAATTGGGCTGATTATTGCTTCTGTGGTTAATATTTTTGTCGGCAGTCCGGCTCTGTACTGGCTGACAACCTACGCCGGTATATTGATTTTTGTCGGCCTGACCGCTTACGACACCCAGAAAATTAAAGAAATGTCAATTGCGCTGGGTTCCGAATTATCCGCAAGCGAAACGGGCAAAAAATACGCGATAATGGGCGCCCTGGCGCTTTATCTTGATTTCATCAACTTATTTTTATTGTTATTACGAATTTTTGGCGGAAGACGCGACTGATTTTAAAAAGTTGTGAGTTCCGGAAAAGGGACGCTCTTCATATTCGCAACACGCTGCATGTAACATAGGAGGGATTTTAAATTATGGCGGATTTTACTGTTGAAGTTGTCGGGATGCTGGAGGTTAACTGTTATCTGGTACCGGTCGCAAAAAGCCGGAAACTTTACATTATTGACCCCGGCGCGGACACTAACACGATTGTCGCGGCGGCGAAAAATTTTACTTATGACAAGGCGGTTATTCTGCTCACCCACGCGCATGTGGACCATATCAGCGCGGTGCGCGGTGTCGCGGACGCGCTTGGGATCAGCAAAGTTTATCTGCATGATGGCGACAAAGAACTCTACAGGAGCCCGAATAATAATATTATGCCCTACATGCCGGCGGCGGATGCCCTTCCTGAACTTACGCAGACAATAGCGGGCGATGATTTTGAAATTATCGAAACTCCCGGGCACACGCCTGGCGGAGTATGTTTTTATTTCAAACAGATTCCAGCGCTTTTTGCCGGGGACACAGTCTTTAACAATTCCATCGGGCGCAGCGACCTTCCCGGCGGCAGCCAGGCGCAACTTGTAAATTCAATAAAAAGCAAACTTATGATTCTGCCGGACGATTTAAAACTTTACCCGGGACACGGTCCGGCAACTACGGTCGGCAACGAAAAAAAGTTTAATCCTTATTTATAAAAAAATGTTATGCAGGGTATTGTTGTATCCAGACATATTTCCCGCAAGCTTGCTGGTAGACTAGTACACTATACAGCTTAAATGTTCGCATTGTATATAAAAAATGTAGCTTAAGCGTCTCGCTTGAATATCTTCACAACCGAGACGGTTGTGCTACATTAATTTGTGGAAAAAATACGAAGTTTTAAATTTTACATTATACTAGAATAAATCAGGTTGGCGGGTATCGGGGATGAATTCCTCGAATTTTTTGCGCAGCTCATTGAGTTTGTTCAGGTAGTAAAGCGTGTTTTCGTCACGCCGCGCCGGGGCATCAGCGAAAAGTTTGGAGTTATCCACTACTGATACTTTTTTCTGGTCGCCGATAATGTAGTAATGAACCTGGTCGCCGCGTTGATAGTCGCGCTCCGAAGCTATTGCCAACTCGTAAGCGGCACTGCGGCGCCCCTTGCCGGCGGCTTGTTTATCCTGATAATTGCGCAAAGAATTATTGAGCGTTTCAGTTTTGGCAAGTTTGCTTAATGGTATTTCGCGCGTCTCAATGGCGCGTTTGAAATCATCGAACATATCTTCTATCTGTTCGTATTCCTCCTTTAAAAGCATAGTTAAAAGTTTCCGCATGCAGTCGCGCTGAAAAGGTTCCAGCCCGCGTGATTTGAGCGCGGCGCCGGTGATGGCTACTTCGCCGTTGGCTTCCAGCAAAGCATAGTTTTTGCTTTTATAGCAGAACATTGCCGGATAGCTTGCGTCCAGTTCCACCTCGATGCCCGGCGGCAGGACGCATTGCATTTTTTCTTCCATTAGTTCTTGAGATTTTATTGCTTCAGGCGGGACAAAATAAATACCGTCAGTATCCATCTCGATAACTTTCGCGCCTGAACTTTTGAGGAATTCCAACATCATGGTCAGGACTTCGCGCCCGCGCGCAGTAACTTCTCCAGCCATGCTGTAGTCATTGAAAGTAGCTTGTGAAAAACCCAGATAACCGTAAAATGAGTTAATCAGGATTTTAAAAGTCGTCTGTAAAGCATTGCAGGCATCTTTTTGCGCCGGGGTTTTCGCTTTCTTTTCAGCGTCTTTCGCGTCCAGGCGGAATAAGCGCAGTCCTTTGAGCAGGCGCGGAAAGACTTTGAGAACATCGTTTTCCGGGCACCAGTTTTCGGCGATGATAATTGACGGATACAGCGAACGGATATCGCAGTGCCAGACATTTTTATGCGTGCCGGTTTCAAATGCCTGAGTTAAAGCCCCGCTGTAGCTTTGCGCCGTTTCAGGATAGGGAAGGCTTTGTCCGGCATCCAGGTACTCACTGAGCAGCATCGCGTCAATACGGGTGGCGTTGCCGCGTACTATGCAGTCCTGGTATTTCAATGGAATCAATTGCGCCTGGTAAAAATAACTGGGCGACAGAATCGCGCTGACCGCGCGGGTTTCCCGGACATCGTCAAGGGCGTATTCAAGCAGGCGTTCACGCTCATTGAACCATGCCGCACTGATTTTGTCGCCTTCGACATAAGTCCGGTTTTTCGCGGATACGCCAAAATGCCTGGCGACATATTTCAGGCCGTAACTTTCGAGATTACGGTGAACTATGTCGTAAAAGAGACACAGATGATAAGTGTCGGCAAGGTGGCGGCCGTAGAGATCGTAACGCGTATAGTTGATTGTGCGTTCCGCGGCGTTAAAACGCGAATTGCGTTTTGTAAAAAGCCGCCCTTCACGTCCTAAAGTTAATTTTACCTTATTAAGCCGGGCGCGGGTTTCAATGTACGGGAGGTCAAAACGGAAAATATTATGGCCTTCGAGCACGTCCGGGTCGCGTTCCCGGACGGTTTTGACGAATTCTTCGAGCAGTTCTTTTTCATCCATGTTGTCCAGTGAAATAACTTTTTCCCAACCCTGGTTGTCGGACATGGTGATGATGATGATTTTATCTTCGCGGCGATTGGCGTTTGGAAATTCGAATCCACCGGTGGTCAAGGTTTCGATATCAAACTGCATGCGGCGCAGTTCATTGAAATGCATATCGCGAAACAAGCGGATTTTTTGCGTCATCATGGCCTGTTGAGTATAGTCCGAGACCAAACGGTATGACATGCCCCGGGTGGAATTTTGGGCTTTTAATAATCCAAACGCTTCCCGATAATCGTCGATACTGTTGAAGCGGGCTAAAAAAGCAATAGGAGCATCGCCTTTTAGTTTGATCAGCTCGAACTCCCGGCCAAAATCATTCAGGAGTTCAGGCTTGGTCAAAAATAAAAATGGAGTAAATGCCCGGGTTTCGCTCACACAGTTGCCGTTTTCATCGCGAAAAAATAAAGTCGTTTCCCGGTCGTTTGTTTCGACCGCCGTAACGCGTTTAAAATCACACGAAACCAAATCATTTAACTGCATAGCCAACTCCCCATGGACGGTTTCCGCTATTTTCCGTTATCTTGTTTCGCCGCTGTCAAGTTCAGCATTTTCAAAGTTGCCTCAATAGCCGCGGCGGTCTGGTCGGAATCTATTCCAATTGTCCGCAGCGGCGCGCTGTCGTCTTCCCAGCTTATGGTCGTCTCCACCAGGGCGTCAGTTTTACCGCCGGGGGGAATGCGCACTTCATAGTCCAGTAAGCGCGGTACACTTATGCCAAACTTTTTCATACATTTACGGACCGCTTTCACAAAGGCATCGTAACCGCCATCACCATTTGCCTCACTTTTGATTGTTTCGCCGTCATAGGAAATAGTCACGGAAGCGCAGGGAGTTTTGCTGCCGCTGGTGTGGACCTGGTAATCAATTAATTTTACTTTATCCATCAGGGGGGTACGTAGAACATCGGATATGATGAACGGCAGATCGGCCGGGGTAACACTTTTCTTTTTATCGCCGAGCCGGACGATTTCCTGCAAAACCTTGGAGTGTAAAGCTGAGTCAAGCTCCAAACCCATTTCGTCAAGGTTTTTTTCGAGTGAAGCTTTACCACTGAGTTTTCCCAGTGCGTAAATGCGTTTGCGCCGGAAACGTTCAGGCAGCAGTTTATTGGCGTAAAGATTGCCTTTTTTGTCGCCGTCGGCGTGGACGCCGCAAGTCTGCGTGAACACGTCCGAACCGACGATCGGAGAGTTGCAGCTGTTGCGTTTGCCGGAAATAGTCTGCATTAATATTGCGGCTTCCTGCAACTGTTTTTCAGCTAAATGGGTTTTGCGGTTGGTCATGTCATTGATGGCGGCGGCTATTTCGCATAAAGACTGGTTGCCGGCGCGTTCGCCGAGTCCGTTCACCGTGGTGTGAATTCCGCTTATTCCCGCTTCAACAGCGGCGAGTGAGTTCGCGGTGGCCAGGCCGTAATCGTTATGCGCGTGGAAATCCAGTTTGGCTTTCGGAAATGCCGAATACATCCAGTCGAGATAACGAGTTGTTGCCGCCGGATTCAATATACCGAGCGTATCGGGCAGCATTATGCGGTTTACCGGTAAATCCTGCAGGACGGTCATAAAGGCGTGGATATATTGAAAGCTGTCCCCCATTCCGTTTGACCAGTCCTCAAGATAAATATTCACATCCAGGCCCTTTTTGTCAGCGTATTCAATGTTTTCGCCGACCTGCCTGAAATGTTCTTCCGGGGTTTTGCGCAGTTGAACGCGGCAATGTTTTTCGGAGCCTTTAACCAGCAAATTGACGACTTTGCAGCCGGTAGCACTGATCCAGTCAACGGATTTGCCATTATCTACAAAACCGAGAATTTCCAGACCTTGTTCGAAACCGCGCTTTTCCGCCCATTCGGCTATACTTGACACAGCTTCCTGCTCGCCTGTGGAAACCCGCGCGGAACCTATTTCCAGGCGGTCGACGCGTAGTTTGCTCAGCAAAACCTGGGCGATTTGCAGTTTTTCCACCGGTGTATAGGCTACTCCCGGCGTCTGTTCACCATCCCGCAGGGTGGTATCCATTATTTCTACATAAGTATTATGTCTGTGTTCAGTGTTCATTTTATTCTCCGGATATGTAATAATATTATTTTTTGATTCGGTAAAAGTTCTGTGGAGTTGATGATTCGACATGCGTGGAAGCATTTGGTCGTTTCTCCGTTGAGGCGGGATCTTCAGCAGCTAGTGCGCAAAAGACCCCTTACTAATGCCGATGGCAGTAATAATTATATCGAAGCTGCAAATGTATCCAAATTTTAGCATAAGCAAAGCACAAGTGCTTTTTCTCTTTTATTTTTTTAGTGTTATTTCATTAACTAAAGTTAACATAACCGCAAAAAATAAAAAAGCAAGGTCTTCGAGAAGCAGGAAAGAAGAAAAAGTAATCTGGTCGTGGTTTCGCGGCGAGACGGACGTCACCCCCGAGCGATTCCTATAAGGAGTTAACGAAAATAAAAACCTGGAAATCAATAAAAAGTGAACTGATGGTATTGAACAGTTGTTTTTGCGGCTGAATTATAGTGAAATGAACAAATCAAAGTCGTGCCGGGTTGATTCTTGCCGGCAGTATTAATAACTAAAGTATAATAACCTGATTCAACGGTGCTGAAATATACCAGAAGACGACTACGCAAAACAGGTGTTAAAGTATTTGCTAAAGGAATATTTTCTGTACGCCACTTTTCTATGGCTTCCGCGACTTGCTCCGCTTCTTTATCGGAAAGTTTACATTTACTCTTGATTAACTCTAAAGGCGAAGAAAAAAGACTCGGTCTTCCTTTGGCTTTTCTTAGTTTTTCAGGAGGAATTATTCGAAAGATGGAAACTCTGCCGTATTTATCCGCGGCGAAATACTCCGCGAAATCAGGTATGTACATTATTTCCTGGGTGAATTGTAATTTATTGTTACGCGGCAAGTTATATAATTCATCCTGCTGATAGCCGCCGCTTTCCATGCCGTTGATACTGAGTAAATCGTTGCGGTCTGCGTAATCGTGCAGTTTGGAACAAAATTTTGCAAACTCCTCCCCCGTTTTCCGGTCATCCGGCTGATTAAATAAACTGCGTAAACCAAGATCCGGCGACGCGCCGGAAATGTCAATTCCAGCTATCGTGTCCTCTATATGAAAACTTATTTTGCGCCCGTAATAATCTAAACCGTGAACCACTGTATTGGCAAGGTAACGTTCGCCATTGTCAAGCTCGGATTCAAGTGGTTCGAGGGAGCGTTTCGGGTGTTTGCGGCGGTCAGCCAGTAACAGCCAGCGGACCCGCGCGGCAACTCCTTCGGCGATGTAAAAGGAGCGCGAAAAACCGGCAAAAGTAGAAGATTCAAAAGCCGCGTATTGCGACAGCGCCACCGCGGAGGCAACCAGAATCGATACCACCATGATCATACACAATACCGCGATTAACGCTATTCCTGATTCTTTATTGTTCTGCTGTTGTTTTCTACTCACTTTATAACTGTTTCCCTTTTGCCGTAACTTGATTCAAAACTGCTGCCGGCAGTTCGACGCAGCCAGGATACTTTTCGACCATTTTCAAACTCTACGGTCATTTGTATTCCCAAAGGAATATTTTTTTCAGTTTTTTCATCCCAATCGTCCTCCCAGGTAATACCATCGTCTTCACGGTCCGCATAAAGAAATGATATTTCTTTAACACCACCGGCTATAACTTCCCGCTGACATGTAGAGTCCAAATCTTCGTTCAGCCAATATAAAATCGGCGTATGTCGATAAAGAGCAATCAGTTTACCATCTTCCACAAACAGCTTTATAAAACGAATTCCGCCTTTTTCTATATTTGTCACCCGATGTAGATACGCCAGGATAAGTTCGTCAGAGTCACCCTTGAAAACCAGTCGATCCTTAGAGTTTGGATCCGGCCATTTAAACGGAACAGCATTACGCACAGCATAATCAACAACCCGGTCAATACATTGGTAGGTTTTTAATCGCGCTGACTGTTTTTTTATCCGGCTCCACGAACGCTGCATCGCGAATAAGGTTGTGCCTATTAACAGCGCGGCGACAGCAAAAATAGCCACCGCCAGAACGACTTCAAAAAGAGTGAAACCTGCCTCGGAATTCTTCATTTTCCCAACTCTCCGACTATACGTTCCACAGTTACGGAATCAAGAGTTCTATCGTCTTTATCTTTGATGACAATTCGCATCGCTACTAAAGTTTTGCCGTCAAAAGATTCTTCCACGTCTTCGGGCAAACCCGCCGGGGATTCAAAAAAACATTCAGCTTCGTAGTCGTCAGGGAAAAAACGTTTATCAATATCCTCACTGGAACCAGCCTCGTTCAACATATAGTATTCCACGGCTTGAGTAAGTAAATGAGTATGTTCCCAGCGCTCCGCCGCCCGGTGTGTCCGCCTGGAAGCGGAGCCAATGAGCAATGAAAACGATACTACCGCCATTGACAGTATAGCTAATGCTATCAGAACTTCAACAAGGGTGAAATTTTTAGCTTTAACACTCATTTCCCTGCGTTAATCTCCTCGCTTGAAATACTGCCCGAAAGCGGCGAAATACTAATTTGAATTTTATGTTTCTTCAACTCAAGGCAAATATTGTTGCCGCCGCCGGTGCCGTCGGGATAAAATTTAAATAAAGTTACTTTGCCGGACTCATCCTCCACTTCCCCATCGTTCCGCGAAAGTTTTATTTCGTCCGGCAGATACATTTCCACCGGCGATAATTTTTGTTCATCAGTATTTGCCCGAGGCATGTAGATACGACGATTTTCAGCAGCAAAAACAACTTCGGTATTTACGCCCCGGCAGGTGGCGCTGCTCCGGGCCTGAGCCAACACTTTTATGAGAATATTGACCTTGCTTTCCAGGGAAATAAATACCGGTAGTTTACGGAATTGAGAAATGACAACTGTACTGATCAATCCCATTATAACCAGCACCGCCACAAGTTCAATCATAGTATAATTATGTCGTTTGGTCAAAATTATTTCTTTCCCCAGTTGCTTATATCAGCGGCATCACCTTCGCCGCCGGGTTGATTGTCGCTGCCGTAACTTATCAGGTCGTAATCCCCGTGTTCGCCCGGTTTGTCGTAAATATACTCCGCGCCCCATGGATCTTTTGGAACACCCGGCCTGAGATAAGGCCCGTTCCAATTTTCATCACTCGTAACGTTTTCATCAAGTTCGCGCAAACCGTAATCCGTGTCCGGAAATCGTTTCATATCCAGTTGAAAATCAAAGATTGCCTGTTCCAATAACCTTATTTGGGTTTTAGCGGTATTGACTCTGGCTTGTTTCATATGCTTAATGTACAAAGGCACTGCTATAGAGGTCAACAAGCCGATAATAACAAGCACGATTACCATTTCCATCATAGTGTAGTTTTTACGGCATAAACGATTTTGTTTGAAAGTCATTTTTAAATTCTCCTTTTTTTTTCAATGCAGCATTCACAAGCGAGACGCTGGTGCTACATTTTATTTTTAAATATTACTCATTTCCATAATTGGCAGGAATATTGAGAAGACTACTAATAAAACTATCAGGCCGAGAATAAGGATAATTACCGGTTCCATGGCGGCTAATATCCTTTTTATTTGAATTTTTATTGTACTTTCACATTCATCGGCGATTTGGGAAAGCATTTCTCCGCTGTCACCGGACTCCTCGGCTATTCTTAACATAGGAATGCTGCCCTGCGGCATGAACGAACTTTGCGCGAGAGTTTCGGAAAGCTTCATGCCGCCGCGTAATTCATCACCGACACTGGAAAAACTATCGGCTATTTCCTGGTTGTCGATTACTTTTATTGAGATTTTTATTGCCGGTAGGATTTGAACATGGTTTTTCATCATAATCGCCAATGTCCGGATAAATTGTCCTATCTGAATGCGTCTGACCAGACCGCCGACCAAGGGTGCTTTGATAATGAATTTGTCCCACCATTCTTTGGCCGCGCCGCCCTGTTTGACTTTTTTGGAAAAGAAAATTGCTCCTGCAATCAGTAAAGGCCATATCCACCATATTGCCACGCAAATATTGCCCGTTCCCAGCATGATTTTAGTAATGAGCGGCAATTCCCGCCCCATATCTTCGAAAATCCTGGCAAAGCGCGGGATAACCAGTGTAAAAAGAAATATCAGGACAATGAAAGTTACGCTCAGTACAATGCCCGGATAAATCGAACTGGTTATCAGAAATTCCTTCAGGCTCCGGCTTTCATTCATAAAACGGCGCAATTCATTAGCGACTTCAGGCAGACAACCGGTTGTCTCCCCGGTCTCAATCAGATTCGCGTACATGCCCGGGAAATATTTCCCCTGCGCACGAATCAAAGCGGAAAAACTTTTTCCTTCATGTAATCCCCGGCGCATTGAGCGGATGACTTCGCGATTGATTTCCTCACTGGCGCCTTCTTCCATGATTGCCAGGCATTTTTCCAGTTGGATATTGGCATTCAGCAGTGGGACAAGGCGGTCGGTAAACTGGTATACGTCGAAATTACTGCGGGATAATTTAAAGAAGGATTTTCCTCCGGCTATGCCGCTTACGTTTCCGAGGTTTTTTATCGGCATCATGCCGCGGCGTTGCAAAATCGCGACTGCATTCGTTTCGGAATCAGCCTCAATTATGATTTCCGCGGGAGCTTTTCCCGGTTCCACCACTTTGTATTTATAATGTGCCAATGTTCACCGCCTAAATATCATTTGCCGAACGTTTAACTTCTGATTCCATGGTAACTCCCTGCGCCACTTTGGCCAATCCGTCCTGAATTAGAGGAATCATGCCGTTTTTGATCGCGATATCTTTAATTTCGGAGCTCGAACTATTATTGCTGATTGCTTGCCTGATCTTCTCATTGACTATGAGCAATTCATAAATCCCGGTTCTGCCTTTAAAGCCGCTGCCGCCACAGTTTTTGCAACGTTTCTCGCTGCTTGTCTCTCCATGGCAGTCAAGGCATATTTTGCGAATCAGGCGTTGCGAAAGCACACCAAAAAGAGCGGATGCCACGAGAAAGCCTTCAATGCCCATATCCATTAGACGGGTAACCGCGCCCGCGGCGTCATTTGTATGCAGGGTGCTTAATACCAAATGCCCGGTAAGCGCGGCATTGATAGCTATTTCGGCGGTTTCGCGGTCGCGAATTTCACCAACCAATATTACGTCGGGATCCTGCCGCACAATATGTCTGAGGCCGGACGCGAATGACAAACCGATTTTGGGATTCACCTGCATTTGCGAGAGTCCCTGCAGTTGGTATTCAACCGGATCCTCAATTGTAATAATCTTCCGGGAATTATTATTCAACTGCTGCATCACGCTGTACAATGTGGTGGTTTTACCGCTGCCGGTTGGCCCCACAACCAGAATGATACCGTGTGGAATGGATATCAATTTATTAAAGCGTTTTCGATTTTCCGGAGACATTCCCAGCTTTCCCAGGTCAAACGCCATAATATCCTTGCGTAAAATACGCATAACAATACTTTCGCCGTTCATTACGGGGATTGTACTGATTCGGATATCCATTTCGAAATGTCCGACATGGAAATTTGTCCGTCCGTCCTGCGGCAGACGGCTTTCGGCAATATTCAGGCCGCCGATAAGTTTTATACGCGAAGCAATTGCCGGATAATCGGATAATGGACAACTGATGTACTCCCGTAATATCCCGTCCACCCGAAAACGCGCGACAACGCGTTCTTCTTCCGGTTCGATGTGAATGTCACTGGCATTTTGTTCTATAGCCTGAGAAAGCATTTCGTTAATCAACCTGACTATTTTAGCTTCGCTGGCCAGATTCCTTAAAGCATCCTCATCTCCCTCAAGTAGTTGCAGAGAATCTTGTCCCGCCTGCTTATTATCTATGTAAATTTGATTTATTAAACGCTCAATCATACTGCGTCTGGCGAAATTAAAGCTTAAGTCCAAATTGAAAAATCGTTTGAAAACATAAGCATGGTGCTCTAACTGGTACGGGTCGCAAACCAGCATGACCATGCTTCCTTCGCTCCAGGCGTAAGGTACGCAGCAGTTTGTCGTTAAATAGTCTATACTTATGAGTTCGTTTTTCTGGGGCTCGATGAAGTCGCTTTCATCAAGCGGATTGATTTTCAGGGACTCAGTGTAAATATTAAGCAGGTCAGTTTCTGAAAGCAAACCCCTTTCGCATAATATCCAATCCGCGTTTGCATGAAGCAAACTGGATTGTCTTAATTTAGCGTAATCAGGGAAACGGTTGGAAAGCGTCTTTTTTATTGCTTCCAGGCCTTCTCTAACAGCCGTTTTTGACTTGTTTATTTTTAACTCCATAAATCCCAGAAACCTTTATCTTTTTTTTCTGTCTTTACCCTATTATTCCGGTTATGAAAGTTCTGTAATTCTTTGACCGTGGAACGGTAGCGTTTCAGTAGTTCTTCCAGCTTCGTGTTTTCGGAGATAATTGTACCGGTAATAAGAACCAAAAGCTCTGTTCGCTCAACTTTTAAGTTACTATCACCAAGTAATCTTCGTAAAATAGGTATTTTCCCAATAAAAGGAATCGTATCGAGATTGTCAATAATTGATTCTTTAATAAGTCCCCCGATAATAATAGTTTGTCCATTTCTAATTGACATTGAAGTTGTCAGGGCACGTTCCCGGATTTCAGGGGAATCAATAGCTGAAGTTTCATTAACAATCGCTTCAGAAACGGTTTGGTTCAAGTCAATAGTAATTCGGCCTCCCCGGCTTACATGCGGTGTAACTTCCAATATTATCCCTGTCTCATAATACTGGATATTACGAACCAGACTGGTGGAATTAGTATTGTCGGTAGATACAACTGACTGTGAATTGGTGATTTCGGATTGAACCAAAGGAACTTTGGCTCCGACTGAGATTTTGGCTTTTGTATGACTTATCGCCAATATCTGCGGACTGGAAACTACTTTTACGTTCGTGTTTCCGGCCAGAGCTTGTATATAGCCAAATTTTTCGCTGGGACTATTCGGATTAAATATCCAGAACTTACCACCGTATTGCGATTTTGGTCCAACCCCGGGAACTAAGTTTTTATAATTCGTCCCAAAAATTGATTTCATCGTATCTCCGGAGCCGACCCCGGTTAACTCCATGCCGAATTTGGTGGTTTTAGTAAGGCTGACCTCAACCACAAGCACTTGTAGTAAAACTTGTGCGGGAACCGTGTCTAAACGTTCAATAACCGCTTTCATCATGGCGTATGACCGCGGAGTTGTCCTGATAACCAAACGGTTATGTATTGAATCCGCAAACAGTTTCACGGGTATTTCAAAAACACTTCCGGGACCATCCGGGATTTTCCCGTATTTTTTAACTTTATTTGCGGATGTACCTTTAAACGAGCCTTTACTTTTACTGTTTTCAGCTGCTATGCTTGCCCCTTCCAGCGGAAAAATAACTGATAGTGCCTGAGCTAATTCGTCCGCCTTGCCGTTTACTACGGAATAAATAAATACTCTTTCCTGTTCACCGACATCCGCTTTATCCAGAATAGTCACCCAACGGCTTAATTCCTGCAGTGCATCTTCGGTGGCGGCGGAAGCGATAATTACCTGCAAACGCTCAAGATTAGTTAATTGTATCGCCCCCGGAGTCGGCTTTTTGCTGTCAACAGAAACCTGAAATCCCAAAACGGGTAAAATTTCACTCAATTCTTTAATGACTTTCCCGGAGGAAACATTGTGGCATGGAATTACCGACTTATACCAGTTCAGCTTGTCTCTTTGATCCATTGCCTTGAGTAAACGATGCATCTTTGGAATGTTAGCGGGAGAGTCCACCAGCATTATCGCGTTTTGTCTGTCCAGCGCAATAAAAGTTCCACCTTTGTGGGTGAATGGCTTCAACTGCGTAATCAGCTTTTTCGCGTCCGCGTAACGCAGCGGATAAAATAAAAGTTCAACATTTTCCTGAGATACCGGGTCTTTGCCGAAGCCTATTTGCTGCTGCATAGACATTTTGGATTGCGGCAAAATTCTGATTAAGTCTCCCGATGGAGAACAATACGCGCCGCTCATCCATAACATCTGCTCAAAAATTTTCCACAATTCTTTTTGGTTTAATTTGGCGTTTATGGACATTGTAACACTGCCTGTAATCAGGGAATCCATACTATAGTTAAATTTTAGAATTTGCGCGAACGCGGGTATAACGTCCGAAAGTTTCGCGCCACTGAAATTAATTGTTACATTAGTCGCTTTATTGATATTTTTGCTTTTCTTGAGATACTCAATATAAAAAGGCTGTACTTCCTGCTTTTTCGTGATATCCGGCTTTCTGACTTTGAATGAAGCCAGAGGACTTGGCTCCTTGCTGAATTTACGGCTTTTAACCATTTCTTTTTCCATTGAATGCCGTACGATTTTAACCGGCTCGTGGTGTCCGAAAGAGTATCCTTCAGCCTTTTTTTCAGGTTTTTTAATTTTGTCTTTTTTGACGGTTTCACAACCAGCCGTAAACAAACTCGCAAGCAATAAAACGCCCAATAAAAGCAAAAAATATTTATAAGCAGTCCAGCTTGGTTTCGTAATAAAAAAATATTTTATTTTCACGTTTGAATCTCCTGATATATTGTTCTGTTTAAAATTATCGTCTGCGAGTTCTAGTTTGTCTGCTAATTCTAGTTTGTCTGCGAGTTCTAGTTCGTCTCTGCGGCTTGTTCTCAGCTTTTGCCAGTTCAAGGCTTATTTTTCTGGTACCGTTCTTTAAAATCGCGGTTTTCGACGTAATATCATAAAGCTTAAAACCGTCTCCAACTTCTTCGCCAATGGTGAAATAACTTTTTCCGGAAGAAGCTCTATTTCTGCTGCTGTTAGTAATAATCGCGCCTTTCAGTTTGCCAAAATGACAAACTCCCATAAGTTTGAAATTGTATTTTGTCCTCGTCCCGGATGATTTTTTGGCAACAACAGTTTCTTCTCCGCGATTAACTTCAAATAAATTACTGTTAGTTAAAATCGAAATAAGATTTTCGTCAGGAATAATAACTTGCCGGTTGCGTATTTTTATTTTTTTATTAAGCTTATTTCTCTTTAAGGGCCTTTTATTCAAAGTGTCGACTGAAGACTGAATACCGCCTGCGTAAGCATTGAGCAAAATTACAACGGCTGTAATAAAAATTATATTTAAAATCAAATATATCTTTCTCATTTTACCCTTGCTTCCTTAGTTTGAAACAGTTTACCATCTGTGCATATCATCCGCAAAACTCCGCTCACAGTAATTAGAGTTGCATTTTTGCTGCTGGAAGGGCGTATATAACAGTTTACCCAATAAATGCCAACTTTCTTTTTATTCAATTCCTGAAAAAATGTAACTACTTTTTCAAAACCTCCTTCAGCGTTTATGCTGAGCTCGATAGAAAAAGTCCCTTCTTTAATTACTTTTTTGCGGATACTGCTTACAGATTTCAAAATTAAGTTCGAAAATTTCGCGGCGTGTTCTATCCGCTGCCGCATATATATGTCCGCTTTAAGCTTGTTGTCTATTTTATAAAATGTTTTTACCTTATCCGCTACAGCATTTTCTTCCCGTACAAACTTCTCGTGAAATCTTTGTTCCTTTTTCAGATCCGTCTTCAAACGACGATACTTGCGTTTCTGTTTAAATAAAAATTCTTCTGTCGGCCAGATTACCTCACGATAGTTTGATACAACGACGATACAGCAAATTATAAAAATGATTGCGGCTATTGCCGCGAGTAATATAGTTTTCTCGTTTTTTATCTCCTTTTTCAAAAAAATCATTTGCGTTCTCCCGCCGACTCCGGGGATGCGAGCATAAGATACAAATAATAAGTTCCGTCATAGCGCCGGGATTTACGAATGTTCTCAATATTGTAAAGCTTTTCATTCCGCAAGCTTGACAAAAGATTTCCGGGATCACGGCTGCTGGTCAAACTCAGATGAATTTTATCCGCGGTCATATTATAACTGCGAATCCAAATATACTTAGGCAGTTTCCGGGCAAAAAACGACAAAATCCGCAAGGGTTTTAAGTTTGCGGGAACGGCTCCCAGTATTTTTTTATAAAGCTTTTCATTTTTTTTGCTCAGAGCGTTTCTGTTCTGTAAATTCCTCATTTGAGTTTGCCTCAGGTTAATCGCGTTTTTTTGCTCTACGTAGACGCGATGAACTTTTTCTCGTTCCTGATACAGGAACAAGGTGAGACAGAGCAAAGCCGCGATTCCATTTATCACGCTAAACAATTTCAATAATTTGTTTCTTTGCGGAAGCAGGCCGTGCGGTAATTTTACGGCAAGTTTCTTCTCATATTTATCATATTCGCCGCTCATCACATACCTGGCGACAAGCATGCAGACAAAATATTTCTGCAGCTCATTTTTTTCCGGAATTTCATGATTCCAGACGAAATAATCGAATATCCGCTCTTGTAAATCTTCGTTTTGTTTCATGTTTTCATCAAAACTCATTTCCCGCAAACCCTTCGCGTTACTCAAGAAAACATGTTCATCGTCAATCATGGGCAAGGCGACATTCTGCCCGGCGGCAAAGGAATCAATACACATGAACGGGTTAATATAAGCATCAAGATTGAGCTGTCTAATCTGCAATTCGGAAACAAATTTCGTCCAGTTATCGCGTTTCATAAAAACAATCCGCAACCTGACAAAGTTTTTTTGAGTATCTTCATCGTCATCGGGAACGATTCGGGCACTCCAAATTATATCATTCAAGGACAGGGGAAGGTATTTCACCAATTCATACTCAATAGCGTTGCGTAATTCATCATGGCCGAGCTCAGGCATTGATATTTCAAAAACCCCGCTCTGCTCGATTTGTCCGGTCAAAATAATTCTGTCGCAGTTCCGGGTGTTCAAACTGGACATGGCCCGCTGCAGCACTTCACCGGGTCCGTCATTTTCCGGATAGGCGCCGGCAAACTGCTTTTCAATACAATATTTTCCATTTGCCACAGCTTTCAGTCGAAGCCCAAATGCCTGAAAATTATTTTGAATATTTATTACGACACAGCTTTTAGACATTATTTTCCCAGGATAATTATTAATAAAAACCAGTGATCTTCAATCAGGACACGCTTTAACTTATTATTTTATAATTCCCGAAGCCCTCCCGCTAAAACAAAAAAACGTCAAGCATCAAATAAGTTAAGAATGTCCCAAGCATGGCTAATGTATCGTTTTTTTCCCTAAATTCCAGCTTTATTTGTTTTTAATTCATTAAAATAGCTGTGTCCTTTGTAATGCGACGGAACCGACAAAAAGCCGGATGCAACGGCTCGGTGATCCAACGGGCGAAAGCGCTGGGCGCCATCTCCAATGGCGAAACTTAAGCGACGAAGGAGCGAAATTGAACAATTCCGCCTCGAAAAAGCGAAGCTTTTCAAAAAAGAGCCTGCGATATTTTTTTGAAAAGATGTGAGCGTTCGAGCTTTGCGATAATTTATTATTTTTCAAAAATTTAAGCCTTTATGAGTTTTGTCGGTCCCGTCTAATACGACGAGACTATACAAAATGAAAAACACGCTAGACAAAAGCATCAGCCATTTTCGCCTTTGATTTCAGTTAACATCTCATACCGGCATAATTATTTACCTATTGCGAAACTGCCGGGGAGAAAGTCCTGAACATCTTTTAAAAGCGTATGAAAAAGCGAATTCATCGGAATAACTAAGCCTTTCGGCAATAGTCCGCAGGGGATAGCTGGTGGACGTCAACAAGTGTTTTGCCTCCTCCATGCGTATATTCAGCAACATCTGTTTGGGCGAACAATTAAATACTTTACGCATATAACGCTGGAATGTCGATTGCGACATTCCGGCTTGACGCGCCAGCCCGGGCATCTGCCAGGCTCGGGAAACGTCCCGCCTGACCGCCAGCCAGACACGGTCCACCGCGTCCCGCAAATTGTCCTTGCGTCTGCCGGAATTTCTTTCCAGAATCCGCTTAAGGGTGATTACGATCAATTCAGCATAGTTTTCCGCCGCCGCTTCCGTGTAACGCGCATTAGCGCTGTGCATGCGTTCACATTCATGCAGGTAACCTTCCATTACCGCAGACATTTCCGGAAATTGATAAAGATCGTGCCAGCAGGAAACCTCAACGGCAAACTCCCGCATCCCGGCAGCGTCGTTTTCAATATAGAACCAGATAATGTCCCAGCAATCGTCCTCGACATAAAATGTACAGGAAAAACCCGGCGGATGAACAATTACCGAACCGCCGTCAAGCAGATATTCCACACCATTTGAGGAAAACAGCCGCCCTTCCCCGCGAATTGTGATAATTATCATATATCTTTGCGCCGGGCTGATATGCCCCACCTGATAGCCGCGACGCAAATTGCTTACGCCGGAATAAACTATACCTTTTCGCCGCAAGGCCTTTGCTGAAACATGCTGCAAATTCAGATAACGCTCCCGGCAACTTTTGGGTATTTTGCTTATTTTTATAATCTTTTTGACTCTTTTCATAATTCAATTAAGCTAAATTTGATATTATATTTACCATAAATATAATGTTAATTCACAAAAAAATCAAGCCGGAGACAAACATGATAAAACGGGACGTGGTAATCGCCGCCCTCAATGGCGAAAGTGTTCCCTACACGCCGTGGGATATAAGTTTCACCCTTGAAGCAAAAGAAAAACTGGAACGGCATTTCGGGGGCGGTTTGTCTAAAGAGCTAATTGCAAAAGTATTTAATTAAAATTGGGTTGAAATATACAGATAG
>CAZEXM010000019.1:0-25665 GCA_964515915.1 uncultured Victivallaceae bacterium
AATGTTTGATCGTTCGTTTTTCGCTCAAATTTGAACTGCAAAACTTGAGTAAAATGCTTAGACGCGCTGTAGAGCGGGAGTTTGAAATAATCGGTGAGGCAGTGTATCGGATTTCCAAGCTTAATCCCGAAGTTAAAATTAAAAACAAAAAAGCAATCATTGGTATGCGTAATAGAATAATCCATGGATATGACATAATTGATGAAGAGATGATTTGGAGTACAGTTCACGACCATTTACCAACACTCAAAACAGAAATTCAAAAGATTATTGAGCTGAATCGTTCCAACGACATGAAATTTTAAAAATGAGTTTGGCCCGCAATGAGAACTTCTATAATTTCAAGAGTTCCTTAGCGTGGGCGGCGGCGGCTTCGGACGCGCCCAGCATCCGGGCTATTTCTGTAACTTTGTCGTCTGCCGACAGATGTTTTATTGTCGAAATCGTTCTGCCTGAGCGGACATTTTTGACCAGGGCGTAATGATGCTGGCCGCAGGCGGCGACCTGGGCCAGATGCGAAATGCACAATATCTGCCGCTTTGCAGCCAGATTTAAAAGTTCCCGACCAACCCGGTGCGCCGTTTCGCCGCCGATATTAACGTCTATTTCGTCAAAAATCAATACCGGAATCGGGTCGGCATCAGCCAGAACGGTTTTCAGGGCAAGCATGACCCGTGAAATTTCGCCGCTGCTGGCGACACTGCGCAGCGGCCGGATTTTTTCGCCGGGGTTTGCCGAAAACAAAAACTCGATCCGGTCCATGCCGCGTTCCGCCGGCTCCGTTGCGCTGAAAGAAATATCCAGTTCAGCCCGCAAAAATCCTAAAAGCTTTAATTTTGCTTTCACCTGTCCGCAAAAATCAGCGGCCGCTTTTTTCCGCTCCCCGGAAAGCTTTTGAGCGGCGGTTTTCAGTTTCGCAAATAGCGCATCTTCCTTTTTTTGAAACTCCTGACGCAATTTTTCGACATCACCGTAAACCAGTAAACGTTCCCGGGCTTTTTCGCATTCCGTCAGCACCCTTTCCAGGCTTGGCCCGTAACGGCGCTTAATGGTTTGTAAATCGCTCATGCGGCTTTCGAGTTCAAGAAAATCTTGTTGATCAAGTTCAATATTTGAACCATAATTCTCAATTTCATAGGATAAATCACGGATTTGTTCGACGATTTGGTCGCAGGCAGTTAACAGGGGTTCAGCTTTAGTTGAATCAATGCGGGAAAGCTCCTGAATGTCGCGGTAAACCCCGCCAAGTTTATCGACAATGGATTCTTCGGAATCACAAAGATTCGCGGCGGAACGGCTGGTCAATTCGAGGATAGTTTTTGCATTGGCCGCCAATGAATGTTTTATGCTTAATTCTTCGTCCTCATGTGCTTGCGGCGAAACTTTTTCAATTTCCCCGACAATCATTTTGAGATGTTCAGCTTCGATGGAAGAGGGCATGTCGGCAAAAGTTTTTTCGCGGCCGCCGCGCAATGTGTTGAGTTCCCTGCACAAAGAACGGCATTCAGCGCTTAATTCGCCGAGTTTCCCGAAACGGTCGAGAATATCCAGCTGGGTGCTGCGGCTCAGTAAAGACTGATGCTCGTTCGCGGCGTGAATGTCAACGAGAAAAGCGCCGATATTTTTCAAAGTCTGCAAAGTTACCGGAGTATCATTGATATAATTGCGGTTTGCCGATCTGGTGATTATACGGCGCAATTGTATTTCTCCGGATTCCGGCTCAAAGGGAATATCCGCTTGTTCGAGAGCGGCTGAAAGCGGCTGCTGAGCAGCGCCGGAAATACTGATGCCGGCGGCAAGTTCACAGCGTTCCGCGGCGCTGCGGATAAGCCCTTTGCCGGCACGTTCGCCGAGCAGGAGCGCAATAGTGCCGAGCAGGATGGACTTGCCGGCGCCGGTCTCCCCCGTGATAACGTTGAAGCCCGCGCCGAATTCAACGTCAAGCGCTTCAATTAATGCCATATTTTTAATTTTTAACCAGTTTAACATAATGATCCATATTTATTATTCTTCTTTGTAATTATTACGCATTTGTACTATAATACAAGTGAGTTTTCGAAAAATAGAAGGATAACTGGAATATCAGCATGAAATCTAAAGCTCTGCAAGTCTGTCCGCTGTGTGAAAATAAATTGGACTCCGTGTTCCTGCCAAACGGAAAAAAGGAACTCCAATGTCCTCACTGCCAGGGGAAAAAAGCGCTTTCCGGCCTGCATAAAAATTTGCGGATAAATGACTTCGTCCTGCTCGAAAAACTCGGTTCCGGCGGAATGGGTGAAGTCTGGAAAGCAAGACAACTGTCCATGAACCGGGATGTCGCGTTGAAAATACTCTCGCCGGATTTGTCTGAAGACACGACTTTCGTCAAAGGCTTTTTAAATGAGGCGGTAATGACCGGACGTTTACAGCATCCCAACATTATTACCGCCTATACCGCCGGTAATGCGAGTAAATATTATTATCTGGCGACTTTGTATGTTGACGGTATTGAGCTGCTCGACAAAATCAAGATTGACGGTATACTGCCGGAACGCGAAGCTCTCAACATCGTGCGGATAATCGCCTCGGCGCTATCGTACGCCTGGGAGGAACATCACATGCTGCATTGTGATATCAAGCCGGGCAATATTATGATTGACCGGTACCGGATGCCGTATTTAATGGATATGGGAATTTCCAAGATTATTTCGGAACATGATTCTTCGCCCAACAGCAATATGATTGTCGGTTCACTCCAGTACATGAGTCCGGAACAAGCCGCCAATAATGTCAAACTCGATGTAAGGACTGATATTTATTCACTGGGAGTAACTTTATATCAAATGGTTACGGCGAGTTTGCCCTTTGGCAATAAAACTGTGAAAACATCAATTTTTCAGAAAATTGAGAAACACCTGCCGCCGCCGATAAAGCGCAACCCCTATTTAAGCGAAGGCTGTGCAGCGCTCATATCGCAAATGATGTCCAATGACCGTGAAGACCGGCAAAGCGACTGGAATTATGTTATCGCGGATATAGACGCTGTTTTTGCCGGAACCTATGTCCCCCCCAAAAACGTAAAAAGGAAAAAATGGAGCTCAATAAAAGCTAAGCGGCGGGATTTTAATATCAACGCGCCAATTTCTCTGGGTAAAAAAAACAAGTCAAAGGCCCCAAAAAAATCCAATGGCGAATCCTCCGGGGATACACAAAAAATCACCCGTGACCCGCTTAAAGCAGTACCGCAGCAGCCACCCGCGCCACCGCCGCCCGTAATTTTTGATGCCGGCAAAAAACGCCACAGCGGCCTGAAGCTGCTCATTCTCCTGATAATATTTGGAATATCGCTCATTGCGTTGATAGTATATTACGCTTTGAGATGGCTGAAGTAACTACAAATTACTAACTGCAGCTATTTGTCGCAACATTTTTTGTATTTTTTACCGCTGCCGCAGGGGCATGGATCGTTACGTCCGACTTTGGGCCCGGCGCGGCGGAAAGTTACCTGAACAGCTTCCTGGTTCTCATCGCCTTCAACAAACATGGTGCCGGCTTGTTCTTCAGCGAATTCCGATTCGTCAAACTGACCGAATAATTCATGAATCTGTTCCTGCGGCATGTCTTCCAGCATCGTTTCAAAATCTTCGAGTGAAGCAATTGTCGCACGGAAAAGATTGGTGACGACCTCATCGTAAATACGTCCCATAAGACTTTCAAAAGTTTTAAAGGCCTCATTTTTGTATTCGATCAAGGGGTCTTTCTGCGCGATGGCACGCAGATAAATACTGGAACGCAAGTGGTCCATTGTGTACAAATGTTCCTGCCAGAGGCTATCAATAGCACCAAGGACAGTGTGCCGTGCAATCCATGATTTCTGCTCTTCCTGGAGGCCGGAATGCTTTTTATCGTAAGCTTTTTCGATACGCTCAGTGATATATGTAATCAATCCATCGCTGTCAATAAGTTCATCCTGCTTAAAGAATGCCCCCATCTCTTCCCGGGTGAAGCCTAGCGGAAAATTGAAGTGAAGCCAGCTTAACAGTAATTCCCAATTGAATAATTTAGAGCTTTCCCGGTCGGTATTTTCAGGGGGGATGGATGCCTGCATTAACTTTTCCGCGATAGAGCTTTCAATGATTTCGAACAGAACATCCTGCGGATCTTCGGAGCTTAAGGCGGATTTCCGGATGCCGTATACGACTTCGCGCTGTTTATTCATAACATCATCGAATTCCAGGGTGCGTTTGCGTATGGAGTAATGCTGCTGCTCAATCCGGCGCTGAGCCGTTTCGATGGATTTGTTGAGCCAGGGATGCTGGATTTGTTCGCCCTCTTCGATTCCAAAACGTTCAAATATTTTGATGATGCGGTCGGAACCAAACAGACGCATCAAGCTGTCTTCCAGAGAAACATAGAATTTGGATGATCCAGGGTCGCCCTGCCGGGCGCAGCGGCCGCGCAGCTGACGGTCAATCCGGCGGGAATCGTGACGGGAACTGCCGATGACATGCAAGCCGCCGATTTTGGTAACGCCTTCGCCGAGTTTGATGTCAGTACCGCGTCCCGCCATATTTGTCGCTACGGTTACAGCGCCGTATTGACCGGCGGAAGCGATTATTTCAGCTTCATGCCGGTGGTTTTTGGCATTCAGAACATTGTGCGGAATATTGGCGCGACGAAGCATGCGGGCGATTATTTCCGAATCATCAACGGAAATTGTCCCGACCAGGACGGGTTGTCCTTTTTCGTGGCGTTCGGCGACATCTTCGATAACCGCGTTGAACTTCTCGCGTTTAGTTTTGAAGATGGAATCGTTGTCGTCTGTACGGATAACCGGACGGTTGGTCGGGATTGTGATAACGTCAATTTTGTAGGTCTTATGAAATTCAGTAGCTTCGGTTTCGGCGGTACCGGTCATGCCGGCAAGTTTTTCGTAAAGCCTGAAATAGTTCTGAATGGTGATTGTCGCCAGGGTTTGAGTTTCCTGTTCAATTTCAACATGCTCTTTTGCCTCGAGTGCCTGGTGAAGGCCGTCGCTGAAACGGCGTCCCGGCATTAGACGGCCGGTATGTTCGTCAACTATCATTACTTTGCCTTTTTGGACGACATAGGCAACGTCTTTTTCGAACAGACAGTAGGCTTTCAATAATTGCGACAGGTCATGGAGACGCTCGCTTTTAGCTGAAAACTCCTTGTTGAACTGTTCTTTTCGTTTATTTTTGGCCTCATCGTCGAGATTCGGGTCATTTTCTATTTTATGGATTTCCTCAAGTAAATCAGCCATGATGAAAGCGTCGGGGTCATCAGGTGAAATTTCATTGCGTCCTTTTTCCGTCAAATCCGCGTCGTTGGATTTTTCATCAATAGTGAAATAAAGTTCAGCCTGAACCTCCTGCAGCAAACCGCGGTTGTTATCGCTGCGGACGCGCATTTCCACTTTTTCCAGATCCCGTAAAAGAGATCCGTCCTCGAGCATGCGCATAAGTTGTTTATGGGTCGGCATCCCGAATTTAATTTGCAGGAGTTTTATAAGAGCGTCGTCTCTATCTTCGCTGGAAGCGTCTTCCTGCTCAAGTATTTTTTTAGCTTCGCGGCCGAGGCGGGAGCATAACTGGTTTTGTTTCGCGTAAATATTTTCAACCAGCGGCTGGATGCTGTCAAACTGGTGCGTGGACGTTGCCGTCGGCCCGGAAATAATCAACGGCGTCCGGGCTTCGTCAATCAAAATACTGTCTATTTCGTCAATAATCGCGAAAAAATGATCGCGCTGAACGAGTTGTTCGGCTTCAGCGGCCATTCCCATGTCGCGCAGATAATCAAAACCGAATTCACTGTTTGTCCCGTAGCTTATATTCTGCGCGTAAATCTCTTTGCGTTCATCTGGATGCTGCATGTTTTGCAGGCAACCGACGCTCAAGCCCAAATATTCGTAAACTGTTCCCATCCATTGCGAGTCGCGCAAAGCCAGATAATCGTTGACGGTAACCAGCTGGCAGTTCCTGCCGGAAAGAGCGTTGAGATAAAGCGGCATGGTCGCGACGAGGGTTTTACCCTCACCGGTAGCCATTTCAGCGATATTGCCGCGATGCATGGCGATTGCTCCAAGGATCTGAACATCGTAGGGAATCATATCCCAGACCATGTCCTGCCCGCAAACCGTAATTTTTTTGCCCATCAAACGGCGACAGGCGTTTTTGACTACGGCAAAAGCTTCGAGCATAATGTCGTCGAGAGTTTCGCCGTTTTCCAAACGTTCCCGGAATTCACTGGTTTTGTTTTTCAGCTCAGCCTCACTGAGTTTCTGCAGCGAGGCTTCTATTTCGTTGACTTCAGCAATCAAGGGTTTCATTTGGGTCAAATCGCGCTGTGATTTGGTCCCGAATACTTTTTTGAGCACATATCCAATCATATTATTTTTTTCCTCTTCGCTTATTTTGAACCGGGCTGTTCAATTTCCCGGCCGGCTTGACATAATGGACAGTCAGCCGGCTCATAAGTTTCCAGTTCGAGTTCCAGTAATGCTTTATGTTCAATATCAAATTTGGCATTGCCGGCGCTGCGGTCAACTATTACCGCTATACCCGCGGCTTCGCCGCCGTGTCCGCGCACGAGATCAATAGTCTGCTGAACCCTGCCGCCGCGGGTAATAACGTCTTCGGCGACAAGAATTCTTTCGCCCGGAGCTATTTTGAAACCGCGTTTGAGGACGAGTTCGTCGTTTACTTTATCCGCGAAAACAGCGCGAACCCCGAGCGCGCGGGCGACTTCCTGCCCGACAATCAAACCGCCCACGGCGGGAGATATTACGCATTGAATACCGGCGGCTTTAAATTTTGCGGCCAGTTCAGCGCAGACTTTTTCCGCGACGTCGGGATATTGCAGGAGCAGCGCGGCCTGAAAAAAACGATTGCTGTGCAGGCCGCTGCGTAATTTAAAATGTCCTTCAAGCAAAGCTCCGGCATCTTTAAAAATATTAATTATCTCTTGTTTTGTCATTGCAGTTATCCCTGTCTGTATCCATAATGTTTTTTTAGCGAAAAGTTTCTTCCGAGTTTGGCTCCACCCGCAAGTGAAAATCAATCATATGCTCACCGATTTTTAATGAAATCATGGTATTGAGCCGGGTCAATAATAAGGCGTAAGGAATCTTAACTTCGCCGTCCGCCACGTTTATGGAGATATTGCAGTCCCCGAGAATATCCTCAACTTCGCGCAGAGTGGTAATCAACTTGAGCATCTTCAGCAGCTTATCACGAAGCTGGTCGTCCAGTTCATAAGTATGATAGCATTTCCGGCATACAGTCTGAAAATTGGACTCCGTGATGTCATCGAGGGTGAATTTTATGATTCCTTCACAATTATTATCGAGACAGTGAAAATCTATTTGCGCTTTTGCTCCGATATTTTCAGTTTTTTCAGTCATAAATTCATTTTCCACATCTACATTATTCATATGTGTTAAGCCAAGCTACATAATATAAGAGCTTTTCACTGAATTTAAAGCGCTAAGATTAAAAAATAACGAAGCTTGGGCCAAGCGGGTGCAAACGCATTTTGGCTGATGGATTGAAGAAAGTGTTTTTTAAATTGTCAATATCGCTGAATTGTGTTATATTACGGCAAAGGAAAAATTCAATCAGGAAACAACTAATGGCGCGAAAACCTGATACAAAAAAAGCTCGCAGAGCAGTAAATTCAAAAGAAAAGCAAAAATATTCCAGGATAATTATTGTCCTTCTGATAATTTGCTTTTCCCTTGTCGCGTTCGGCCTTGCCTGCTGGGGAGTCTCGCGGGCTTTATTCAGCAAAAACGAACATTTTATTTTGCGCAGAGTAGAGCTCAGCGGTCTGGATTCAAGACGCAGCGGGGCAATGATAAGATATCTGAAACTGACTTTAAATGAAGATAATCTTTTTGCTGTTGACATTTCCGCTATAAGGCGGAAAGTTGAAAAAATATCTTATATCAAAAGCGCCGGTATATATCGGATTCTGCCTGACACCCTTAAGATAGCTGTCACTCAACGTGTCCCCGTCGCGTATTTGCTTAAATATAATTCCAAGTGGGTTGTTGACGAGGATTCAGTTGTAATGAATCGGAAATACTGCATGAAGTTAAAATATTCTTTGCCGGTTATCACCGGTTTTAAATACAAAAAACTTAGATCAGGAGAAAAATTACCTGATTTATCCCAGGCTATAGAGCTTATCAAATTAACGACTTATGAATTCCGGAAATTCAAAGTTTGTTCGATCACTCTTGAAGACACAAGAAAAATAGTTTTTGTAATGATAAAAAAACGGCGCGCGTACAAAGTATTAATACCGAGAAAGAGTTTGAAAGATATGCTGCAGGTATTGCGCTATGCGCTCCGCAAAAAACAAGGCAGACACAAACCCACAGTTGACCTGACTTATGATAATCTGGTCATCTTCCGCTAAAGCGGTCAAGCTTATTTTTTGACGGCTCCTTATCTTAATTTTGCTGCATGAATACCGGCTTGCTCGCTAACAGCACGATAAAATCATTCAGGAGTGTTGCTTATTTCTTTCGATTTGATATTTCTTTCAATTTGTTTCACAGGCTTTTTCTTTTGTTTTGGAAACCAGGGACATTGACCTTCATCAAGAAACTTCTGATAGAAATATTTTGGTTCAAGAAGTTTAATGTCCGCAGGAATCCCTCGTGCTTTCAGGCCCGCTTTTAAGTCTTTTTCGTTAAAGAAAACACAAGCCTGATATTTTTGAGGCATGCTAATTTCGATTTGATTGTAATTGTGTATTATGTAATCTACAAAAAAGCCAAAGTATCTTGCCTTGTCTAGAAACGCCTTTTTGTTTTTGAATTTTTCGGTTTTTTTATTTTTCCCATAGGATACCACTATTACATAAGGAGGATTAGTGTTTTTTATTATTTTTTCTCCACAATAATTTAACCTTCCAAAAGCATAATCTCTCGAAATATGAAAATCAGGATATCCCTTTTTGTTCAAATCTAAAATTAAATAACAGTATTTATTACCGACAATATCTACATCTTCAATAGTCCCGGTCTGACCAATTCCAGATTCAACATAGGCTATAAAATAATTCTTAAAGACGTTGAATTGCTTTACACCACAAATTTGCCGTCCAATTAAGGATGCTCCCTTGTTAGTATTATCCATCAAACCCGGATCTTCCAAATGTCTATCACAGGAAAAAAGTTCATACGGCTTAATAAGTGCTAATCTGCTGTAATCCCAGCCGCCGGCATTTCTGTAAAAGGGATCTGCTTGGAGCTTTGCCTGTTCCGGGGAAATATTGTCGGGAAGCGAGACGGTAGCTTCTCCAGTAACTAGGACAAACATCACAAAAATAACCAATCCGGCGATAATCAATCCACCAATCAGTGACGCGGCGGCTATTATCAAAAATATGACACAACCTTTATTTTTTATCACATTATTTCTCCTCAAACCATTATCGTACGTATAATATATTATATTGATATTCGGATTCAAGCTTTATCGCGTTTATTTTTTACCAGCGTGCTGGTTCCTGCTCCTGGTGTGTGGTCATATTCGACATAGCTGTTCCTTTTATTAAACGGATTTTAGTTTTAATAAGGGACAAATTGTCAACCCGGAAATGAAAAAAACTGATAATATTAAATGATTTTGCAGAAAGAAAGAATTAGTGTAGCTTACAAGAGCGTTTGGTTTTACAAAAGGGGGTATGTAGTGAAAAAAATGTCGTTTTTATGTTGCGCTTTTCTGACCTTGCTTTGTCATGCAAGAGAAAAGTAATACCGATTTGCAATCTTAGAGATAGTAAAGATTGCATTAATTATCCCTGAAGGGGATATTCACCGTAGCCCACGGCAACGCCGTGGGTATCATGTGCCCCCACGAATCGTTCCCTGTAAGGGAACTTCAAAATAAGGTCAATAATAATCGAAAAATGATTGAAGTTCCCCTACAGGGAACATTATATATCTTATTCTATACCCAGCGCGTTGCACTGGGCTACGATAAGAAACCTCGTTGAGGTTTTTTTACTGATACTATCCCTTAGATTGCAAATTGGTATAATCATCGTCTCGTATAGCGGAAAATCAGTCTTTTCGGGATATTCACCCATATTTTATTATTTGACTGGAGGCGACTACAATGTATCGGATATTAGAGTCGCTATTATAGGCATAAATGCTTCAAAATTTAAACTTAACAAACATTCCCAAGAAATATTAGGAATGAAACTTTATAGTCGTAGTTATAAACAGCGAAAATTTGTAGTCATGGAAGTATTAACTTGCGATGGCGACTTTGGAAAACAGGCTCCTTCTGAAAAAGAAATTAAGAAAGTTGAAAAACTCATATCACAAAAATTAATCGGAGATATACCATAGCTGGTAATTCGGCTTCCGCATCCTGTCTTTTTCCCCGAGTTCATAATCGCGCGAATTAACTATTGAAGATTGTTAATTGTCGTAATTTAAAGATATTCCCTGTTCGTTACAAAACAACGAACAGGTTTTTTCAGTTTATATAAACACATTTTGCTCTTGGTGTAATCGCACACAAAATGTCATGGGCGTGGGTGTTTTTTATTGCCGCCCAACTCTGCAGCGAAATCGTTTCCCCGCCCTGCCTGCCGATGAAAACAACTTCATCGCCGCATTCCGCATCAGGCGCCAGGCTTAAGTCAACCGTTGTATAATCCATTGACACGCGCCCTAAAATAGGACATTTACGCCCCCTGATCAAGACATAGCCGCGATTCGACAAAGCCAAAGGCAAACCGTCAGCATAACCGGCGGCAATGGTTCCGACGAAGGTATCTTGTTTTAAACAATGTGTCCGGCCGTAACCAATGAAGGACTCCGCGGGCAGCTGCCGCGTCAATACCAGTCTGGCTTTAAATGAAATAACCGCCTGCAGATCGAGCAGTTTCTGCTTGCTGTAGCCATAGATACTCAATCCCAGGCGAACCCGGTTGAAAGGTTCCCGGTAAGCCAGCGGGTAGTTATTGATTCCATCGCTGTTGGCAATATGGATATTTTCAAAAAAAATACCATCGGCCGCCAAATCCCCGATTAATGACTGAAATGCTTTTATTTGTTTAGTGGTGCAGTCATCTTCAACATTATCCGCGGCCGGGAAATGCGAATAAATACCGATACAATCCATTTGCGGCAGTTTAATGATTTTCTTAATTTCCCGCTGGGCGTTTTTGAGCAATACTCCAAGCCGCCCCATGCCGGAATCAACCAGTATCTGATACTGGACGGATTTATTTTGCCGGACCGCCTCCGCGCTGATCAACCGGGCTCCTTCAAGGCCGTTGACCGGCAGAATAATACCGGCTTCAACCGCGGCGGGGATTTCACCGGGTAAAATGCTCCCCAGGATCATTATCGGCAAGCCCATTGCCTTGAGCTCCAGCGCTTCATTGACGTCGGCGACACCGAAGCTGTCCGCGCCGGCGTCCCGGCACAATTGTGCTATCTCTATTACTCCAAGTCCATAGGCATTCGCTTTAACTACGGCGGTAACTTTGCCGGGAGCCACCAGGTTGCAAATCTTTCGAAAATTTTGTTTGATTCCGGCCCGGTCAATCTCAAGCGTGACGCGCATACTGGCTTTACTTAAATTCGACATCAGCAAAGAACCTCGATATCAGCTCCCAGAGCTTTAAAGTCTGAAATGAAATCCGGATAAGTTACCGCCGCATTTTCCGCGCCGTTGATAATGGATTCGCCGTCGGCGGCGAGCGCGGCAACCGTCAGGGCCATAACGATACGGTGGTCGCTGTAAGTTTCCAGTTCCGCGCCCTGCAATTTACCGCCCCGGATAATCATTCCATCGGCTGATTCACAAACATCTATGCCCATTTTTTTCAGTTCGCAGGTCATGCAGGCGATGCGGTCGCTTTCCTTGATTCTGGCCTGGGCGACATTGACCAGGCGCGTTGTGCCTGCGGCGCAGGCGGCGACCACCGCGAGTATGGGCAAAGCATCCGGGGTGGCGTTCAAATCGAGCTCCACAGCCCGCAGGCCGCCGGCGGAAACGCGGGTGTATTGCGGCAGGCGTTCGACTTTCGCGCCGAACCGCCCGACAAACTCGAAAACCGCTTTATCGCCCTGCAAATCAGCGAAATCCAGGTTTTTAATTCTTACTTCGCCGCCGGCAACGGCTCCCGCCCCCAGCGGAAACGCGGCGGTCGAAAAATCAGCCGGAACAGTCCAGTCAAAAGCTTTGAACTTTTGTCCGCCGGGTACTTTGAAATACGCCATATCGGCGCCGGCCTCAAATTCCACGCCAAGGCGCCTCAGCCAGCCGAGCGTAATTTCGACATAGGGTTTTTCCTGCAAATCAACCGGGATTATCACGGAATCGTTTTTCGCGAAAGGACAGGCGAACAATAAAGCGGTCAAAAACTGTGAACTCGTTCCAATGACTTCGCTTTCGCCGCCCTGCAGAGGGCCGGTGAAACTGACCGGGCATTTGCCGTCGCGGGTTTTAACTTTTACGCCCAGCTTGCGCAAAGCGTCAGTCAATTGCCCCATCGGGCGCGACCGCAGGGACGCGTCTCCGTCAAAAACAACTTCAGCATCACCAGTCGCGGCGATTCCACTCAAAATCCGCAGGCCGGTGCCGGAATTCCCCATATCAATCACTTGTTGAGGCGCAATAATTTTGCCGCCGGTCCCGGCAATTTCCCATCGGCCGGGGAATTCATGGACTTTCGCGCCGAGCAGTTTCGCAGCCTTAAGCGTCGAACGGGTATCAGCCGAATCCAGCGGCGCACGCACAATACTTTTGCCATCCGCCAGCAAAGCGGCGGCGATGGCGCGGATAGTATGCGATTTCGATCCCGGAACCGCCAGTTCACCATTGAGAACTGATTTACAGACTTTTATTTTCATTTTTCCATCCAACTTATCGTTTCTATTAATCTAATCATAAAAACTAATTGAGCAAGGAGAAAAACAAAAAATATCCCGCAAAGACGCAAAGAATTTTATTTATTGTTTGATAATGCAGCTTAAGCGTCCCGCTTGTGAATATTTTCAAGCGGGACGCTTAAACTACATTATATTAAGCAGATCATCCCAAACTCGGCAGACTCGCCGCGATGACCGCCTGGCCATGCCGTTTGAATTTTTCGTCCGGAGTACGGAATTCGATATTTTCGGCGACTTCAGGAAACTCTCCAGCCAGAACTTCCCGGGCGGTTTTCAGGATCAAATCTCCGCCTTTGCCGGAAGTAACCCGTCCCAGCGTTAAAAGCAGGCGGATATCATAAAATTCAGCGTATTGAGCAATTCCATAACCGAAATAAACCCCGATAGTCCGATAAATTTCAGCCGCCTTTTCATCATCCTCCCCCATCTTTTCCTGGACTCTCACCAATTGCTCCGGGAAAGGCATATCAGCGGGGAAATCAAACCCGGCCAGCGGCGCTAAACGAACAACTGCCTGCTGTGAAAAGTACTGCACCCCGCAGCCGATATCGCCGGACCATTCGTCAACCGGCGCGTCGTCCCGGTAATCAATCGGGCAGAACGCCAGTTCATTGAGCCAGTCCGTAATATTGCCGTCCGGGTTTACATAACCCGCCGCCTCACTGGTTCCCATCGCGATACCGAGCACCCCGGCGGCATCCATTGACATCGCCCCGGCTAAAGCGGTTACGTCACCATCATTGGCAATCCGCACCGGCACCTTGTATTCTCTTTGGATTTCGTCAAAAACCGGAATAACATGTTCAGCCCACAATGACCGGTCCACACCCCGGAAAAGCGAGGCTATACGCGGCTGGTTGTTGATATAAACCCCGGCGGCGCTGCCGCCGATGGCATCGACGCGCGGCATTTTTTCAGCCGCGCGGCGCAGCGAGTCGCGAATACCGGCCTTGTGGTATCCGGGATCTTTTTCAAAATAAGGGTCCCAGGTAATTTCTTCAGTAAAAACAGTTTCGCCATCAATTACGGCGGCGCATTTGCGGTCGGAACCACCGAGGTCAAAACCAATTCTGCATCCGTCCGTATTGCCGCCGAGTTTTATTTCCATTTCCTTACCGGCGGGAGCGTCTTCAAGCGCGCAGGAAACCACTTTCATGGTTTTGCCGTAAATTTTTTTCCCCATGATGTCATAGTCAAAAGCGCGCGCTCCACCCGGAGAATAAATTTCACCGATATCTTCCGCCAAAGCAGCGCAGCCGGCGATGGTGATTTTGTAACCGCCTTTGATCCACAGCAAAGATTTGACCAGGCGCTCAAGATATTTGACGTTAAAGACCTTAAACTCGCCTTCATGAGGGAAAACAGCGGTTTCAAAAGTTGACACGGTACCGATACTGCGGGTCAAAGCGATAATTATTTGTACAGCTTTGCCGGAAGCGGCAACTTGCCGGCGGTACTCGCGGTTCCATAATACCGAGGGCACAAAACCCGGATCAAGTTCAGCTGTGAATTCAGCTTTTATTTTGATTTCCATATCCAAATCCTTTATTTGTCTGAAGCGTTCCAGTAAATTCTTTTTTATATTTATACATCGTTTTTTATGAAAAATCCAGCGCTTGCGGAAACATTTACGCATTTTTTTCAAAAGCGCGCTTGATTTATGTTAAAGTAGAGTTAAAATATATTGCGTAAACGCTTACGCTTATTTTATGGACTTAATATAATATGATAGTGAACAAGCTGACCATCAGGGATTTTGCCGGGATACTCGGGGTTTCGACCGCGACCGTTTCGCGCGCCTTCAGTTCAAAAGGACGCATCAGCGATAAGACCCGTCAGCACATTATTGCCCGGGCAAAGGAATTAGGCTACCGGGCAAATATCCATGCCCGCAGTTTAAGCAGTCCTGATACCTCCGCAATCGCTTTGTATTATCCTGAACTCAGCAGTGAAGAGCCTGATTATTTCATCAGCGAAATCATGCTGGGCATAAACAGCAGCCTGGCCGGGCATGGAAAGAATTTACAAATAAATCCCCTGCCTTTTGACAGCTCCGGGGCGATATTGGACTTGTGTAAAGATCAAATCCTGAGCGGAGCGGCGGCCGGCATAATCATTGTCGCCGGTGCGAAAAGTTCACGGGAATTATACCAGTGCGCGAACAGCTGCGGCATGCCCTGCGTAATAATCGGGCACATGAGCGGGGTCAAATACAATACTGTTTTGTTCGACAACAAATACGGCGCGTTTCTGGCCGGCCGCTATTTCAGGAATACCGGGCGCAGACACCCGGCATATCTCGGCGGCCATTTAGACAAACGCAAACAGAGCGGTTTCCGGGATGGTTTACAGCTGCGCGGCAGTGAAATCGTCAATGCCGGTTCCGGTTCCGGTTTTCGGCATGGCTGCCGGGCATTGGATTTCATAGTTGAAAGCCATCCTGAAGTTGATTGCGTCCTGTGCGCCAATGACGCGATGGCAATGGGCTTTATCCGGGCGGCATTGGTACGTAAAATAAAAATACCGCAGGATATCGCGGTAATCGGCTATGATGATATCCGCAGCGCGCGCTATTATTCGCCGGCCTTGTCATCGGTAAGTTTGAAGCTTTACGATATTGGCGAAACCGCCGCACTGCTCCTGGAGCGGCTTATTAATGGCGAAGAAAATATACAAGCTGAGATTATCGAATGCGATTTGGTCGTTCGTGAATCCTCATAAAGCTTGTGTTAAAAGTTCGATGAAAAGTGATGAAAGATTGGGAGATGACGGAAATGACGGGTAGGTACTTCGTTGAATTGCCGGATTGAGCTCTGCAAGAGCGATTTAAGCGTAGCCACGGGTGCAAACCCGTGGAATTGTGTATGAATCATGATCCAGCTCCGCAGGAGCGACTCAAAATGGATTCACTTGAACCGCTCCTGCGGAGCTGGGAATTATTTTAACCGTTTTTCCACGGGTTGACACCCGTGGCTACGGTTAAATCATCCCTTCGGGATTTTAAATAAACTGTTCTGAATGTGAGAGCGGAAATGGACAGTATGTGTCCTGAAAACCATTATTGTTTTCGAGTTGTATGATAATTTAGTAGTCGCAGGTGCAGCTTGCACCGCGACAAATGCCGGTGCAAGGCTGCACGCGGCACTACTTTTAGCAAACTTTTCTGTATGAAATTTTTCGCACAAAAGCAGGGGGAAAGAGAAACTATCATCATAAACATATAAATAAGAAGAAGATAAATAGAAAACAAAGTAAAAAATTTTGACTTAACCTTCATAAAATAACATAACAGGAAATAAAAAAAATATGAAACCAACCTTATTAGTCCTGGCGGCGGGAATGGGAAGCCGTTACGGCGGCCTCAAACAATTTGACCGGGCCGGGCCGTCGGGAGAAACTATTATTGATTATTCCATTTTTGACGCGGTCCGCGCCGGCTTCGGCAAAGTCGTGTTTATCATTCGCCGCGACATCGAGGGAGCTTTTAAGAACGCCGTCGGTTCACGCTATGCGGGCAGGATCACAGTTGATTACGCTTTCCAGCAGCTCGACGCCCTGCCTGCGGGTTTCAGTGTCCCGGAAGGACGCGAAAAACCCTGGGGAACCGGACACGCCGTTTATGTCGCCAAAGAGCTGATTAATGAGCCCTTCGCGGTGATTAACGCTGATGATTTCTACGGGCGCGCCAGTTTTCAGTTACTGGCGGACTATCTCCGCCGGGCGGAAGACGGCGGCAAAGCGGATTTTTCCATGTGCGGTTTCATCATGCGCAATACTTTATCGGACAACGGTTCAGTATCCCGCGGCGTTTGTAAACTTGACTCCGCCGGCAATTTGGCCCGGGTCGTCGAACACAGCAGAATTGAACGCAAGGGCAAAGCGGCTGAAAGCTTTACGGAGGACGGCGCTGTTGTCGATTTCACCGGAGATGAAATTGTTTCCATGAACATGTGGGGCTTCACTCCTTCCCTGTTTGACTGCCTGGAAGGGCTGTTTATCGAATTTCTGACGGAACACGGCCGGGAAATGAAATCAGAGTTTTTCATTCCCCGGGCGGTTGACACTTTGGTCAAACGCGGTAAAGCCGCGGTCAAAGTAATGACTTCCGAAGACAAATGGTTCGGCATCACTTACCGCGAAGACAAACCCGGGCTTGTCGCCGGCATCAGAAAACTCGTCGAACAGGGGGTTTATCCGAATAGGCTTTTCCCTGGAGATTATCAATGACGGACAAAATAAAAATAGTAAAAGACAGACTTGAAATCTACGGTGATTTCATCTCCGCCGCGCCCTACGGTTCAGGACATATCAACGATACTTTTCGCGTCATAATCAACCAAGGCGGAACTGAAGTACATTATATTTTTCAACGAATCAATGAAAAGGTTTTCAAAAATCCTCCGGCGTTGATGGAAAATATCGAACGTGTAACCAGACATATTTTCAGGAAAATAGAAGAGGAAGGCGATAAGGAAACAAGCCGCCGCAGTTTGTATGTAATCAAAGCCCTTGACGGCAAAACTTATGTTCAGGATGAAGAAGGCAAATATTGGCGCGCCTATATTTTTATCGAAAAAGCCCGGACCTACGACCTTATCGAAAATGCTGAACAGGCTTACGAAGCCGCGCGCGCTTTCGGTTTATTTCAAAAAGACCTCACCGACCTCCCCGGCGGCAGGCTGCACGAAACCATTCCCGATTTTCACAACACCCCGCAACGCCTGGCCAATCTGGAAAAAGCCGTCGCGGCGGATGCGGCCGGACGCGCCGGAGATGTCCGGGCGGAGATTGATTTTGTCATGCGCCGCGGAACGGAGCTTTCAAAACTTATCGACTTGCAGGCGGCAGGCGAAATCATCGAACGCGTCATCCATAACGACACCAAACTCAACAATGTCATGATCGACGACGAAACCGGCAAAGGCGTTTGCGTCATTGACCTGGATACGGTGATGCCCGGTTTGGTTCATTATGACTTCGGCGACATGGTGCGCACCGGCACCAGCCCGGCGGTCGAGGACGAAAAGGATTTATCAAAAGTTACCATGCAGTTTCACATGTTTGAAGCTTTGCTGCGTGGTTATTTGAGTACGGCCGGCGACTTTTTAAATCCAATTGAGCGTGAGCATTTACCATTTTCAGGCAAACTTATCACCCTGGAAATCGGTATCCGCTTCCTGACCGATTACCTCGAAGGCGATATATATTTCAAGACACAGCGCGAAGGACACAACCTGGACCGCTGCCGCACCCAGTTTAAATTGGTTGAATCCATCGAAGAACAAATGGATGATATGATGACATTATTAACCTCAATAGATTAGTAGTTGCAAGTGTAGCCATACACTGCAAGCAATGCCGGTGCAAGGGCTACACCCGGCACTATCTTGAAACAAAGTTAAAAATTATAAGGATTTTTATCAATGAGAATATTAGTTAGCGGCGGAGCCGGATTTATCGGCAGTCATATCGTAGAGTATTTCCAGGGCAAAGCTGAAGTCCGGGTGCTGGACAGCCTGCGTTCCGGTTACAAAAAGAACCTTGAAGATTTTGAGGTCGAATTTATCGAAGGAGATATTCGCGACCGCGAAACCGTCCGCGCGGCGATGCGGGACGTCGACTACGTTTTTCATCTGGCGGCGATGATCAGCGTACCGGAATCCATGGACAAACCAGTCGCATGCGTTGATCTCAACGTCAAGGGCCTCCTGGTCGTTCTGGAAGAAGCGGCGGCGGCCGGCGTCAAAAAATTATGTTTCAGCAGCAGCGCGGCGATTTACGGGGATAATCCAATTGTCCCGAAACACGAAGCAATGTACCCGGAACCCAAAAGCCCCTACGCCGTTACCAAACTCGACGGCGAATACTACTGCGCCATGTTCACCCGGGAAGGCAGACTCGAAACCAGTTGTTTACGCTACTTTAATGTTTTCGGCCCGCGGCAGGATCCCAACAGCGCCTACGCCGCGGCAGTGCCTATTTTTACCGCCCGGGCAGTCGCGAATGAAGATATTACTATTTTCGGCGACGGCGAACAAAGCCGTGATTTTATTTATGTCAAAGACATTGTCGCGGCAAACGTATTCATGGCGCAAAGTTCATACACCGGCGTTTACAATATTGCCTACGGCGGCCGAATCACCATCAACAAGCTGGTCGAAACGATCAAGGACATCACTCAATCAAGTTCAAAAGTCCTGCATTTACCTGAACGCGCCGGTGATGTCAGGCATTCGACGGCGGCGGTTGATAAACTCAATACTACCGGCTTTGTGCCGCAAAATGATTTTGCTTCCGGACTCGCCCGGACAATCGAATATTTTACGGAACAGGATAAATTGAAAAAAGACTGAAAACCGCTGTATTTTTTGTTAAATTGATTTGAAAACTGTCGAAAAACAGTGTATTATTGAAGTTCTTTACGATATGTTGGTAAAGCGCTTTAGTAAAGCAGCTTTAATTCAGGGAAAACGGAGCAGCAATGGAAGTGATAATTCGTCCAAGCACCGAGGCGGCAACCGAACTGGCCGCCCGGTTAATTGCCGGAAAGGTGAAGAAAAAGCCATTTCTCACTCTTGGCCTCGCGACCGGGCGCACTATGGAAATAGTCTATGACAAACTTGTTAAGATGCACAATAAAGGCCTGGACTTTTCGCTGGTGCGCACTTACAATCTCGATGAATACATCGCTTTGCCCCCGGAAGACCCCAACTCTTACCGTTATTATATGAATAAACATTTGTTCAGCAGGATAAATGTGGATTTACGCAATACGCACCTCCCGCTGGGCATGGCGGCCGACCTTGAAGTCGAATGCATTCTATATGAGAAAAGCATTCGCCACAGCGGCGGCATCGATTTACAACTGCTGGGCATTGGCCGTTCCGGGCATATCGGTTTTAATGAACCTCTTTCGGCCTTGCAGTCAAGGACTCGCGACAAGGCCCTGACCCCGCTTACCATTACCCAGAATTCTCCAATGTTCGACCCGCCGGAAAGCATGCCGAAACGCGCGATCACCATGGGGGTCGGAACTATTCTGGAAGCAGAGCAAATCATAATGCTGGTTACCGGCAAAGAAAAAGCCGAAATTCTGGCGCAAGCCGTTGAGGGGCCGATAAGCTCAATGATTTCGGCGACCGCGCTGCAGCTGCATCCGAACTGTACAGTAATTACTGATGAAGCCGCATCTTTGAATCTGCAATGCCGTGACTATTATAACTGGATTTTTAACAACGAACCAAAATGGGAGCCGTACCGTTAAAGAATTTATCGACCCGCAGAAACATTTCTGCATAATATAAAAAAGCCTAAAAACACATTCTAGGGAGAAGCACTATGAAAGTAGCATTTTACGGGCACGTACGCCAGTACGAAAAAATCAAGAGTGAAATCGACAGCAACATGAACGAAGTGATTATGAGCGGCAGTTATGTCCTGGGCCCGATGCTCAAGAAATTCGAAGCTCAGGCAAGCGAATACTTCGGTTCCAGACACGCTGTCGGAGTCGGCAACGGCACTGACGCGATCTGGTTGACCTTAATGGCCCTGGGCGTAGGCCCCGGCGACGAAGTCATCACCAATGCCAACACTTTCTTCGCCACCGCCGAAGCCATATGGATCGCCGGCGCGACGGTTGTACTGGTCGACTGCGACCCGAAAACCAAATGTATCAGTCCGCAAGCCGTCGAAGCTGCCGTAACTGAAAAAACTAAAGCTGTCGTTCCGGTTCATCTTTACGGACAATGCGCCGATATGCGCGCGATCAGAGCTATCGCCGACAAACATAATCTCCTGGTTATCGAAGACAACGCCCAGAGCATTGACGCTCACGGCGACGACTTCAAACAAGGCGAACTCTCCGACGCGGTATGCACCAGCTACATCATCCAGAAGAACCTCGGCTGTTTCGGCGACGGCGGCATGGTCTTCACCGACCGCGACGAAGTCAATGAAGCCGTCCGCAGGCTCCGCAACCACGGTTCCGTTGCCCGCAACAAACACAGTTTCGGTTTCAACAGTCGCCTTGACGACCTCCAGGCAGGCATCCTGAGCGCTAAAATTAAACACATTTCAGCATGGACTGATTTGCGTATCGGGCTCGCCGCCAACTACACGGCGGCACTGAAAGACTGCACGGCATTCGATCTTCCGTACGTAACTCCCGGTTACCGTCATGTATTCCATTTGTACGTCCTGCAGGTAAAATGCAACTGCAAACGTGATGAATTCGTCGCGTTTCTGCAGGCAAACGGTATCGACGCGAAAACGCATTATTCCATCGCTATCCAGCAGCAGGATGGTTTCCCCTGGGGCAAAGACTGCCGCATCGCCGGTTCCCTGGACAATGTCGTAAAGAACGCGGCAAGCTGCGTCTCAATCCCGCTGTTCCCTGAACTACAGGATGATGAACAGGCTTATGTTATTGAAAAAGTCCTCGAATGGGACAAAGCCAACGCTTAAGTTTGTACAAAAACATACTGAACGGGGCTTCGGCCCCGTTTTTTGTAACAAGGCAAAAAAAGGGAGAATAAATTTCATGGCAAAATATAAAGTAATGGTAGTTGGAATGGGCAAACGCGGCAAACATCACGCCGCCGCCTTCCAGGCCAATGAAAATTTTGAAGTGGCTGCCATTTGCGATATCAGCGAAGACATGCTCAATTCGGCCGCTGCATCACTCGGGCTCAATAATGTCGTCAGAGGTTCCGACGCGGCCGCCATCGCGAACGAAGTCAAACCGGACGTATTTTGTTTCTGCACCATGCCCAAACTGCGCTATGCCATGGTGAAAATCGCGGTTGACTGCGGGGCTTCAATGGTCGCGTTTGAAAAACCAATCGGCGAAAACCTCAATGAAGCGCTCAAAACCAAAGCCCTGATTGAAGAATCAGGCATCAAGGCAGTCGTCAGCCACCAGCACCGTTACGGCATGCATTACCGGAAAGTCAAGGAAATTGCCGCCTCCGGCGTTCTCGGACGTATTCAAATGCTATCCGCGACCGCCACCGGCTGGATGACTCACATGATGAGCCACATGATTGATTATATGGGCTGGTACAATGATTACGCCAAAGTTACCTGGGTCATGGGACAGGCCGCAGGCAAAGGCAAACAAAACGACAATCACCCCTCCCCTGATTATATCGGCGGATTTATTCAGTATGCCAACGGCGTCCGCGGCTATGTCGAATGCGGCGCGGGAGCCCCGGATCAACCGGACGTTGAAAAATGGTGGGGCAAAAACCGCATCTGCATCCAGGGAACGGACGGTTTTGCCGAAGTCCTGACCAACGGCGGCTGGCGCGCGGTTACTAAAGACGGTGTTTTGAGCGGCGGCGGCGTGATGAATTACGCTGCGGACATGCCCCCGTACATCCAGGACATGGCCGACTGGCTCAACGACGGCAAGGTGCATGAATGTTGTTTTGCCAATGCTTACGCCGGATTTGAAGTGATGATGGGTATTGTCCGCTCAGCCGCGCGGGGCGGACAAGTCGCCATGCCGATGCAGGCCGGGCCGGATGAACTCAAAGAGCTTTTTGCAAAGTTGTCCGACGCGCCGGTAATCGCAAATCCGGTAAACGTCAAAGAGTTTCTCGGCTAAGGAGTTGTAAAGAAATAAACTTGACAAGTTTCGCAAAATATCCCGAGGTGATTTTGGGGTTTGCCGATGAGGCGCATACCCGAAGGTATGTAACGAATCGACAAACACAAAGGCATCCGGGAGAATTGCGGAGATGTAAAGCTTATTTTTGAACGGCTCCTAAGACAAACTTGTAAGAGTTTTTCAATAAAAACACCGCCGCGGCCAAGTGCTTTACAACGGAACCGCGGCGGTGCTTTAGAGCAGTTTTTATACCAAATTATATATTTTACGCTGTAATTGTCCAGTTCACATCATGCGGCTGAATTATTATTTCCCGGCCCTTGACGGAAACGGTTTTCTTTTTATCCGAGCGGTTGAAAACAAAGACCAGGCGGCGTTCATCCAGTTCCAGCGCCCTGGCGTATACCAGGTCCGGCAGGCCGCCGTATTCCGCTGTCAAGCCCGACGGCTGTAATATTTTTTGCATGATCTCCATGTATTTCGCCTTGTTCTCGAAATCGTCATAAAACGCCGCGCCGAAAGCCGTCGCGATATAACAACCGTCGGCACGCTGGACAACAGCCGGGCGTCCGTCGCTCCATTTGCCAACGACGGCATCACCATCAACATCTTCCAGATATGAACAATATTCCGCCCCCGCGATCTCCTGGCCGAAAACGCTCATCGTATCGCCACGGATCGCGGTGCTGACCCGTTCAGCTACTTTCAGGCCGAAAAATTCGCGCCATCTGCGGCCGGGCCAGGGGTAGTTCAGCCAGGTGTTGGACCGGCGCAGGCCGATGCCTTCCTCGGCGATGACCTGGCCGCCTTTGGCGGCAAAGTCCAGGATCGCGTCCACCGCGTCATCCGGCAGAATGTAAGCTTGTGGAATGTACAGCACTTTGAGTCGCGGCAATGTCTCTTTCAGGCGGCGTGAATCAACTAGTTGCGGCGCGTATTTCATTTCCCTAAGCAGGGCGTAGATGCCGTGCAGCGAACGTTTGAACGCGTAGAGATGGCCGGGTCCCTGGATCAGTCCAAAATCGTACATGGAATTCCCTGAATTCTCAATCCGGCTGATCAGGTCGCTTGCAAAGCTGTAGAGGATACCGACCGGGTCAGCCACGGCTTCGGACTTAATCAGGAATGCCTCGTTGGCGCGAATAAAATCCCCGATTTTTTTCGCTTCCCGGGTAGCCGTCTTGAACGAGCCGTCAATATTGACCAATCCGGCCAGATTATTCTCGTTTCCAAGGCGTTCCGCCCGGTACTGCCAGTAAACCACCCCTTTTGTGCCGTGGGCAATCGCGGTGTATACTTTGAAACGATGGGTTTCGGCGTCTTCAGTCGGATTCCATCTCCCGAAATCCGGGTACAGTTCATGGACATAGTAGTTTTTATCAATATGCCGCAGCCAGTCGCAGTTCAGGCAGGGATAAGCGTCATCAAGAATATTTTTAAACTGCTTTGCGGTCGGAAAACTGGTGCCGTAGAAATCAACCGCTTCAGAATTCAGAATGTCGTCCGAGCCGCCGTGTACCACATCCTGCAAAACACTGCTGCCGCCGATATGCGTCATCACCGGCCGCTCCGGGTCAATTCCCTTAACCACCCTGTACATAAAATCAAGCCGGTTGCGAACCGCCTGCATACACCAGGTCTGCCAGAGATAGAAATCAGCATAATCCTTGATCATGCCCGGCGCGGTAATGGAATCGAAACTGCCCCAGCCTTTGCCGAACTGCTCATTGAGCTGCTCAATTGTGCCGAAGCGTTCCCGCAGCCACTGCCGGTAAGTCCGGAGCGATGCCGGACAGCCGCATTCGCCGACCGGGCGCGACAGGGGTTCGTTCCAGATATTCCACAATACCAGGTTCGGGCGGTTTTTATACCGTTCCGTAAAAACTTTCGCAAAAAGTTCAGCGCGCCGGATGACGTCCGGATTGTCAAAACACGGCAGCCACCCGCCGATATAGTAGGCGCCCGTGCTTCCCTGCATAATCGGCAGCCCGTGCATATCCCGGCGCATGGCGTCGTATTTGTCGTAGAGGTAATCCGGCGCGTTTTCCATCAGGAATTTGAAGATTACCTTTTTGCCGTACTTTTCAGCCAGATCGAATAATTCATCAATATCTTCAAAAAAATATTCGTCCTCGCGCGGTTCATTCTTGCGCCACTGCACCCGGAGCTGGATGGTGTCAAGGCCCGCCTTGTCCATATTTTTCAAGTCTATTTCCCATTCATCCGGCAGAGGCGTGGGCGCGCGATAGTACTGGGTGCCGTACATATAGAAATCTTTAATCAAATTCGACATAGTCTCTCTCCCTATTTTTTTTGCCTGTTTTTATTTAATATTCCTGAATCCGTGAAAGAATTTCCGGATTCCCTTTTTTGTTAATTGATTGGCTGACTTTGCTTGCAATGAGGGTGAGCAAAGCGAAAGCCAATATCAGCCGTTTTACTCGATTTTAGCAGTCTATTTTCGTTACAACCGACACTTTTTCATTTTTTTATTTATTTGGTGCTGGTTTTAACATTTTGACCGCAAAAATCCCGATTTTTGATACATTTTCCTGGTTCTGGGGCTACCGAACTCATGTTTTAATCAGCAAAGAGGGTATTCCTCTAATCGAAATAACATTGCCCAACAATCAAACTGATGACAAAGTAGCTAAAAAGCTACTCAAAAAACTCGTCAGAATCTACGGTCAAAAGAAAGGTCGTTTATTCATTGGCGATGCCGGATACGATAACCGTGAACTATACGACTTCATTGTCAAACAGCTTAAAGGCGAAGCTTTTATCCCATTAAACAAACGTAACCAACAGCCGGACAAAGTTCTTGGACCGCACGGTTTACCACAGTGTAAGGCAGGACTTGAAATGAAATCAGTTGGTATTGCTCGCGAACCCAAAAGAACTCGGAAAAAGTTCCGTTGTCCGATCACAGCTGGAAGCAGAAAAGAAAAAGCCAAGCTTCCAGATAAAATCAGGTGCTACAAAACTTTTGCCGACGCGGCTTAAGCGTCATAAAAAAATATAAAATTGTCAAACAACATGCATTTTTTCAAATGCAGGGCTTTTTACGCCCATATTTGCCTCTTCACAAAAATCTGTTCTGTTCACAGGTCTTTTATGGTTTTCAGCT
>CAZEXM010000020.1:0-25657 GCA_964515915.1 uncultured Victivallaceae bacterium
GTTCAAATAACTTCTCAAGACAGGTTCTTGAAGCAGTCAAGTTATAAACGGAAAAAGGGAGCTTGCGACCGGTTATGCCGGATTGGAACTTGATGGCGAAAGGTTCTGGCTAGAAATCTGTGTCACAAAGTGCAGAAGAACCGAAATTATTTCTCAGTACACAAAATTTTAACGGATTTATGGTTTATAAATATGTCAAAAAAAAAGAAAACGAAAATTAAAAAACTCAATATCAAAATACAAAACTACCCTTGACATTAAACAAGCACGCACTACATTTATATAGTTGTCGGGAATTCCGCTTTATTAATCTATCACCTTGCTGTACATTTATAGATTATGAAAAAATCACTGGAACATCTGCCGAAAGAAAAAAAGAAGGGACTGGACAGGGTTGTTTCCGTCATCCGCAAAATGTGCGATGACATTGAAATAATCATTCTTTTTGGTTCCCATGCACGCGGAGATTACAAAGACGACGATGATTTGCTCCCCGGCCGCAAGTCCGGAGCCGCCTCCGATTATGACATTATGGTAATTTGCCGGCATAAAGCGACTGTGGATAATACTCTTCTCTGGAGCAATATCTCCAAATGTTGCAATGGTCATTATACTAGCTCTTTTCGTATTATAGTCCACGACATTAAATACATCAAAAAACGGCTCAAGGAAATCCATTATTTTTTCAGTGATATTGTCAAAGAAGCTTGTCTCCTTTACACCTCCGGCAAATATGAGCTCAACATCGGTAAAAAACTCACTCCTGAACAGCGAATCAAAATTGCCCGGGAGCATTTCAAACATTGGTTTGAAAGTGCTAAAGAGTTTCGTCTTGATTTTGAAAATGCTTTTAATCGAGAAGGCTATAATAATGCGGCTTTTCATTTACATCAGTCTGCTGAATCAGCTTACAAGGCTCTTTTGCTTGTGTATACAAACTACGCCCCTTACAGCCATTTCCTGGTTTTCGCGAACCAGCAAACCCGCGAAATTCTTCCCGGAATGGAAGAGATTTTCCCATGCAGAACAGAAGCGGACAAAAAGCTTTTCAAGCTTTTTGACTATGCTTATATCGGTGCCCGCTACGACCCGGAGTTTGAAATCTCAAAAAAAGACCTGGATTATTTTTCGGGCCGGGTCAAACTATTACTTGAACTTACGGAAAAACTCTGCAATGAAAAAATCGAAAACTTTAGAAAAAGTTGTATGTAGAGGGTGGTGAATTTTGTTAATTATTTTTGTGATTAAATAATTGCATTAAAAATATTTTATATTCTATTAATTAATGATACAGATTGAAAATTGCAAGGAGACGAAACAGTGCAGGATTTATATAATAAGCTGAAAGAACATAAACAGGAACATGTACTTAAATTTATTGCTAAACTTGATCCGGGTGAACGCGGAGAACTTTTGCAGCAGCTCGAACAAATTGATTTTGACGAGCTTGATAACTTGATTGACGAGTATGTAAAAAAAACTCCGGAAATTAAAATTCCCGCTGACTTGGAACCCGCGCCGTTTTTCCCGCTCAAGCCCGAAGACTCCAAACAGGAAGAATTATATTTTCAAGCCGTCGCCAAAGCTAAAGAATTACTGCAGGCGGGCGAAGTCGCGGCTTTGACGGTCGCCGGCGGACAGGGAACCCGCCTGGGCTTTGACGCCCCGAAAGGCACTTATCCGATTACCCCGGTGAAAAGGAAAAGTTTATTTCAGTATTTTGCCGAATCCATTTTGCGCGCGGGCACCAAATACGGACATGAATTGACCTGGTATATTATGACCAGCAAATTGAATAATGAAGCGACTCAGGAATTTTTTGAAGAACATGATTATTTCGGTTTAGTTCCTGAAAATGTGATATTTTTCACTCAGGGCGCTATGCCCGCAATTGATTATAAAGGGAAATTACTGCTGGCGGCAAAAAATTCTTTAGCTTTGGCTCCGGATGGACACGGCGGTACTTTGCTGGCCTTGCGCCGTTCAGGCTGTCTGGACCGGATGAAATCCGACGGCGTTAAATATATCTCCTATTTTCAGGTGGACAATCCATTGGTTTCAGTAGTCAATCCACTTTTCATCGGCTTGCACGCGCTGCAGGAATCAGAGATGAGCGCTTTAATGCTCGCCAAAACAGAGCCCTTTGAAAAGCTGGGGAATTTTTGTGTCAGTGATGATAAATTAATGATTATAGAATACAGTGACTTACCCGAAAATCTCGCGAAAGCCAGGAATGCCGACGGCAGTTTGAAATTTATTGCCGGAAGCCCGGCGATTCATGTTTTGAGCCGTAAATTCGTGTCTGAGTTAACCAAAGAAGGACGCTTGAAATTACCCTGGCATCGCGCTGATAAAAAAATAAAGTTTGTTGATGATGACGGCAAACTGCTTACTCCTAAAGAAAATAACGGTATAAAACTGGAATCATTTATTTTTGACGCATTGCCGCTCGCTGAAAAAACTATGGTTCTGGAAGCCGCGCGCGAGGAGGAATTCGCGCCGGCTAAAAATAAAACCGGGATTGACTCGGTCGAAAGCTGCCGTGAAATGTTAATCGAGCGTGACGCTAAACGCCTGGAGCGCGTTGGCATAAAAGTCCCCCGCAACGCGGCTGGAAAATCTCTTGTGAAAATAGAAATTTCACCTTTGGCGGTGATCGATGATGAAGATGCCCGCAGTTATTGCCAGACTGAAAATATTCATGAAATTGACAGTTCCAGGGATAGTATTTATTTAACATGATTAAAATTATTGAATTCAATATTAATGAAATTCTGATAGCGGAAGAGGCTTGCTCGGAATTGATTACGAGAGCTTGTTCAAGGTCGCCGGTTACGCCGCGCCATGTTACCGGACTATGCTCCAGCAAGGACAAAGTTTTTGTCATTCTGGAGGAGTTTACCGAAAAAAACTATTTGCCGGAATATCGTTTTGCGCCGCTGGGTGATTCTATGGATGAAAAAGTCATCAGTTCGGAAATTTCCTCGCGTTACTATGCCGGGTTTACGACAATAGGTTCCTTTATGGCCGGTAGTAAATTGTGGGCGTTGTTCACCAGTAAAAATATTTAAAACGGCGCTTGAAAAAACTCGCGTTCAAAAAGCGGAAATTTATGCAGAATATACATATTCCAGAACAAATACTCGAACAATACAGTAAAACTCCTGCTGAAAAATCTATTATCTATGCCTGCGGGATGTTAATCGTCGTTACTTTTATCCTGCTGTTCGGCTTAACTATGCTTTATTCCACTTCCTACGATCCGGCCTATTACGGGGCGGCGTATTTCAAAAAGCAACTGCAATGGGCCTCGGTCGGCCTGCTTTCCGGCATTACGGTTTTCATTGTCGGCCACAAAAAATTGTCGGAACTGAGTCTTTTTCTTATGCTGCTGGCAATTGGACTGCTGGGAGTTGCGGATTTCTGTTTCCCGGCGATCAAAGGGGCGCATCGCTGGATTAAACTGGAGAGTATTATTGGAGTCCCCGCGAATATTCAACCTTCTGAACTGGCCAAAATAGCCCTGGCTCTTTACTGGTCAAAATATTGCGCGTCCAATATGCGTTATATTAATGAGATTTTCAAGCTGAAATCCTTGATTCCTCTTGGCATCTGCGGCCTTTTGGTTGCTCTGGTTCTCCTCGGGAAAGATTTAGGAACCACTCTGCTTTTGATTTCGGTCATGGCTATTGTCGTTTTTGTTACCGGCCTGCGCCTGCGTTGGCTGATTCTACCGGCATTACTGGGGCTGCCCGCGCTTTTCTGGGTGATAAAGCGTTTTGACCCGGAGCGTTTATCCCGTTTAACATCTTTTTTTGATCCGGAGTCCTGCCGCTCGGAAAGCGGCTATCAATTATGGAATTCTCTTTTGGCTTTAGGTTCGGGCGGCTGGTTCGGGATTGGTTTTGGTGAAAGCCGCCTGAAGGCAAAATATCTTCCTGAAGCGCACACGGATTTCATTTTATCAATCGTCGGCGAGGAACTGGGGCTGATAGCTTTATCGCTGGTGCTTCTGGCGTATTTAGCTTTTGCCTGGTTTGCTTTGAAAATCAGTTTAAACTCGCGTACCCGGCAGGGAATGTTGCTGGGCCTGGCTCTTACGAGTATAATTATCCTGCAGGCGATTATCAATATCGGCGTTGTCAGCGGGGCTTTCCCGACCAAAGGAATGCCGGCGCCTTTTATCAGCTATGGCGGCAGTAACCTGGTCATGGTTTTGACTGCCGTGGGCTTGTTGATGAGTATCGCCGCCGAGACTGCCGCCAGCGGTTTCCATACGGAATTGCTTGAATCCATAAAAGCAAGAATACCGTTCATAAACAAAAAATAAGCTTAATACCGGAAATCAGATGCTCAGAAAAATCACAAAATTGAGAAGACTGGCTATCAGTTGCGGAGGCACCGGTGGACATTTTCTTCCCGGTTTAACTATTGGTCGTCATTTTGTCGGCCGTCATAACCGAGTTCTCATGTTGCTGGGCGGCAAAAATGTTGAGGCTCAAGGCGAAACGGCTGAAGGTTATGGCCTGGAGATTTTAAAACTCAAGCCAATGCCCGCGCCGCGCCTGATAATTTCCTGTCTGCGTTTTATCTACGGAACTATTTGGGGAACAATAGCTTCGATCAGGGCGCTGCGCGAATTCAGGCCGGACGCTTTACTGGCGATGGGCAGTTTCGCGTCAATGCCGCCGGTTTTGGCGGCAAAACTCCTGGGAATCCCGATTTTTCTGCATGACGGCAATGTCCGGGTCGGCAGGGCCAACCGTTTTTTCAGTTCCTGGGCCCGTATTATGGGGACGGCTTTTCCCGCGGTCAATGGCGACAGGATAAAATGTCCATACGAATGTACCGGTATGCCGGTGCGCAGCGAATTGGATTACCAGCCAATGGAAAAAACTCAAGCGATTGAAAAAATCAATTCTCTTTTTGAATTGGATTTCAAGCCGGATTTACCCACGCTTTTAATTTTTGGCGGCAGTCAGGGCGCGCAAATTTTCAACGAGACTTTCCCGCAGATGATGTTAAATTCCGGCCGCACGGATTTTCAGGTATTGCATTTGACCGGTGAAGGCAAATTCGATAGTGTTAAAGCCGCTTACGAAACGGCAAAATTTCCGGTTCTGTGTTTGGCGGTCACTTCCGGCATGCACTGGTTTTATCAGGCGGCGGACGCGCTGGTGTGCCGTGCCGGCGGCAGTACGCTTGCCGAGCTTTGTTTATTCGGCAAATTCGCCTTCCTCATTCCATATCCTTACGCGGCGGAAAATCATCAATACGACAACGCTCAATTCATGGCCGGCATCGGCGCGGCGGAAATAATTGACAACAGTGAATGTTCGATCGAAAAAACAACAGAACTTCTTGAACGCTGGCTGGCTGATCCGGATGCTTTTGCCGAACGCGGCGAACAAGCCATAGCCCACGCCAAACCTGACGCCACAAGCGAAATGCTCTGCCTGATTGACTCTCTGTTGTGATACAGCAAAAAAAATTGAGCCCAGCGTAACCCGCTGGACTCATTTTTTTACTTGATTTGCCGGCGTTTATTTTCCGAAGTTTATTTCTTCGTTAAAGTAAACATTGGCTTTGTTGTTATCATCCTGCAATATGTATTGCATACGGAACTTAGCCGGTAATTTATTTTTAGTTCTGTATGTGGCACCGTCAATAATTGAATATTTGGTCTCCTGCGAATTATGATCAGCCACTTTAACTATGTGGTAGCGTCTGTCAAGAGTGAGAACTGAGTCAAAATCCAGTTGCAATGCTTTGCCTTTGAGGTCAGTTAATTTCAAAATGGATTCACGTTCATAAATGCCGGGATTCTTTTTCAACTGGCGACAGAAAGCGAAAGTTTTATCATTAAGTTTGAAAACCGCAAAAAATCCGTAGCTGTTAGCAACTTTTTTCAGCAGTTTCCAGTTATGCAGACCCACGATTTTGACCCATTTATCCAAGGTGCTTGTGTCCGGCAGTCTGTGAGTCTTAAGATTTTCAATATCGCGGACTGAATCAGCGATATTGCTGATTATTTCGTTAAAAACAACTTTTTTATCGCCAATAACTTCACTGGCAATCACTCGCAGATGACGCGGAAAGCGGCGCATCCTGATGACGTATCCGTTAAGTTCACGCTCCCTGAGTATTTCACCTGTTTTCCTGTCGTAAACGTGGTATTCCTGTACCAGTGTTGCATTTTTCCCCCATTGCGTAAGGCGAATATTTTTACCGTTTACATTCTTGACCTGTATATTCAAACGGCGATCTTTACCTGAAGTATGACGGAAACAAAAAGCCAGTTCACTGCTGTTCATTCCGACCGCGAACAACGCGAAATAATAACCGTTTTGCTGTTCAGCTCTGAGCAGGCGCCATTTATACAGGCGGGTCGTTTGTTTCAGCCAGGCGTGAAAGTCCTTGTAAACGGGGAGTTTATCGACAGTCCGGCTTTCAAAATAGCCTTCTGACCAGTTTTCCGCGCCCGGGTCAATATCCGAGTCGGGATCCGCGTCCAGATAAAAATTGCCGTGAAGAGTCGGGTCGTTATCTGTAGCGTTTAACTGGAGTAATGTTGATGCTCCCAAAAGAAGTACGGCGCAAATTATTAAACATTGTTTCATTTTAAATTTCTCCTGATTTTATGTTATGTAATTATTTTCTCGTATATAGGTTAATATAATACCTGTTGGTTTATTAATCCATTATCCATTGGTTAAAAAAGTATTTATTTTTATCGCCGGCTTGTTGCAGTTTCAGATCCGCCTTGTATACGTCACTGCTGATTTCAGCGGGAAGCCGGGTATTCGGAAATGAAGCTTCAGCTTCGCAGACTAAAACCAGTTGAGAGCGTTTAGTTGATTCGCTTTCAGTGGAGAATAAATACCCGATGAACGGGAGCTTGGATAAAACCGGAATACCGGTAACGCTGCGGACAACTTCACGTTTGCGCAGGCCGCCGATAACAAAACTCTGCTTGTTGTTGCCGATATGCACTTTGGTTTTGATGAGATTATCCTTTGACAAGCGCGGCGTGCCGTTTGAATTCCAGCCAATCAAACTGACGTTGGTCATTGAGATATCCAATACCGTCGCGCGGCGGTTGACAATGGGATTTACATCGATTCGGAATCCATAGCTGCCGGGTTTAAGCGCAAATTGCGAATTGCGTATGCTGCTGCTGCTTTGTACAGGCTCAACCGTTTCCCAGACCCATTCCGTTTCCAAAAAATTAGTATATACTTTTTTCTTTAATTTAAAACCGAAGACAGTGATGCGGTTTCCATAATTAACCCCGTTTCCATCGGTAAAAGTATTACCTGTAACCGTCATTATATAGCTGGTTGTTCCGGCGCCGCCGGGATTGATTTCAAGTACGGCCAAAGAGCATTTGACGTTGTTGGTCACCGCAATGCGGGTACCGTCGCTTTTATAGGCGTCAAGCTTGTAATCATCGCCGCTGGTGAAACTTGTACCATAAGTAAATAATTTATCGCTTACCGAGTAAGTATCCTCTTTAATGGGGTTTCCGGCCTTTTCTTCCAGGCGTTCGACATTAAAAATGCCGGATTGCTTTATGATATGGCCGGGTTGACGGTTACGCACGCTGAGTTTGCCCTGAGTCAATATTTTCGCTTTGCCGCGTGAAGCCAGGAAATCCAGATAACGGGAGTTCCACTTGGGGTTGAAGTTGACGAATTTTGTATTGTTTGAGCCGCTTTTGGCAACGCCCGCGCCGAAAGTTCCGCCCCAGTTGCTGCGGTATTTCAGGCTGGCATTAAACAGGTTCGCGCCGTCATTATTTTTCCAGGCCAGGAAATCCACGCCGATATCGGTGTCATTTTCAGCATAAATCTCGTAAACCCGGTAAGTGAGCCTGACCTCCGGCAGGGGAACATCATACATTGCCATCATGTAACGAATATTTTTGATGGTATACAGCGGCGTGTAGAAGAACAGACTGTTAAGTCCCGTGTCCACCATTATCTTATCTTTTCCGTGCTGGAGTTCGAGTTCCTCCGGATTATACTTGGTGTTGGCGCCGACGTTGGTGAGCATCGTCTTAAGTTCCGCCGCGGAACGGTACATCGGCCAGTACATATAACGTTTGGAGCCGGATGAGGCCTGCATTTTGGGCTGGTCTATGGTTTTGACAATAGTATCCAGCCCAACCCCGTTCATCGTGTTAGTGAAGCGGTAATCTTCAGCGGAGACAATCAAAAAACTGTCGCCGTTGTTATAAACAATGCCGACAACGTAAACATCATCCTCCGCTACCCGGCGGGCTTCAACCGCGGCCAGGATATAATCGCGCAAAGTATAGGGATTGGCATATTTCAGTTTATAGACCTTGGTGATTATATAGGGGTCGGCATTGTCGCGAATAAAATTGACCCGCTGAGTGTCCTTGTCGATATCCACATTCAAACGCGCCAGTACCAGAGTGTTCAGGTAGGGACGCGAGGAATTGGTGTTTTCTCCACGCGGTATTCCCCCGGTAGTCAAAGCGTTGCGGTCAAATACCACCGGCACCTGTGCCTCGCGCAGGTCCTGTGCGAATACTTCATTTGCCGCCGTAACCAGCAGCAAAGCAATAATTAACATTATTTTTTTCATTTTTATTTCCATTGAATCCTTAATTTTAGCACAAGTGCTTTTTAACTTTTTACTTTCACGTGTATAACAGTTCAATAGCAAAGTTACGATTGCCTGCCGCCTTTGCTCTTAGCCGCGATTGCGCCTTTACTTTTATTGACTGGAAGAGATTTTACCGCTTTAAGCTCGGGCACGGAGGTAAACGATTTCCTGATCAAGGCTACATCGCCGCCGAAGTTGTCCGGCATCGCGCCGCCGTTGTCAGGATGGACCAGTTCCCCTTTAACTGTTACGTAAAAGCGGTTTTTCAATTTGATTTTGGTGGTGGTTCCAAAAATGTACTTGAGGTAAGGGATATCGACAAGCCACGGAACTCCTATGGTTTGCTCCACTTCCTGGTCGAGGTCATATGAACCAAGAAGTTTTTCCGTTCCGAGGTTGAGCGTAATCGAAGAAGTAATTTCGGAAGAGTCAATCAACTCCTGCCCCAGGTTATTGCGCTCAACCGGCGTATTCATGGTGATTTTGAATCCGAAGATAACCGCGCTACCGATATCGTCATAAGTTTTGGGAGAATAATATATGTAATCGTATTCCCCATACTTCAGTTTTTTGTTTTGGCGCAGGCAGACTATCGGCTTATTTACATCCACGGAGAATTTCGCGTTGTCCAGGGAAGAAGCAACCACGTCCGTCTGGTCATTATTTCCTTTCCGTATGTTCTGGTATTCCGGCGACAGGATGATCGGGTAACTGCCGGTGTAGTTGTTAACCACGGTCAGGCTGCCGGTCGCGGCAACTGTCGCCGCGCCCCGCTGGCTCAGCAGGCGGATAAAGCTCATATCAAATGCCGGTGCGAAAAACATTCCGCCCCAGGCGAAATTCGAGGAGCCGATAAGGTTCACGCCTTCGTTGGTAAGCATATTGAAGATATTTTCCGATGCCTGGGAAAACAAGTCCTGAAGACTGAAGTTGAAAATATTCAGGCCGGGGCCGTTTTTCCAGGCGTTGTAGTCAATACCAAGATCCATCAGATTACTTTCGCGTATTTCATATACTTTAAAGGTCAAGTTTATCTGCGGCAGGGGACGGTCCATGTATTTGAGCCAATGGCGCACCTTTCTCTCGGAATGGTAATAATCGGTTTTCCAGTAGATAATATTGGAATTAGCGTTGTTCCATACATAGCCTTGCCCGACTGTAGTTTTGTTGAGAATGCCGACGAAATCGTCACCCGAACGGTATCGGGGCCGGTAGGCGCCGCGGGTAATTCCCGTGGAACTGATCAGCGAACCGGACTGGTCCCTTAAGCCCGGACGGTCAAGCTGCTCTATCATCTTATCAATGTAAGGCATCATCTGCTGCCCGGTACTAACTAACAGAAACTGCTTTTTACCATGTTTGTAATTAAGGCGCTGCACATTTGACTGCGGAGAAAAACGCTTGGCCGCGCCAAGGATAAACGGGGTCAGGTCAGCCGCGCGAATGTACTTGAGCACATAGACCTTGGTAACCATCTGCGGTTGAGCGTCATTCTGGATGAAATGCACTGTCCGCGATTTTGCTTTCGGGGTAAGTTGCGTGTAGGGATTGGAGAAATTGTCAGGAAAGAGAATCCTTTTTTCTCCTTTTTGTACAACCGCTGGCGGAACCCGCATGTGATCACCGGTTGTGCTTTTGACGTTTTGCGCTTCAATGTTCAGGATACTGAACAAGAACGCCGCCGCCAATCCGCTGCTGATCTTTTTGTTCATCTTGAAACTCCATTTAGATGTTTTTTATTTTACTACGATAATATAAGTCTACCGCTCTATTGTTAGCTGAATATTAAACGTACATTAGAATATAATAAAAATGCGATATTCGATGTCTTGCGGTAACATTTAAGCTGACGGACTTGAAAAACCGGTAACGCTCTTAATTCTTCCAGCATAATTTTAAAACAAGAAGGGATTTTTTTTTTAAATCTCAAAAAAAAAATTGACAATCCGGTTTTGAACGGTATCGTAAGTACACGTAATTGACTATTTAAATTAACCAGACGAGGAACTATGTTAAAAAAACTGACTCAATTCTTTTCCAGTGATATTGGTATTGATCTCGGAACAGCCAATAGTTTAGTCTTCGTCCGGGACAAAGGTATTTGTTTGCGCGAACCCTCGGTTGTCGCTATTAACGAAAATACTAAAGAGATACTTGAAATAGGTAATGCCGCGAAACGGATGCTGGGACGTACGCCGGGCAACATTCGCGCCGTCCGTCCCATGAAAGACGGAGTTATCGCGGATTTTGACATAAATGAGGAAATGCTGCGTTACTTTATAAAAGAGGCGATGATTTTAATGCCCAGACGGCAGCGCCTGTTATCTCCGCGGGTTTTAATAGCGGTGCCTTCCGGCATCACTGAAGTTGAAAATCGTGCCGTGAAAGACAACGCGAAACGCGCCGGAGCCAGTGAAGTTTTTCTTATTGAGGAACCGATGGCGGCGGCTATCGGTGTCGGCCTGCCGATCGGGGAACCGGAAGGAAGCATGATTGTTGATATCGGCGGCGGCACTACTGAAGTCGCGGTTATTTCATTGTATGGAATAGTTGGTTCACGCAGTGTGCGGGTTGGCGGAGATGAGCTGGACGCGGCGATCTGCCAGCACATGAAACGGGTTTATAATTTGATGGTTGGAGAAAGAACTTCCGAACGCATAAAAATAGAAATAGGCAGCGCTTATCCTGTCAATGAAGAAGAAACTATGGAAGTAAAAGGCCGTGACCTGGTTTCCGGCCTGCCTAAAACGGTTAAAATAACCGCTACTGAAATACGCAACGCTCTCCAGGAGCCGATTGCCAGTATTGTTGAAGCTGTCCGTGGTACTTTGGAACGTTGTCCGCCTGAACTGGCGGCTGATTTGATTGACCGCGGCATCATGCTTGCCGGCGGCGGCGCCTTGCTGAAAGGTATTGACCGTCTGCTTGTTGAAGAAACCGGTTTGCCGGTATTCATCGCGGAGGAACCGCTTGAAGCGGTCGCCATGGGAACCGGCGTTATGCTCCAGGATCTTGACGTCATGATTCACGCAATGGCCTGAAAAAATCCCGCCAAGCTGCAATGATTCATCTTTTATACACCCTGTTTATCCGGCCCCCAGATGATTTTGTGTAGTTGCAACTGCAGTCTTGCCTGCGGCAGGTCCGCCTGCATCCAGCCAACCAGAGTTTTTGGATCAAGTCTGCCCCACGCCGGGCTGAATAAAATATTGAAAGTTTTGGTTTGGAGTTTATATTTTTCTATGATGGTTAAAGCAAATTCATAATCCAGATAATCTAAAATTATAAATTTGATTTCGTCATGGTCGGATAGAATATAAAAATTATCATATAAATTGTATTCCACCATGCCGCTGGAAGGAGTTTTGCAGTCAACTATTTTTTTGACCGCGGGCGGAAGCAGACTCAAAGGTAAAGACCCGTTGGTCTCCACCATCACTTCCAGGCCTTCATCAAGCAACGCTTCACATAAAGCCGGCGTATTCGCCTGACTCAAAGGTTCGCCGCCGGTAACTTCGACCAATCGTACTTTCGATAATTTCGCCTGGCTGACGATATGTTCTATGGTCATCAAAACGCCGCTTCCTTCGCCACGGGCATAATCCGTATCGCAATAAGTACAGCTTAGATTACACCCCGCCAGACGGATAAAAAAACACAAACGCCCCGCATGAGTGGATTCGCCTTGAATACTCAAAAATGTTTCATATACCATAAGTTGTTTCGCAAGCATTCATCTCTCCGTTGGTTAATCTTCGAAATATGTCGCGCCGGAACTTGGAGATTCACAAACCCTTACTCTGTGCAGCTTCACATTGCCGTCATTGACTTCGGGCGAAAGAATTTCATAAATAGTTTTGGCGATTACTTCACTGCTTGGATTAAGTTTTTTAAATTCCGGACAATCTGAAAGATTTGTGTGATCAAATTCATCCAGAATGGCGTCAAGATCGCGTTTTAATTTTTTAAAATCAACCGCGATTCCGATTTTGTCAAGCTCCCGCACGCGCAAAACAGCCTGTACCGTCCAGTTATGGCCATGCAGTGCCGCACATTCTCCCTGATAACCGCGCAGACAATGCGCGGCCGAGAAACTACGGGTTATATCTATTTCAAACATTTTAATTCATTCCCGGTTTTGAGCGCTCAGGCGCATTTTTCCATAAGATGCTCAACTGAACAAGTCAATACTTTTTATCAGGTCGATTTTCCCTTCTGAAAGCACTTCGAGAGCTTTATCCGGGTCTTCAAAGCGGAAAACCATGATAGCTTTATCATTTCGCCCATAGCTAAACGCGTACATATATTCAATGTTCATGTCGTTTTCGGCGAGAAGGTCGAGCAAATCAGCCAGTCCTCCCGGGCAATCCTTCACCGGCAAAGCCAGAACTTCCGTTATGTTCACCACAAAACCAGCTTTTTCAAGAAGCGCTTTGGCGTTTTTCCAGTCACGAATCAATAAACGCGTAATACCGAATTGCTCTGTATCAGCCAGGGACAAAGTGCAAATGTTAATATTATTGTTTTTCAACACCTGGCATACTTTATTTAAAGTCCCGGATTTATTTTCGATAAAAAGAGAAAGCTGTTTGATTTTCATTTGATATGTCTCCTTAAATTTAAATATAAAACTCGAGCAAAATGCTTTACAAAACGGTGTTACGTGCTACGTGCTACGTGTTAAGATTTCAATTCTGACTTTGCTTGCAATGAGGCTGAGCAAAGCGAAAGTCAACTCACAACTTTTTTCAGTTATCAGTTAAGAATGCCGGTCTGACGACCAGCGCTCCCAGCTTTTTAATTCGTAATTCGTAGCACGTAACACGTAACACGTAGCTCACAACTTTTTAAAATAATACATTAGTAGTATACTGCTATGCCGGCGTTTGTAAAACTTTTATTATCCTTTTTATAACAAAAAAACTCCCGCACGAATACGGGAGTTTTGTAAAACATAGCAGGTAAAAACTTAGATGGAAGCTTTATCCCAGGTAGCTTTGTTGACGAAGGCAGTCAAGTTGCGTCCATCAGCAGTTTTAGCCTTGAAAGCATATCTTTCATTACCTTTCGCACCATAAGTAACTTTATTAATTACTTCTGCTTCAACCTTCTTTTTGGCTTTGACATCGTAAAAACTGTGTTTCACTGTGAACCTCCTCGGTAAAGGGTTAATGGTTATAACTTAAGACTTAATAACTTATAGCTAATATAAGCAGTAAATTTGCTTTTAACAAATTAAAAACAAGAAAAAAAAACTTTTTTCCCTGACTTTGAACAAATATAAAGTTGTAACCATTTATACTCAAATAAGTTAACGGTTTAAAAAAAAATTATTAAAAAAACGATTTTTGACCTTGAAAATGTATTCTGAGGTTTTTTTGCCAGCCATGAGTTACTGATTTTTCACAATTCGCAGATACATGAAAACCGCCTGAATGAAAAATATGAGAGCCTGACAACTTCCCTGATTTTTTATTGTGAAGGCAAAAAATTATCCTGTCAATACTCTGATTGGGAGGCCTTTTATTTTTGTCGGTCTCGTCTTCCTATAGTATTTCAATAAAAAATGCACATTTTCCCAAAAGGATAGTGTTTTATCACCACATGTCTGCTATACTTATCAATGGGATATATCTAATTTACACCATTCAGCAGACGGAAATATATTATGCATAAATTTTTATTTTTGTTATTTTTGTTCTTGAGCTGGCAACTGGCGGCCAAAGTAAAAGTAGAAAATACCTACTTTGAAAAGAAGTTTGCGGGTTATCTTGTAACCACCAAATTTTTTAAAGCCATTTTAATAACGCCGAACAGATTAGAATCAAACAAATATGGTGTTGATGTCATTCGCGGCGGCTGGTTTAAAAGTATTATTTTGAAAAATTCTGTAAACCTGCTGGGCATGGGCACCGCTTCTGACGGAGCTGTCCGTTATGGCCTTACTCAGGTGTTTGAACCACTTGTTGAGATACCCAAAGGACGGACGGAGTTAATTTTGCCCGGTGTCGGACGAGGGACGATTGATAAGGATGCCACATTGCTGATAAGCGAATTCTTTCCCTGGCGCTCAACAGTTACCAGGCTTGGCAGGAATAAGGAAAATGTTAAGATTTCTTTTTTGCAGGATTGTGATAACAGTAAAAAAGAACTCAATTATAAGATGCGTATAGATTGTATTTTTTCAGACACTGCCGTGGTGGAAATAAAAGGGGTATTTTTCAATTTAAGCGACAAAACTTTAAAAGCGCGAGTTAGTCCTACCGCGATATTCAATAATTCGAATCCTGATTTAAAACCGTGGATTGTCGTACCCTACCAGAAGTCGCGTTTCATCAACAAAAAAAGGATTACTTATATCGACTGTGCTCCTGTTGCGATAAAGGATTTTCACAACTATTACGAATTCACGCGCGACCGCCTGTCTAAAGCAAAGCGCTGGATAGCGATTGGCGGCTTGGAGAAGATGGGAGTCTTTTCATTTATTTCCCGGGCAGTTATTGAAAAAGTCGTTTTCTGGAAAACGAACAACTGTTTTTCTGTTTTTCCTTACATTAATCTCGAAGCCAAACCCAAACAGCGTGTTGAATGGACCTGGAAACTTATCGTTGGCCGCGGTATGAAAACTATCAACAATGTCACCGAGAACGGGCTTTTCGGATTGACGCTTAAAAAATACAGTCGCGGCAAACGCGGCAAACGCTACAAATGTGAAATGCAGTTTATGCCTGTTAAATCGGAAAAAGGCATATATGTGGATGTTCTTTTAAAATCTTCCCGGGGTTCTGTCCTCTTAAGCAAAAGTTATGAAACCTTTAAAATTTCGCCGTTGAATCCGGAATCTATTATGATGAAATTACCCAGAAAATTCTTTGCCGGGAATCGTTATTTGTTAAAAGTGGAAATGTTTAAAAAAGAGACTGCTTTTCTCACAATGGATCAATGGCTCTTTCCCGAGTAAAGGTCGAGTCAACGCGGCAAAGCAATCTATACAAACATGTGTAGCCAAGCGGTAAACGTTCTTATTTTTGTTTATTTTTAACAGAGTTAAGCCGGTAGTTAGTCAGGATACCGCACTGATGCCGCGCCCTTGCCCAACTGCCGTCACCTAATTTTTTCATACCGGCGGCGAGTAAATATTGATATTTTTCACGCATATTAGTATAGGAAAGATTTTCTTTTTTGCGGAAAAGCTGGAGTATTTCTTTTTTAATTTCATCAGGAGTCATACTGCGACGCAAGCGGACATCATCATATTTTATTCCGGCATTGTGTAAAGCCTGTCCCCAGTTCTTAAAACGTTTTATCGACGCCATATACAAAGGTTTATAATTATTTTGAGCGTACTGGGAATACATTGGCTCGCCGGCTTTGGCTAATTTGCGGATTTCATCCAGAACAGCTTGTTTTGTCCAGGATTTGTATTTACGAATTGTGTTGTAGTCAATGCCGCAAGACTCAATTGCATCGCCCCAGGAACCGAAAGTGCGTTCAGCAGCAGCGTATACATCCGGATAATTTGTAGCATAGTAGTAAGAATTAAGAGGCTCCTTCCCTTGACGCTCGAGAATATGATGTTGAATTATTTCCGCGTACCAAATCTTTTTAAACATATTTTTAAACCTTTCTGCAATTAAAATTTACTTTTTCAAATACCATTTTGCTAACGGCATCGGCATAGTTACCGTAATCGCAGGATTGGATTTTACAAGTCAAAAATCAAGTTTTGTATGCAAAAAGTTCTTTTGACGCAGGGAGATTGTTTTAAAACAGCATCGGTTGGAAGGAATCATCAACTATATTTTCCTCTTTTACCTCTATCGGCTTGTGTTCAGCTTGTTTCGGCACCGGTTCGCACGCCGACTTATTCCCCTCGCCGTGCCGAGTTTTTTTAGTTTCAGTAACGCCGAAGAAGTTGCTTGTTTCCGCGTCAAAATCGGCAGAATATTTGACTGGATTTCCATGATTATGATGCATGGCTAAAACGACATCACCATCTTTTGACATCGCGGAATTCTCAAGGTTTTCGAGGATTTCGTTGGCGCGGTCAATAATTGAATCGGGCAGTCCCGCGAGTTTGGCGACGTGAATACCGTAACTCTTGTCGGTTCCGCCCGGTACTATCTGGCGGAGAAAAATAATTTTATCCCCATATTCCTTAACCGCAATATTATAATTTTTCACGCCGTGCCTGGTCAAAGCCATTTCGGTCAATTCGTGATAATGCGTCGCGAATTGTGTCCGCGCCTGGCTTCCCGGCGTATCGTGCAGAAACTCAGCCACAGCCCAGGCTATACTTAAACCGTCGAAAGTACTTGTTCCACGGCCGATTTCGTCAAGAATAACTAAACTTTTGCTGGTCACATGATTCAAAATATTAGCTGTTTCGACCATTTCCACCATGAATGTGCTTTGACCGCGCGAAATATCGTCCGCGGCGCCAACCCGGGTAAAAATGCGGTCAACCAAACCGATAAGGGCGCGGTCCGCGGGAATAAATGAACCCATTTGCGCCATTAAAACCAGCAAAGCGGTTTGTCTGATATAGGTGGATTTGCCGGCCATGTTGGGGCCGGTAATAATCATCATGCGGTTTTCGTCGCCGTCGAGCAAGGTATCGTTAGGCACGAAGCGTTCGCCCTGCATGACAGCGTCGAGAACCGGGTGTCGTCCGCCTTCGATGATTAAGGTTTCATCTTCACTGATGCGCGGACGAACGTAAGAATAAACCCGGGCGCATTCCGCGAGGGTGCAAATTACATCTATTTTGGCCAGGGCGGCGGCGCTTTCCTGTATTTTGCCGGTAAACTCCAGCACAAAGGCGCGCAATTTCTGAAAAAGTTGATATTCCAGGGCTTTGGATTTATCTTCAGCGCCGAGGATTTTGCTTTCAACTTCTTTAAGTTCCGGTGTGATAAAACGTTCGGCATTGACCAGGGTTTGCTTGCGGATATAATCTTCGGGGACCAGGTTCAGATTTGACTTGCTGATTTCGATATAATAACCGAAAACTTTATTATATTTGACCTTAAGAGTCCTGATTCCGCTGCGTTCCTGTTCTTTTTTCTGAATATTGCTCAACCAGCTCTTGCCTTCGGTCGAAGCGCTGCGTAATTCATCAAGTTCCGCGCTGAATCCGGGGCGGATTATACCACCCTCGGTCAAAGTCGTTGGCGGTTCCCCGGCGACAGCGCCGAAAATGCTTTCGGTCAAATCAGGAGAACCATGCAGATTTTCCTGCAGTTCATCGAATAGAATAGTATCGAAATTACTTAACAAAGTTTTTACCGGTGGAACCATGGCGAGGCCGTCAGCCAAAGCAAGCATATCCCGGGCGTTGGCGCTGCCAATGTTCAAACGCGCGATAATACGTTCGAGGTCGCGTATTGAAGCGATGGTTTCACGCAGTTCGGCTAAAGTCAGAGGATCATCGCGCAAAGTTTCCACAGCATCCAGACGGGCCGTAATTTTATCTTTTTCAAATAGGGGCCGCAGAATCCAGTCCCGCAGCAGACGTCCTCCCATTGAGGTGGAAGTTTTGTCCAGCACCCCCAAAAGAGTATTAGCTTTACCGCCGAACACGGCATCAACCAGTTCCAGGTTGCGCTGAGAGATGGAATCAAGCTCAAGATAAGCACGGTCATTATACACGGAGAGTTTTCTAACGTGATTGGCATCCTGACGCAGGTTTTCGACAGCGTAATGCAGAACCGCGCCGGCCGCGCAAACCGCCGTGTGCAGGCCGCGGCAGCCAAAACCGTCAAGCGAAGCTGCTTTCAATTGTCGTTTAAGCAATTCTTCAGCGACATCAAAAGAAAATATCCAATCTTCAAGCGGGGTCCATATAAAAGCACCCGGGGTAAGCGGGAAATCATCATCTTTTTGCCATCGTTCATATTCGCCTTTGCCCAAAATGCATTCTTTTGTTCCCAGGCGGGTCAATTCGGTTTCAATTTTGCTGATGGAATCCAGTTCGGTTACTTTAAATTCGCCGGTACTGATGTCCAGCGAAGCCAGGCCGAATTGATTTTTATTGAAAACGAACGCGGCGAGAAAGTTATTTTTATCCGGCATCAAGGCCGCGCCGTCAATAATAGTTCCCGGAGTAATTACTCTTGTAATCCGGCGTTTAACCAAACCTTTAGCCAGTCTGGGATCTTCCATTTGTTCGGCAATGGCGACTTTCACGCCGGCTTTGAGCAAAACTGGTAAATGTTTTTCCAGAGAGTGATAAGGGAATCCGGCCATTGGTACTCCGCCGCGTTTGGTCAGGGTTATGTTCATAATCCTGCTGGCTTTGCTTGCGTCATCAAAAAACATTTCATAAAAGTCACCCATTCTGAATAACAAAACAGCATCATCAGGTATTTCACTTTTAGATTGCTGATATTGTTTCATCATCGGTGTTAATTTTATATCACTCACAAGACCTCCGGACTAATCATATTAAATACTTAAAAAAAGTAAAGGATCAAAAAACACTTGTGCTTATAATATTAACCCGATTTCCGGATTGTCCAGAATGGACAGATAAAAAATGAGATTTTTATGCGCACTTTTCAAAACCGGAGCTGGCGCTTCGGAAAACAAATGCTAAATTAAAATAAGGGTAAAAATGTTATTCAGGAGAACAGTCATCTGAAACTATTATTTCAATATTTCTTAACTTTGTATTATGAGATGCTCTAAAGCCTTTCTTAACAATTATAGGTCTATAAATTGGCAAAAATATAGAAACAAGAGGACAATCTTTGTTTGAATCGTGATATTGTTGTAAATTTTTATTTGTGCCAATTTCCGTCATTATTTTATTTCCTGCTCTTTTTTAAGTTACTATCAAATTGTTATATTGAAATAATACTCTATCATATTGATTATTAGGTGTTTGTCGCAAAATAGAGTTCTTTTCCCTTGTTTTGCGCGGAAATTTCATTCAGAAAAATGTATTTTTAATCAATGTAGCACAAGCGTCCCGCTTGTGAATATTCACAAGCGGGACGCTTGTGCTACATTATACACTTTTCTGCTTAAACTTGAGCCGCAGTTTAAATATAGTCAATTTACCAAAATTTATTTTGGAAATTATGCCCGCTGGCGAAGCATTCCGCAAGGAAAGCAACTGGATGTCAAGCTGAATCGGTACAAAAAAATGAGCTTGCGAATGGTTTATGCCGAATCAGAGCTTGACAGAAAGGCGGTAGTCTTTATGCATTTGGTACAGATTTTTGTGATGAACCATTTTAGCGCACGACGTTTTTCATGGATTCAAAAGCTTAGTACTGTATCATTGGCTTGCCGTTTTCTATAGCTACCCAACTGTGGCTGCCTTCCCGGAGACTGGCCGCTATTGTGCTGGCGGCATCGCTGGGATTATTGAATTCATAATCACGCGTGAAAATCATATCGCCATGAACCGTATCCTTTACAAGAACCTGGAGAAGCGCCAATTCTTCACGAATACAGCGGATGTCGCCGGGTAACTTTTTATCGACAATTCCTGAAGCTTTCGAACCGGCAAGAACCTTAAAACATTTTCCGTCAGGCAATAAAATCCCCTGGGCAAAACAAAACTCATCCTGCATTTCAAAAAGAACAGGCTTACTGAGAATGGATTTTGTGTAAAGACTACTCGTTTCCAAAGCCTTTTCAAAATCCACTTTTGCTTTTGTTTTTTCGCGAGCTATTCGCTCTTTACGACGAGCTATTCGAGCGGAAAGTAGTTTCATTATGCGTTCAAATTCTTCGACCACATGCGAAGTGGCAAGCCTTTTGCCCTTAGAGTTCAAAGCAGATTGAGAATTTGTCTTTGCTTTCATAATCCAATAATCCATTTTTCCATTTTAATAAGTACTTACTTAAAAAGCATGAACGACACACTATTAGTAAGGATAACAGAAAATCCATTAATAGTCAAGGCCTTACAGTTCTTTTTGCTTTATTAGAGCTTAATTATTCTAAATCAAGCTCAAGAAAATATATAAAAATTAACTAAAACTTACTCTCCCAGAAGCCTGATTGCATCAATTAAACTTAAACCGGTATGATAACCGGGGTCGGCATCCGGGGTCGCGGGAATAACTTCAAGCACTTTGCCTTCGCCGCTGCGGGCTTGATAAGCCATTGAATGAACAGTTGGATTAAGATAATTTTCAAAGAAAGCATCAGTGCACTCGCGAAGAATACCCAGTGCCGCCGCGTCTTCAGTAAATTCGAATATTTCGGCTGCGGCTCGAATGGTTTCCGGGAGGCTCCACCAGGGCATGTCCGTGTTTATCGGTTCCCGCCGGCGTAAATCAAAAGCTTTAATTATTCCCCCGGTTGCCGGCGAGAAACCAAGTTTGTAACAATGTTTAAAGAGCGGCGGCAAATGCTGACGGCATTTTTGCAGAAAAGCAACTGTTTCCGGGCTCGTATCGGAACGCATTTGCAAAATGCACTTCAAGGACAGGCCGACAAATTCCAGGGCGTGTCCCGGATCACAAAGCACCTGATTGTTTTCCTCCCACGGCATTCCTGTCTCGTCAACCGCTTCCCAGAAATCATATTTTTCAAAGTCTTCAAACTGTCCGGTATTTATGTGTGTCGCGAAAATATGTCCGACAACTTCGCGAGCCTTCCGCAGCCATTTTTCGCGTTTGCAAAGCCGCGCGGCCAGAGCTATCCCGCCAAGACATATCATCCATGGCCCCTGCAACTGTTTCCCTTCAACAAAAGCAACTTTATTTTTAGGATCAAAAGATTGCTGGTCACTGGCAAAACGACCGGCACAAATGTCGCTGAGGACTTCTTCAAAATAATTTTCAGCTTCCAGAAGCAAGTCTTTCCGATTGAGGCACGCAGCGGCGGCAAGCAGGCCCTTGGAGTAAAACAGATCACTGAAATTCGCCACAGGACGAACATTTTCAGCCGGGATTAACTGCCCGCCGGGACCGACTTGCAGAAAATTTCCGTTTTCATTCATGATGAAAAACATTCCACCCTTATTTTTGGCTCGGCATTCTTCCATTTTGACGGTGAGTTTTTCCAGGATAGCACGAATTTTTGTTATACGCTGTTGATTTTCGGCTTTTTCGGGAGCGCTTTCCTGCAGCCATTGCGCATGGCCGGCGAGAGCTTCCATGCCGCGTCCCTGAATCCAGGGAAAAATAATGTTTTTAGCGTTGTAATCCTGCCCGGGGAGCGGCGGATAAATGTTTTTGCCGGTAATTATACTGAGTTTGGTATCAATAAAAGGGTAGTGCGGATCCTGTTCGCTGCGGACGATTATCGCGTCAAGTACTTCAAGGATGACTGAAGAAAAACTTTCGCAAATAGTTGTCAGAGGCTTCGGCATAATATCACCCTTTGAGGCGACCGCAAAAGTCAAAATAACACTAAAAATCATGTTTGTGGCAGACTTTTGCAACTACCTCTTTTTGCAAAACATTAAATATTCAGGTAAACAGAAACATAAGAATAATTCCGATATCAAGTGATTTCAATCTTTATTTATACAAAAACATGCTTGTTTTTAAATAAAATACGCAAAAAAGATAGCCTGTATGTTGATTTCAAGCCCAAGAAGGTTTAGGTTATGCGGTTGAAGTTTCATTTAAGTTTGCGAATTATTATAATTGTTATTTTTATAAAGGGCTTATATATAATGGCTGTTAATAAAAACAAGAAAAAAGCGCTGGATGCGGAAATTTCTAATGCCTTATTAGATGATTTTGATAAATTTGAGCATTTTGCAATGAGCTATTGGAAGCAAATCGCGAGCGTGGCAGTTGCCGTAGTTATTGGCGTTGCTTTGTGGGTGATAATCTCTGACGCCCGGAAAGCGGCTGACAGAAAGGCGAATAACGCAATATGCAATGCCAAAACTGAAGCGGAAATTATCAAGCTTGTAAAAGCATACAGCGATTATCCGGCCGCGAATTACGCCCGCCTGCGTTTGGCTAAAATTTACCTTGGTGAAAAAAAATACGCCAAAGCTTACGAACAATTCAAATTACTTCGCGCTTCTGATATCCCGCGTGAAATGACTTGGCGTATCAATCTGGATGAAGCTTACGCCCTGGAACTGGAAGCTAAAAAAGAAGCGGCGGCGGCAAAATTCGCCGCAATCGGCGCGGATCCTTCATTGCCGTCCGGATTTCGTTGCGAGGCAAATTACGGGGCAGGGCGCATTTACTCCGGCCTGAAAAAAATCGGCAAAGCCCGCAAATATCTTACAAAAGCAAGCCGAATAAGGCCGGGTATGTATAATCAGGCAACAGTTTTCTGGGTAGAACAAGCAAAATTTATGCTGCTTGGATTACCCGGTGCATCAAAAACCATTCCCGCGAAAACAGTCGTACCGAAAAAATAAAATTTGTCACGGATGCAGCTTGATGGTTGGAGTGCGTAAATAATGAATAATTTACCGCAAAAGCAAAAAGCTTTGATAAAATCCCTGTACACTCGGCACGGGCGCAAAAAAACGGCTTTGTGCGTCTGTGAAGGACTGCGCTGTTGCGAGGAATTGTTGCTTGCCGCCCCTGAATTAGTCGAATTTACAGTTTGCCGGGAATCTCTGCAACTTGATTTCATAACAAGTCCCGTTTCTTATGTTATCCCCGGCCGCGAATTCGCGAAACTTGCCGCGACGGTCAATTCCCAGGGCATTTTATGTGTTGTCAAAGTGCCTGAATTCTCGACCTCCAAACCGGCGGATGATTTTTTATTTGTACTTGACCGCATCGCTGATCCGGGCAATTTCGGAACGATTTTGCGGACCGCCAAAGCCGCCGGTCTAAGCGAATTATGGTATACAGCGGGTTCGGTTGATCCCTTTAATGACAAAACGATTCGTTCAGCGATGGCCGCGCAATTTTCTCTGCGCCTGCGGGTTTTTCCGAACCTGAAAACTTTATCCGGAACCGCCCGTGAATATGCTTATCAGAAAATTTATCTCTCCGACCCGCATCAAGGGTCTAATTTATTTACCGAGAAAGGCTTATATACAAAATCATTAGTCATTATCGGCAGCGAAGCGCATGGCGTCAGCGAACTTGACAACGCAAAACGTGTTACAATCCCGATGCCGGGCAGGTTTGAATCCCTCAACGCAGCCCAGGCCGCGACGATTTTCCTGTTTGAATACGTCCGGCGTAACGCATAAATCAGAATTCAAAATAAGAAGTTGAGGCGGAAGATATTGAAGTACCCATAATCGGGGCGGGAAATAAATAAGCCGCCGCCTCGGGATTTTTTTCTTTTAGCAGCAAAGGCGACGTTCGCCTTTGTTATTCATGCTTCGCGACAAAGTTCGCCATGATGTTAAAAAAATCTTTGACCTGGCTTGGAGACGGGCTTATTGACTGGGTGGAGAGACATGCCCCGAGGGAGTCGGAATGATTCGGGTCATAGCCGTGCATTCCCGCTAAAGGTTTTGACAATACGTCATTCGGTGAAATCTGAAATCCCGGTTCAACTAAGGCAATGGTTTCTCCATAACGCTTATCAGAAAAATTTATTCCAAAATCCTTTTTATCCTGATTATTTAGTACTTTGCAGTGCCGCAGTTCCTTTAATTTGTCAAGAATAATGGATTTGGCGAATTTGTCCCTGAACCAGAAAAGTGCCATTGTCGGATCGTAAACGGCGCGATAGTCATGTCCGTAACTCATTCCCAGAGAAGCGATCTTTTTTTTGATGTTTATTTTCTGCGGCGCAAAAGTCATACCGTGACCTGATAATACTGTTAAATTAAAATTTGGGCTGATTGAATTGCCGGTTGCGATAATTTTTTTAATTTGTCGTTCGTAACGACGTAATTTATTGTCTATTTTGGGAAAATTATGTGGATAATTGTGTAACAAGCTATCCATTTCGTCAATTTGAATGAAAGCGAAATCAACAGATTTATCTTCCAGCCGACTGCGCAAATTCTTTAAGGCTTGAATCGGGGAACTTAGTGAGGCATTGACAATGGAATGAGGTATTTTTTTTTCATTAACTAAATCCACAATACTAATCAGGGGAGCAAAGCAGCCGGGGGCCAATTTTTTTGCATAATGATTAGCTTGTACAAAATAATTAAGATTACGGATCGGGACGGAATATTTTCCGTAATAACCGGAGTTTTTAGCTCTGAATTTGTCATAAAATCGTTGCGCTGTTTCGAATGCGGTATTACTCTTTTTTAAATAATAACTACTGAAACGACCATGTTTATCCGGGGTTTTGCCGGTAAGGGTGGTTGAAATTGCCGCGTGGGAACAACCCAGCTGAGACATTATTGGGAATTGATACTGGCAGTGTTTAGCCAGGAAACCATGTTCCTTGAGAATATGCCAACCCGGACCGGTTAAATATATAAACACGTGTATTGAATTACTCATAATATACAATTCCACAAAAGACCAGTGTGAACGCTCGCAGAATTGTCAAAAAAATGAAATAACGCTCCTGCTTTTCTAAAATAAAACTCCTACTGATAATTATATCGCCTGTAATTCAAAATTGCAAGAAAACAAGGGGAGTTAAGCGGGCATTGAACTTAAATTAAAGCGGCCAGACTTATTCTTATATACATATTCAGGCCTATTTTGCGAGGTGATTGTTATAATTATTTATGACACGCACAAAAAAGGGCCGACATCCGACCGTTTATCAAAACAGCCAGATGCGGCAAGCGTACTCCTCTTACCTATACGCCCTCTCCTCAAATAAAAATACCTCTAAACAATACTATTTTCTTCAAACTCTTCTATCTCTACTTTTGACAAGAAAGTTCCGTGCCAACTTGCAAAAAGAATGTTAAGATATTGATTGTCAAGAGATTGAAGAATTAACGGCGAATATTTAATCAAGGGTAAAGATGTAAAAAAAAACTTACACACAACAGGACATATGTTTGCAATATATTGATAACTAAATAGTTATAAACAAAATAAAACATTTTGAATAATCAAAAAAAGTTGATGGTGTTCAAGAGGAGTAATATTTAGCCTCTTCACAAAAATCTGTTCTGTTCACAGGTCTTTTATGGTTTTCAGCT
>CAZEXM010000021.1:0-25504 GCA_964515915.1 uncultured Victivallaceae bacterium
ATTCAAAATTGCATCATAATATCAAGCAGAAAAACGAACTGCAAAACTTAAGTGAGTTATATTTAATTTTTCTCTGTGCGGAGACGACCATTTGCATTTTGCAGCTCTTAGGAGACTGCCTTTTTTGATCTTTGTCGCTTCGCACGGAGTTTTTCCGACATGGCCGATAAAAATAGATTTGCTGCCGGATAACGGACAGCCTAAGTGGTATGCTTGCCGGTTGGGATTTTTAAATTAAATTCAGAAGCTCACAGAACGTCAAATTAACTTCTTTAAATGTCTTGAGTTCCGACGAGTTGGGAAACCCATTCTCGCTCAAGACAAGAAATCAATTTGACTTTTTAGACATAAGGTAATGCAAATTGGTATAATTCCCGTAGAACGACTTGATAACGACATCCTTTCAATCAAAGGGAGTGCTCTTTGAACACGCTTGAGTCGCTGCCTCATCAATTGCGGCAAGTTCGGCAGCTGAGAAAGGACTTGAGTTGAGTGCTTTCATGTTATCCTGGAGCTGTTCAACACGGCTGGCGCCGATCAGCACCGAAGTAACGCGCGGATTACGCAAACACCATGCCAAAGCCATTTGTGCCAGGCTTTGACCGCGTTCGATAGCGATAGCGTTAAGTTTGTGAATTATTGACTGGTATTTGTCCACCTGCTTGCGGGTCAGGAAAGCGGGAGGCTGAGCGGCACGGGAATCTTCTGGAACACCCTTGAGATAGCGTGGAGTGAGAATCCCCTGCGCCAGCGGAGAAAAGACGATACAGCCTACGCCGCAGGATTCGTGCAGTTCATGTAATTGATTGTCTTCGACGCGACGGTCGAGGATGTTATAGCGGGTTTGATGAATGACGCAGGGCGTGCCTAGTTTCTGAAGTGTGTCAAAAGCCGCTTTAGCCTCTCCCTGAGTGTAATAATTGGATATACCGGCATAGACAGCTTTGCCCTGCCGTACCGCGCTGTCAAGCGCTCCCATCGTTTCCTCTATCGGAGTTTCCGGGTCCGGGCGATGCGAATAAAAGATGTCAACATAATCCAGTTTCAGACGTTTGAGGCTTTGGTCGAGGCTGGCGAGCATGTATTTACGTGAACCAGAATCTCCATAGGGGCCCGGCCACATCAGGTAGCCGGCCTTGGTCGAAATAATCATTTCATCGCGGTATTGTTTAAAATCCTGATGCAGAATCTTTCCGAAATTTTCTTCCGCTGCTCCGGGAGGAGGTCCATAGTTGTTGGCTAAATCCAGATGAGTGATTCCCATGTCGAATGCGGCATGGATGATTTTCTCAGCGTTTTCAAAAGAACTGGCGCCGCCGAAATTGTGCCATAAGCCTAGGGAAATAGCCGGCAGTTTCAGGCCGGAGCGGCCGGAGCGCCTGTAAGTCATTTTTTCGTATCGTTTTTCGTTCGGGAACCAGTTCATGGTAAAAACTCCAGTTAGTTGTTCAGTGTACTATAAGGCGGGGTCGGCCTGGAAGCAAGTCCGGATTCATCAGTGTATTCGGAGCAGGACACTTCGCGCCGAACTTTGCCGGGGCGGATATTGCGGATTATCTCAGCATACGTGGTGATTGGCCGAAAAACTCACGGATAAATTTGTTGAACTGCTGCAGGTCAGTCATGCCGATCTCGCCGGCGATTTCCTTGATTCTCATATTCGTATTCTGCAGCAGATGTTTTGCCATTTGAGCCCGCCGCCCTCTGATATAGGCGATAATCGAACAGCCGCAATGCTTTTGAAAAAGCCGGTTAAGCTGGTTATGAGACAATTCGGCGGATGCCGTAATATCTTTTACCTTCAGCCGTCCCGAAAATTTCATTTCAATCATGGCAATCGCTTTGCTTAGTTCCGGATGAATGGAAAGCGGTTCCAGTGTGTGTTCAATGTCCGGCAGTTCGACAAGCTCCCAAAGCAGATCCCATAGTATCGCCCTGGCCCGCTCCCGCTTGATTAAATGATACTTTACCGCTTTGTCGAACCTCGAAATGAAAAACTCACATTTTTCGCCGGAATCAAGTAAAAGCGGTAGACTGTTTTTATAAGTTTTTCCCCTTGAAAAATGAAAATGCGCCACCCGGTGCAGGCCGCGTTCCGTAAAGATAAACTCTCTTGCCGTTCCAGGCGGCATAAGACAAATATGACCACGCTTCACCGCATGCGCTTCGCCATTTAAAACTATCTTTGTCGAATGATTATAGATATTCAGCGCCCATAATTTGTCAAGGTAATAACGCCGGGAGTCGTTCGGTTCTGCCACGCGGGTTGTGATGAGTTTCACTTCCGGGCACTCCTCTAAAAGATTGTCTAAAGATACTAGAAGTGACTGTTCCATATTTAGTTTATACCACTAATATTAATATTAAACTATTTACAAACACACAAACCAAACTATACTACTATAGTATGTCTGGAATAAATTTACCACTAAAACAGGAGTAACAATGTCTAAAAAAACAAATTTCATCATTATTCTGGCCGATGACATGGGTTATGGCGATCTCTCATGTCTCAACGACGAATCAAAGATCAATACTGTGGAGATGGACCGTATCGCCTCCGAAGGCATTACCTTCACCGATGCCCATGCAGGTTCATCTGTCTGCACTCCTTCCCGTTACAGTATTCTGACCGGACGCTATGCCTGGCGCGGCAAACTGCAAAAATCTGTTCTTGGCCCCTATGACCCGCCGCTCATCGAAGAGGATATTATCACCATGCCGCAAATGTTGAAAAACGCCGGTTACAAAACCGCCTGTGTTGGCAAATGGCATCTGGGCATGAACTGGCCGGGGACGGATCAGAACGAACTTGACGCCTTCAGCTGGAACAGCCCGGAGCGGCAGGCCGCTGGCCGGGAGGTTGATTACAGTCAAGCGATAACAAATGGTCCGGTCAAGTGCGGCTTTGACTATTATTTCGGCGTGGATATACCAAACTTTCCTCCATACTGCTTTATCGAGAATGAGCATACGGTAGGGATCCCCACGCTTGACAAGCCTGATGATATGTATGGATATCCCGGGCCAATGGTGGAAGGTTGGGACCTTGAAGAAATAATGCCTTGCCTGGAGAACAAAGCGGTAGAATTCATCAAGCAGTCAGCAGGTCGGGAAGAACCGTTTTTTCTCTATTTTTCACTAACCGGGCCACATACGCCTATCGCCCCTACCGATGAGTTTAAAGGCACAAGCCAGGCCGGGCCATACGGTGATTTTGTAACCCAGCTCGACAGCACTATCGGAAAAATCGACAACACCCTGCGGGAATGTGGTATTTCCGATAACACAATCCTGGTCGTTACCAGCGACAATGGCAGCCCCGGCCGCAATGGCAGCCTTGAAGCCCCCGGCACCGTGATAGAAACCTTCGGGCACAATCCGAGCTGGATTCTGCGCGGCATGAAAGCCGATACCTGGGACGGCGGACATCGGATTCCGTGTATTGTAAAATGGCCGGAAAAGATTAAGCCGGGCTCGAAGTCCGCTGGACTTGTCTGCCTCACCGACTTGATGGCAACATTCTCCGGCATCGCATCCGCGGAACTGCCGGAAACCGCTGAGGACAGCAACTGCCTGCTGCCGTTGTTTACTGATAACAAGGCTGTCAGAAACGAAGTGGTACACCACAGTTACAATGGCATGTTCGGCATCCGAAAAGGGGACTGGAAACTGATTCAGGGCAGCGGCTCAGGCGGCTTCAGCCCCGATCCGGGGACAACTCTCTATTCGGAGCCGGAACAGCTCTACAATATGAATGATGATATCCGGGAGCGCAAAAATCTTTATTTTGAACGCCAGGACAAGGTATATGAGTTGACAGAGGAATTAAGCCGTATCCGGTTTGTGCACAAGTAGCCTTTTTTTGAGTGGGATTTTTTTCTTAAACAAAGACTAATCGAACTCATAATCCTGATTACAATGAGGATAAGATATTTGTATGATACAGGTTTTCAATTACTTACTACCTATCAAACAAATTATAAACAGCAAAAAAAAGCGGATAAAAACTTGCAAAAAAGTTAATCAAGCATTAAGGTAGTTATACCAATCAATAGCGGGGGTTACAGAAATGGATATCCAATGTCAATACTGTTACGCAGAACTTGAAGCTAATGAAGATTTCTATGGAAAAACGTGCGATTGTCCCGGTTGCGGTAAAGAAATCAATATACCCGACCCGAATTCGCCGGATTCAAATCCGCCGCCGCCACCGTCCACACTAATGAAAGAAGCGTGTCCATTTTGCAGCGAGGAAATCTTAACGACCTCGCGCAGATGTCCATTTTGCAGTAAGCGTCTGGACGAAGCAGAAACTACAGCGGCATCAAAAGGCGGTTCAGTCTCACGTTTCCTGAACATCTTCAAAAAGAAGTAAATACATGGAAACTTGAAGTGTTCAGGGAACGCGCATACGGCGTGGAAGCTGTCTTCTCGTGTGTCCGCGTGATAGATAACAGTAAAAATCAATCTTATTATTCTACTATCTTTCTGTCAAGTCTCATATAAAAACATCAGTTTTTATGCTTGTATTTTACTTTTAAGCCTGATTTAATCCTTATTTGAGTATTTTTGCAAAAAATTGCCAAAATGATAAGATACAGGAATAGTTCATTAAAATACAGGATGAATATGCGGTTTTTCATGGTATTTTGATTATAATGATTATTAGTAGCAAATTTCTGAAAAACAAACAGTAGAGGGTTATATATGTGTAAACAGTCAATTGTCGAGAAGGTTCAATGCGGAAAAGTTCTGGTATCTGATGGAGCCTGGGGAACATTTTTACAGAAGAAAGGCATGGAGCCTGGAGAGTGTCCTGAGTTATGGTGCGTTGAGCGCCGCCGGGATGTCCTTGAAATTGCCGACAGCTATATTGAGGCCGGAGCGGATATGATTGAGACGGACAGCTTTGGCGGAACATCGTTTAAACTGGAACATTATGGTCTTGCTGACCGGGTTTTTGAATTGAACAGGGCGGCGGCTTCAATCTCCCGCGACGCGGCCGGGCCGGATAATTATGTAATTGCTTCAATCGGGCCGACCGGGAAAATGCTGGTTATGGGCGATGTTAGCAAAGAAGAACTTTATGACTCTTTCAAGGAGCAGGCGCTTGGCCTTGCCAGGGGCGGGGCTGATGCGGTATGTATCGAAACAATGTCCGACATTGACGAAGCCGTATGCGCGGTAAAAGCTGTAAAAGAAAACACTGAGCTTGAAATCATCTGTACTTTTTCCTTTGAGAAAACCATACAAGGTGAATACCGTACTATGATGGGGGTATCACCCGCTGATATGGTGGCGGCCCTGGTTCCTGCCGGCGCTGATATTCTCGGCACTAACTGTGGTAACGGAATGGAACGCATGATTGAGATCGTAAAGGAAATCAGGGCGGCTGACGCGAATATTCCCATACTCGTCCACGCCAATGCCGGAATGCCGAAAAATGTGGACGGTGTGGATATTTTTCCCGATACTCCCGAGGATATGGCGGGAATGACACCGGACCTGGTTGCCGCCGGAGCGAATATTATCGGCGGCTGCTGCGGAACTACCCCGGAACACATCAAGGCGATCAAAAAAGCAGTAAAAAGTCTTTAACAATCAATACTCCAAGGAGGAATGGAAAAATGGCTGAAGGAAAATTTTTAGGAACAGCAATCGGCAGTATGCCCTACCCGGATCCGAAATACGCAGTTGAGGTTTCACTTAGCAAACTTGATTGTCCAATCTGGCCCCAGCTTTCACATTTCGGGCTTTATGAGCAGATGGAAATCCAGTATTCCGAAGGGATGCCCTGTGCTGTCATTGATGAAGTGAAGGGCCGTATGTACTTTGATACGTCCGGCGATTATTCGGAGCTTTTCGCGGAATTCTACGAAAACTACATGCTGGCAATGGATGAAGACGAAGGCACCGGGGATTGTTCTTCGATGGCCGTCAGCGAAAAATACTCCAAAGGTATTTACGCGCTGGAAGCCGCCCTGGAAGCGAAAGGCGAAAAACTCCCGTGGCTGAAGGTTCAGACAACCGGGCCCTGCAGTTTCGCGCTTACTATTGTTGACGAGAACAAACGCGCGCTGTGGTACAATGAAGAGTTTCGTGACGTCATCATCAAGGGATTGGCCATGAAATGCCGCTGGCAGATTCAGGAATTCAGGAAATACGCGGACAATATCATTTGTTTTATTGACGAGCCTATTCTTTCCGCTTTCGGAAGCTCGACTTATGTTTCAGTTTCCCGCGACGAAGTCGTGGCGGCCCTGGAGGAAACAATCGCCGCCGTCCATGCGGACGGCGCGCTTGCCGGTATCCATTGCTGCGGCAACACTGAATGGAGCATTTTAATTGACGCCGGTGTGGATATTGTCAACTTTGACGCTTTTGAGTTCGGCGAAACAATCGCGATGTATCCGGAAAAGGTAAAGGAACACCTGGAAAGGGGCGGCCTTCTGGCCTGGGGCGTAGTTCCCACTTCAACTGAAATCAGGAAACAGGATGTCAATTCCCTTGAAACAAAGTTGGAAGAAGTTATGGATGGCCTTGCCGCCACGGGAATTGATAAGGATTTGATTGCCGGACAGGCGATTATCACTCCTTCATGCGGAACCGGTTCCATGGATGCCGCTGATGCCGACAAGGTATTTGAAATGGTCCGTCAGCTTTCAGAACGCATGAAAGAAAAATACGGTTTTTAATTATCCCGGAACGCGCTGTGAAATTAGCAATATCAGGAAAAGGCGGAGTTGGTAAATCAACGCTGGCCGCGGTTTTGTCGCTGCTTCTCGCGCGCCAGGGCAAGCGGGTGCTGGCGCTTGATTGTGATCCTGACGCTAATTTGGCGGTAGCCCTGGGCATGAGCGAGGATGAACGATCCGGAATTGTTCCGATTTCAGAACAGGCCGCGCTGATTGAAGAGCGCACCGGCGCGAAAGTTAAACGCTACGGCCAGATGTTCAAGCTCAACCCGGAAGTTGCTGATATCGCGGATGACTATGCGCTGAAACACGAAGGTGTTGAGCTTCTGGTGCTTGGCGCCGTGGATAGCGGCGGCGGCGGCTGCGCTTGTCCTGAAGGAGTGCTTATCCGGGCGCTGGTTGCGGATTTGATATTGTATAAAGACGAGATTTTGATCATGGATATGGAAGCCGGGGTTGAACATCTTGGACGGGCTACTTCGCGGGGTGTGGATGCGATGCTGGTGGTTGTTGAGCCGGGACAGAATTCGCTGGACTGCGCCGGGCGCATAGTCAGGATGGCGAAGCAGATAGGCATCAGGGATATTCGTTTTGTCGCCAACAAGGTGAACGACGCGGAAGACGAAGCTTTTATCCGGGCCGCCCTTGAAGACGGTGAACTTATGGAAGTTCTGCCTTATTCAAACGCGATCCGCAAAGCGGACCGGGCCGGGGAAGCTGTAATCGATGCTTTACCGCCGGAATTATTGAATAAATTTAAAAATATTTTAACAAAAATGTAGCTCAAGCGTCCCGCTTGAGTAAATTCACAAGCGGGACGGTTGACTTTCGCTATGCTCAGTCTCAGCCTCCGCAAAGTATGCTACATTAATAAGGTAGAGATTATGAAAGATTTGATTCGTGAAAAGTTTGCGAAGCTGATGAAAGAGATTGAATCCCTTGAAGCTGAGGTCGAGGTGAAAGACGTGCCGGAAATAAGGGAAAAACTTATCGAAAAACGTAATGAACTGCAGCGTTTGAGCGACGGCTGCGGACATCCTCATTAAGGATTGGATTTATGAGTTATTTAATCGCGGTAAGCGGCAAAGGCGGAGTGGGAAAAACCACTCTCGCGGGGTTGCTGGTAACCCGCCTGATTGCCCGGGGATGCAGTCCGGTGCTGGCGGTTGACGCCGACCCGAACATGTGCCTTGACGAGGTTCTGGGCGTCGAGGTAAGCAGCACTGTCGGCGCGGTTCGCGAAGAAGCCAGGATTATCGCCGGCAAAGGGTTGTCGGCCGGAATATCAAAACAGGAGCTTTTGGAATACAAGATAGCGGAAAGCCTGGTTGAAGCCAGTGATTTTGACCTGATCGCGATGGGACGTTCGGAAGGCGCGGGATGTTATTGTTTCGCCAACAACGTATTAAAAAACGCGATTGGCGAGTTGGCCGGGGCATATCCGTATCTGGTGCTTGATAATGAAGCCGGGCTGGAAAATCTTTCCCGGCGCATTGTCCGGAAAGTGGATTTAATGATAATGATTGCCGACCCTTCAAGCCGCGGTTTGAAAACTGTTGTCAGGCTTCATGAAATGACTGAAGAAATGAATATTGAATATGACCAACTGGCGATTGTCGTAAACCGTTTGCGCCGCGGCAGACTGCCGGAGCGCATCGACGAAATAAAAAAGACGACCGGAGCGGATTTTGTCGTCGGCCTGCCCGACTGTGACGAACTCGCGCAACTGGCGGAAGAGGGCAGGGGTATTGCCGGGATTTCCCCGGACAATAAGATTGTCGCTATCGTTGATGATTTGCTGGAACAAGCAGCTTTACCGGGTAAAAAACCCGTTTAATTTAAAACAATATCAGGAGCTTGATATGAATGACACTGTTGACGCCAAACACCGGAATGAAGAAATTATTTCATTATATCCCGGTTTTGTCCCCGCGGAGGAAGGACACCCCACCTCGGCTAAGTTTATAGTTGTGGAGACCGGGGATGAACGCGGCAGGGGGCTTAAGGGAAAAACAGCATTTAAAAAAGATGAGTATGCAGCTAAATTATCCGGGATCATCGTAAACCATACGACCCTCAATACTATCCAGATCACCCCGACGCTGTATTTTTCCGATCCATGGTTCTGCCGTTTTCTTTTACACAGCTGTGATCCCAACCTGGCAATCGATGTGGCAAAGCTTGAAGTGCGGGCATTAAAGAATATTTCCCCCGGGGAATACCTGACCATCGATTATGCCGCCACTGATGATAAAATTACATTTCAGTTTGCCTGTAACTGCGGGGCGGCGAATTGCCGGGGCTGGGTTAGGGGTGGCGCTGAGGAAATAAATGAGGAAGGACGCTCTTTCCTTGCCCAGCGGGGTTTGTAAGATATTAAATAATCGGAAAAGTGTATAAAAACGAAGGAAGCAAAAATGGCCAGAGAACCCAAAAAGCCTGAAGAAATGGTTTCAGATGCGGCGTCAATAGAGACTATTATCAAGTCCCGGCATGACTGCGTTGACACCTGTTTTTCGCGGGCCGACTCACAAAGCGTTTGCTGTAAGTTCGGAACCCAGGGCGTCTGCTGCAGGATATGTCACATGGGGCCGTGCAAAATCACCCCCAGGTCGCCGCTTGGTGTTTGCGGCGCTGATGCTGATACTATTGTCGCACGCAATTTCCTGCGTGAAGTCGCGGCGGGCACGGCGGCTCACTCCGACCACGGGCGCCACCTTGTACTGCGCTTTAAAAAAGTGGCGGAAGGCAAAGAGCCGGACTACAAAATTACTGATGAAAAAGCCCTCTATCGCATTGCGGGGGACTATGGTATTGAGACGGAAGGCCGGGAGGTGAACGATATCGCGCTGGAACTTGCTGAACTCTTTATCTCTGAATTCAGCTCCCAGGAAGAAGACTTGAAGACCCTGAACCTTGCCCCGGAGCAAACCAGGTCGGTATGGAAGAAGCACAAGGTCGAGCCGCAGGGCATCGACCGGATGGTGGTTGAGTCCATGCACCGAACCCATATGGGAGTGGACCACGACTATAGAAACCTGCTTGACATGGCTTTCAAGACTTCCCTTGCCGACGGCTGGGGCGGAGCGCGGATTGCTTCACAGGTTTCCGATATTATGTTCGGCACCCCGGAACCTTTGCGCAGCAGCGCCAACCTGGGGGTGCTTGAGGAAAAACAAGTTAATATCATCGTCCATGGCCATGAGCCCGCGCTTTCAGAAATGCTGGCGGCGGCCGTTCATGATCCTGAAATTATAAAATACGCGGAGCGCGCCGGAGCTGAAGGGGTTAATCTGGCCGGGCTGTGCTGTACCGCGAATGAAATCCTGATGCGCCGCGGCGTTCCGGTGGCGGGTAATTTCCTCCAGCAGGAACTCGCGATTGTTACCGGGGCGGTTGAAATGATGGTTGTCGATGTACAGTGTGTAATGCCCAGTCTGCCGAATGTGGCGGCCAACTATCATACTGAAGTGGTTTCAACCACTGATATTGCTAAAACCATTGGCGCCACCCACCTGGAATTCGATGAGAAGCATGCTTATGATTCAGCTAAAAAGCTGCTTAAAAGAGCGGTTGACAACTTTAAAAACCGCGACCCTGAAAAAGTGCAGATACCAAAAGTTAAAAAGCCGCTGGTCGCCGGTTTCAGTGTGGAAGCCATCAAGCACATGCTTGGCGGCACTTTCCGTCCTTCGTTCCGTCCTTTGAATGACGCGATTATTTCCGGCAGAATCACCGGGGTTGTCGGCATTGTCGGCTGTAATAATATTAAAACCAGGACGGATTCTTATATTAACGCGCTTACTAAGGAACTCATCAAGCGCAATGTGCTGATCCTCAAAACCGGCTGCGCGGCGCAGGCTTCCGCGAAAGCCGGGATGCTCACTCCCGAAACCGCGCACGAATACGCCGGCGCCGGACTGCTGGAAGTATGTGAAACTGTCGGTATGCCGCCGATTCTGCACATGGGCAGCTGCGTTGACAACTGCCGTATCCTTGACGCCGCGGCGCATATTGTCGCCGAAGGCGGGCTGGGTGAAGCTCTCTCGCAGGTTCCCGCGGTTGGTGTGGCTCCTGAGTGGATGAGTGAAAAAGCCGTTGCTATCGGCTGTTACTTTGTCGCCTCCGGGGTCGATGTTATTCTGGGACAGCCTTTCCATACCTCCGGTTCTGAAAATGTAATGAAATACCTTAGTGAAGGCGCCGCGGAGAAATTCGGTGGCGGTTTTTACGAAATCGCCGATCCGATGGAAGCGGTTGAGAAAATCATGGAACTGCTGAATAATGCCCGCGAAGCATTGGGTATTAACAAAAAAGCTGAACGTAAACTTCTGGATATGAAAGATAGGAGAAGCCTCGATGTCTAAATTAATTTGCACAAGCGCCATTGACGGCGCTGTTGAATGGGTGGCTGAAGCAGAGGCAAAACTTGCTGAACTTATCAAAGCCAAAGGCGAAAAATGTCCTGTCGCTTTTCCTGATACCGCTTATTTCCTGCCGATAATATACTCTTTTACCGGCAAAAAAATGGAAACTGCGGCGGATCTTCGCGAGATGCTCAAGTATGTCAAGGAACTGCTTCCGGCAAGGCCGGGCGATGAGGTCTGGCTGCCCTATCTGGGCTCTGCCCTCGATGCCGGCGCGGCGTCTCTGTTCGCCACGGAAATCATTGAAGCGTGTAATTATATCCTCGGCCCGGACCCGGTAAACGATATCTGGCTGGGAGCCGCTTCCGATGTTATCATGCGTGAGCGCGGCATTGAGTTTGTGGATGGTTCCGCGCCGGGCTTCGCCGCGATTGTCGGCGCCGCCCCCACTAATAAAATCGCGGTGCAAATTGCCAAAGAACTCCAGCAGAAAAATATTTACGTATTCATGGCCGGTGATACCGACGGTAAACAGTTTGCCGACCAACTCGCGGAAGAGGGCATACAGCTTGGCTGGGAAACCCGCCTGGTTCCCTTTGGCAGAGATGTTTCATCCATAGCCTATATCCTTGGTTTCGCCAGTCGTGCGGCATTGTCCTTCGGCGGGGTTAAACCGGGTGATTTCGCCGCCAATCTGCGCTACAATAAAGATCGTATTTTCGCCTTTGTCCTGGCTTTCGGGGAGGTGACTCCCGCGAAATACGCCATGGCCTGCGGCGCGATCAACTACGGTTTTCCGGTTATCGCCGATACCGATATTCCGCAGATACTGCCGACCGGCGTATGTACTTACGAGCATGTCGTTTCCAATGTCGCCGCTGATGTGATGGTGGAAAGGGCCCTGGAAATCCGCGGCTGCAAAATCAAGATTACCAAGGTTCCGGTTCCGGTTGCCTACGGCCCGGCTTTTGAAGGCGAGCGCATCCGTAAAGACGATGTGCACTGCGAATTCGGCGGCAGCAGGACCAGCGCCTTTGAGTTTGTTACGAGCCTTGAACTTGACGAGGTCAACGATGGTGAAATCGAAATTATCGGCCCGGATATTGATGAAGTCGAAGCCGGCGGCGCTTTGCCGCTGGCTATCTGGGTCGAGGTTGCCGGGCGTAAGATGCAGTCCGACTTTGAGCCGATCCTTGAACGTCAGATTCACCATCTGGTGAACGGCGCTGAAGGTATCTGGCACATGGGACAGCGGGATATTGTCTGGACCCGGGTTTCCAAAGCCGGGTTCAAAAGTGGTTTGCGCCTGAAACATTACGGCGAAATCCTCCATGCGAAACTCCTGTCCGAATATCCCGCCATTGTGGACAAAGTGAAAGTCACCCTGATAACTGATGGAGCGGAAGTTGAAAAACGCCTGGCCGTCGCCAGGAAAATCTATATAGAGCGTAACAAACGCCTCGCGTCAATGACTGATGATTCGGTTGATACTTTCTATTCATGTCTGCTCTGCCAGTCTTTCGCCCCTGACCATGTATGTATAATTACTCCTGAACGCCTCGGCCTCTGCGGGGCGTACAACTGGCTCGACGGCAAAGCGGCTTACGAAATTGATGAAACCGGGCCGAATCAGCCGGTGGTTAAAGGTGATTGCCTTGACCCGGTTAAAGGTATCTGGAAAGGCATTAACGAGTATGTTTACACAAACAGCCATAAAGCGGTGGAAAGATTCAGCGCTTATTCAATCATGAGCGACCCGATGACCAGCTGCGGCTGTTTTGAAGTGATTTGCGCCTATGTGCCGGAGTGTAACGGCGTCATGGCGGTCAACCGAGAGTTTCTCGGGGAAACTCCGAGTGGAATGACATTTTCGTCGCTTGCCGGAAGTGTCGGCGGCGGAGTCCAGGTGCCGGGTTTTATGGGCTGCGGCAAAGTATTCCTGACTTCCAGGAAGTTTCTGTTCGCCGACGGCGGCTTCAAACGTCTGGTCTGGATGCCGAAAGAGCTTAAGGACCTGTTGAAGGAGGACCTGCTGGAACGTTTCGCCGAACAGGGTGCTGAAGGGCTGTTCGACCAGATCGCGGACGAAACAGTCGCCGACGATGCCCATGGAGTAAGGGCGTTTATGGAGAAAGTCAAACATCCGGCGCTGGAAATGGAGGATATGGCGGAACTGGCCGTGTCAGTGGAAATTACGGAGGCGGAAGAAGCCCCGCTTGAAGAAAAAATCAATGAAGTCAAGACGGATGCCCCGGACGGCGGCGGTGCATTGACCGCGGAAATGATTGAACAGATTAAAGAGCAGGTAAAAACTGAAATTACATCTTCACTTAAAAGTGCTGTGACTCAGGAAGTGGTGCGCGATATTATTGCCACCCTCAGCAGCAAATTCCTCGGCGAGGAAGTCGCACTGTCTGAGACCCCGCCTGAACTCGAGGAAGTGGTACAACAATTCCCGAGCGCGGCGGAACGCCTTGCCGAAGTAAATGCCTTCAAACTGCCGAAGGAAAGCTGTGATGTTCCGGTATGTACCGTAAAAATCGGCGCGACCAAAGCTGAGGGCGGTACCCGCGGCGTAAGCTATGAAATCGGCGGGGCTACATGTATGCCCTTTCACTTGTGGGAAGGCGAAATGCCGAACCGGCCGCTGGTGGCGCTGGAAGTATTTGACGCAGTCAGTAATAAATATCCTGAAGCGCTGCGCAAAATATATGGCAGCTTACTGGATAATCCCGCGGAGATGGCTAAGCTGTGCGTCGATAAATACGGCGCGGACCTTATCAATGTCCGACTTGAAGGCACTCACCCGGAAAAAGGCAATCGCACGCCGGAACAGGCCGTGGAACTGGTCAAATCAGTCCTCGCTGCTGTTGACGTTCCCTTGATCGTTACCGGGCACAGCAACTTTGAGCGCAATAACGAAGTTATGAAGGCCGTGGCTCAGGCATGCGCCGGCGAGAACCTGATTCTTAACTGGGCCGAGCAGGATAATTACCGCACTATTGCCGGTGCCGCCATGGCATACGGACATACTATTGTGGGCCAGAGCCCGATTGACGTGAATATCGGCAAACAGTTGAACATTCTATTGACCAACATGGATATCAGGCGTGAGCAGATCATTATGGACCCGATGACCGGGGCCACCGGATACGGCATTGAATACACTTACTCGGTGATGGAACGTATCCGTCTGACCGCCCTGGGCGGCGATAAGATGCTGGCTCAGCCGATGATCGTGTCTCCGGGACAGGAATGCGCCAGGATCAAGGAAAGCAAAGCTCCTGAGAGTGATTTTCCCGAATGGGGCGACCTGGATAAGCGTTATGCGGTCTGGGAATTGACGACTGCGGTCAGTTTGCTTTACTCCGGCGCCGATATCCTGATTATGTACCACCCGGAAGCGGCGGTACAAGTTAAAAAGGCCATCTTTGAATTGATGGACGGCATGGCCGCTAAATAATAAACATTAGAGAGGATTGAATAATGGCTAAAAAATTAACCGGTCTTCAGATTCAGAAGCTGCTGCCTAAGACCAACTGCAAAGAATGCGGTTCCAATACCTGCCTTGCCTTCGCGATGAAACTCGCCGGCGGCAAAGTGGAACTTGCGGCTTGTCCATACGCTTCGGATGAGGCTAAGGCCGTGCTCGGCGCGGCGGGCGAACCCCCGGTAAAAGGTGTTGCTTTCGGGCCGGAAAAAAATATTAAAGTCGGTGAGGAAACATGTTTTTACCGACATGAAAAAACCTTTGTCAACCAGACTTTGCTGGCGATAAATATTAACGACACGGATTCGGCGGAACTTATTGACAAGACCCTGGCGGAGGTGGCGGAATATGAACTCGACCGCGTCGGTGAACTGCTCAATATCGAAATGATTGCCGTAAGCCATAAGGGCGGCGATGCCGGAGCGTTTGCCGCGCTCGCGGAAAAAGCCTGGAATAAAGGTAAACGTCCCTTGATTTTGTACAGCGAAGACGCGAAAGCCCTTGCCGCGGCAGCCGTCGCGGTAAAAGGTTCAAACTCGCTCATCGGCCCGGCAACACCGGAAAACGCCGATGAGTTGGTTGAGATCGCGAAAGCCAATGAACACGCCCTGCTGGTTACGGCGCCGGATCTGAATGAACTGGTCGTTCTGACCGCGAAAATTAAAGAAAATGGTTTCAATGACCTGGTCATTCAATTCCAGACGAACTCACTGGCTGAACATTTCCAGACAAATTCAATTGCCCGCAAAGCGGCGCTGAAAGACGCTTACAAGCCGCTTGGCTACGGCAGTTTGAACTTTATCAAAGACACTGATTTACTGGGCAGTTCAGTTGCGGCGATCAATGACATAACTAAATTCGGCGGCATTTGTGTGCTGCCTGAATTTGACAAGGCGCAGCTTGTCGGCTTGATGGCCCTGCGCCAGAACATTTATACCGATCCGCAGAAACCAATTCAGGTTGAGCCGAAAATCTATGCTGTCGGCGAGCCGACCAAAGATTCCCCGGTATGGGTTACTACTAACTTCTCGCTTACGTACTTTATTGTATCGGGCGAGATTGAGAACAGCGGCCTTAACGCCTGGCTGGTAATTCCCGAGTGTGAAGGCATGAGTGTGCTTACCGCCTGGGCGGCGGGTAAATTCAGCGGCGCCAGTATCGGTAAATTCTGCCGGGAAATCGACCTTGACAGCCAGGTTGACACCCGTGAAATAGTTATCCCGGGGTATGTGGCGCAAATCAGTGGCGAACTTGAAGAAAACATGCCCGGCTGGAAAGTTATCGTGGGCACCCAGGAAGCCGGTGATATTGAAAGCTTCGTAAAAGCCAGGTTCGCCGAATATTTGAGTTAATACAAGGACTGAATAATATGCCGCTTGTAAGCTTTCAGCCATCAGGAAAAAGCATCAACGCGAAAGCCGGTTCAAACCTGCTCGAAGCCGCCGGTGCCGCCGGGGTTGAAATTACCGCCTCATGCGGCGGCAAGGGTACTTGCGGCAAGTGTATTGTCCGGATAGCTTCCGGGGATGTTGAATCCAACAGTCTCGGTATCCTCACTGCCGATGAACTCGCTGACGCTTATGTACTGGCATGCAGAACCACAATCAGCGATACCCCGCTAACTGTGGAAGTCCCCGAACAAACCGGCAGGAAGGGAGGAAAATTTACTTCCGCGGCGGAAGACTCCGGACTTATCCGGCAGGAACTGTTCCCCCGCAACTGGCAGTATAACCCGCTTGCCGTGAAATGGTGCGTATCTGTAGCGGAACCCGAATTGGAAGACGGGCTTTCGGATCTTGACCGCCTCACGCTCGCGATTCAGAAAGACTGGGGAAAAGATGAGATAGTATATTCTTTTGAAGTTATCAGGAAGGTCGCGGACACTATCCGTGAAGATGCCGGCAATGTTACCGTTACCATGATCAGGGAGCCGGGCCGTTCGCATATTATCGGGATAGAGGCGGGAAACAAAACTGAAAATCACTATGGAATAGCGGTTGATATAGGTACTACGACTGTGGCTGTACAACTCGTTTATCTCCCGGACGGCAGCATAACCGGCACCCGGACGGACTACAACGACCAGATCGGCTGCGGCCTGGATATCATCAGCCGGATCAACTACGCCGCTAAAAAAGGCAATCTTGAAGAGCTGCGGAAACGGGTTTTAACTACAATAAATAAGTTGATAGCGAAGCTGGTAAGTATTCATCATGTTAAACCCGATGATATTTACAACGCGGTTATTTCGGGCAATACCACTATGATTCATCTCCTGCTGGGACTGAACCCGGAATATATCCGCCTGGAACCTTATACCCCGACAATCCTGCGGGCTCCGTACTTTACCGCCGCTGAAGTCGGAATAGACATAAATCCGCAGTCGTGGGTTTATCTGTCGCCGGGCGTGGGCAGTTATGTCGGCGGCGATATTACTGCGGGGGTGCTTTGCACTGATTTGGCGACGCCCGGCGAAGAGTTGAGTTTATTTATTGACATCGGCACCAATGGCGAAATAGTTATCGGCAATTGTGATTTTATAATGACCTGCGCGTGTTCCGCCGGGCCGGCTTTTGAGGGCGGCGGAATCAAATGTGGTATGCGTGCCGCCCTGGGGGCGATTGAAATGGTCGATATCGACCCGGAAACAGCCGGGGCGCGTTATCAGACTATCGGCGATGTAAAACCCAAAGGCATCTGCGGTTCGGGAATGATTTCTCTCCTGGCCAAACTGTTGCTTGCCGGGTGGATTGACCCGGCCGGTAAACTCGACCGTTCCAGGGAGTCTGAGTTCATCAGAGTTGAAGGGCGTTCTGCGTATTACCTTATTGTCCCCGCTGACGAAAGCGATACAGGCAAGGAAATTGTCATAAACGAAGTTGATTTTGAAAATATTATCCGCACGAAAGCGGCAATATACTCCGCTTGTTCATTAATCCTCGACCAGGTGGGAATGTCCTTTGCGGATCTCTCCACTGTTTACATAGCCGGTGGATTCGGACGTTTTCTCGATCTGGAAATGTCCATAAGCATCGGCCTTCTCCCCGACCTTGACAGAAGCATATTCAAATATATCGGCAATTCATCGCTGACCGGTACGTGTATGGTGCTTATGTCCCAGGAATTCAGGGAGAAACAGCTCGACATCGCCAGCCGCATGACTTATATTGACTTGAGCAGTGACCCGGGATATATGGACAAGTATATGAGCGCGCTCTTCCTGCCGCATACCGACAGTTCGCTTTTCCCGTCGGTGAAAATTTAAGAAATGTAGCTCAAGCGTCCCGCTTGAGTATATTCACAAGCGGGACGCTTGTACCACCATTAGAAAAGGAATCATCATGGCATCGAATAAACAACTGGCAGTCGATGAAGCTGTCAATATAGCCGTCGAAAAGCTCAAAAGCGTTAATATGAAAGAACGCTGCAAACTGCATGCCCTTAAACTCTCAACGGACAACAAAATCAGTATGCGGGTGTTCGGCCGGGATATGCGCCTGGATGTCAACGATTTTACTATGCCCGCGGCTAAACCCGCGGATTTGCTGCTGATACTGCATTATCTGCTTTGTGATGTTCCGGTCAGGAAAACGGGAAAGCTTATTTCCTTTCGTGAATTCAGCGGCGGACAATTTTATTACGAGCCCTTTTTGTCGAGAACCGTCAAGCCGCTTACGGATAAATACGCCAACGATATTGAAGGAATTAAAAAGTGTATGGCGAAGTTTGACTATGAAGAAGTCAAACTTGGGGATTTTGGGGCGAAAATCCAGTCCTTCGGCCCTTTTGAAATTACTTTTATATATCATCTGGGTGATGACGAATTCCCGGTTGACGCGGAAGTGTTGTTTGATTCTTCATTCAAGCGCGTCTTCGCGGCGGAAGATGCCGCCGTTATCGCCGGCAGAATTTGCATAGGACTGCTCTTTTAAGAAAAAAGTAAAAAGATATTGACCAATTCCGCCTCCGAAAGCGATATTCTCCCAAAATGAGCAAAGCGAATTTTTTGAGAATGTTGAGCGTTCGAGTATTGACCTGACGACTTTTGTCGGACGCGTCCAGTCGGAATATTTACCGTTTTTTTAATTTTTCTTGTTTTTCGTTTTTGCCTTTTGGTGAAAATAGTTGTATTGTTTCTATCGTAGAAAGCACGGGACGATGTCGACAACAATTTAGTAAGCTATTTTGGGGGCGCCCGAACGTCAGCCGCGGGATTTTTTTGTTTTTTGGACAATTCAAAATGAAGTTGGGTAAAGGAACAATATGAATTTTATTAATATACAGATATTTTGGTGGATTCCGGTAATTTTAATTTTTATGCTGCTGTTGTTCTGGGGGGCAAGGATGCGCCGGACAAAGGTAATGCGGCTTATTCTCGGCCCGCGCGCGAATGACGATGAACACGTCCAGTTGTCGCTGGCGCGAAGACTTTTTCGTTTTATTTTACTTTTGCTTGTGATGTTAATGCTGGTCGCGGCGGTTGCGCGCCCGACCTGGAAGCTGCAGCTGGTTCCCTACCAGACCCGCGGCCGCGACCTGATGGTTCTTTTTGACGTTTCCAAAAGCATGCTGGCGCAGGATATCAGGCCGTCGCGCCTGGCGCACGCTAAATTATTTCTGCGGAACCTGGTTAATCAAACCGGTTCCGACCGTTTCGGGCTGGTGGCTTTTGCCGGCAGGGCTTTTCTTGAATGCCCGATGACTACCGACAAAACCAGCTTTATTCAATACGTCGATGAACTCGATACCGAAAGTATCCCGCTTGGCGGCACTAATTTGCAGCTGGCCCTTGAAACCGCGATGAAAGCTTTTGACGCGGCGGAAGGCAATAACCGCGCGATTATTTTGATTACCGACGGCGATGAACTCAGCGGCAACAGCAAACTGGCGCTCGCTGAATTGAAAAAGACGAAAATTCCGCTTTTGATCGTCGGGGTCGGAAATTCAACGACACCGGCTCTGGTGCCGGTCAGGCAGGCAGGAAAGGAAAGTGTTAAATTCATGCGGGACAGCAAGGGGAAACTGGTTAAAACCCGTTTGAATGTCGCGTTGATGCGGCAGCTGGCTGATGCCAGCGGCGGATGTTTTGTGCATAGTACGACGACAAATTTCGGCCTCAGTCAAATCGAGGCGGAAATTAAAAAACTCCTCCCGGAAGAGCTTGAAAAAGGCGAAAAAACCCGCCCGGTTGAACGTTTTTATTATTTTCTGGCCTTTGCGACGGTTCTTTTGTGGCTCTGGATGCTGATTTCGGAACATCCCGGGAAAAAACGGAAACAGGTCATTAAAGCAGCCGCGATATTGCTGTTTTTCGCTTTGCCCGGCATTCAAAACACGCTGAACGCGCAAGCGCCTGGAACACCGGCAAAATTGCCCGTGCCGAAAGCCCGGGAAGAGAAAAAGCCCGCCCCCCCGATTACTGACCCGGTAAAGGCTTATAACCGGGCCCGAGAAATTCAATTGAAGAAAAAAGGCGATTCATCCACGCTTTACGCGACCGCAATTAATCTGGCTGACAAAAACCCGGCGGTACGGATTAATTCCTTTAACAACCTGGGAGTAACAGAACACCAAAAGGCCAGACAAAGCGTAATGCAGGCTGTCGGCCAGGTCAAAAAACAGAATCTTGACGGCGCTATCAGTCAACTGGAGGGCGCGAAAAGAATATTGACTCGAGCCGAAGAAATGTATGTAAAGGCTTTAAGCACGAAGAGTCCTGAAGTCCCGGACAAAGAGAAAGTCGAAGAAAACGCCCGGAACCGAACCGCGATTAATCAACAGTTGCTTTTGAATGACCGCGCGATGATTGACAAATTGATTAAAAAAATTAAAGAACTGAAAAAACAACAGAAAAAAGCGCAAAAGCAAACGAAAAAAGCGCAAAAACAACAACAGAAGAAAAATAAACAGAAAAAAGAGAAAAAGAAAAAAGAGAAAAAGAAACAGCAGCAAAAACAGAAACAGAAACAGAAACAGAAACAGAAACAGAAACAGAAACAGAAACAGAAACAGAAACAAAAAAAACAAAAACAAAAACAAAAAAAATCTGAAGATGAGTTGAAGAAAGCCCAGGATGATGTAAAAAAATTAGAGAAACAAGCGAAAGGCCTTGGCCAGAAAAAGATGGAAAAGCAGGCGCAAAAGGCGAAGAAGGAACTTGACAAGGCGCAAAAAGCCCGGAAGGATAAGCAAGGCGGGAAAGCGGAGGAACACATCAAGAAAGCTTTGGAACAACTTATGCCTGACAAGAATAAGAAGAAGAAAAAAAACAAGCAAGGCAAGGGCAAAAATAAGCAGGAGAATAAGGATAAGCGGAAAAACAAAGATAAGAAAAAAGGTAAAGACAGACAGGGCAAAGACAAGAAAGACAAGAATTTGCCAAAACCACAAGCCGCTCAGCAAAGGAAAGCTGCAAAAGCTCCGAAAGATATTAATCCGAAAGAAGCTCGTAAGTTGTTGAAACTGATGACGGAAAAAGAAAAAGATTTCCGCAAAGCGCTGAAGGCCTACCGGAAACAGCAGTATAAAAATACAAAAGTAGAAAAAGATTGGTAGGCGCAAGTGTTTTTTCTTTTTCATGCGATTTTATTATCCGAATATTTTTGCGATTATATATAAAGATTTAAGGAGAAAAATGTTAAAACGATTTTGTATAATAATTTTAAGTGTTTTAAGTATTTGCGCTTTGTGTGCGGATGATAATTTCCGGGTTGGCATCAGTACCAAACGCCCACTCGTGGGAGAAGTCGTGCAAATCAGCTTGACTGCTGATAAAGAACTCAAGCTGCTGACTATGCCGAAGATGAAAAACGCAAGCTGGCTTCCCGGTTATAACAGCTCCTCCACTTCCATTACAAACGGCACGGCCCGATACACAAGGGTTTATGCTTTCAGAGCTGACAATAAAGGGACGATTATAATTCCGGAACTGGAAGTTGAAATCGGTGGAAAAGTCAGAAAAATCGATTCCTTTAAACTTGAAGCGGTTAGTGCCGGCGATCAAAAAATGGAAGGCGACGAAGGTGAAGATGTTCGAATAAAGGACATTCTTTTCGGGAAAGTCGAGATTTTGAATTTAAATAAAGAGTTTTATGTCGGCGAGGAAATCTCCCTGGAAATAAATTTGTTGAATTGGCGGAGAGTTAGAGCGCAAGTAACGAGTTATCCGGAAATTAAACTGGATAAAATTATTTTTCGTGATTATAGTCAGCAAAACCGGCAAAACACGCGCTTTATTATAAAACCGGAGAGCCTTGTTTCTATAGGAAAGAAAAAATTTGTCAAGCAGTCCTTTGAAACCGCGTTCAGGACAATTGCTCCGGGAATTTTTAAAACAACTATAAAAATAAAAACAGAAATACGCATACCTACAGAAAGGCGGGATTTCTTCGGCAGGTCTGTCTATAAACGTACCCCTTATACTGTGAAAATTCCTTTTGAAGTAAAAATAAAAGCTTTGCCGAAGGCTCCTGGGAAATCCAATTTTCTCGGCCTGGTGGGTAATTGGGATGTTAATTTTTCTTTGCGCAACAAAGAGTTTAAAGTCGCGGAACCGGTTACTTTAACTATGACGGTTTATGGCCTGGGGACGCTGGAAACGCTGAACGTGCCCAAATTGGAAGTCAAAGGATTTCGCATTTATCCCCCCGAAATAGACAAAAAAACGGCTTACGACGGCAGGGAAAGAGCGGAGATAAAATATGTTCTTATTCCTTTATCCAAAGGTAATAAGGAATTGAAAATGACTGTATCAATATTTTCTTCGCTGCTGAACAGGTACAAAACTTTTAGTTTTTCGAAGAAGCTGAAAGTAGAAAAATCTGATAATCCCGCCGAAAATATTAATTATAGTAAAGTAAGTCCAAGTCTTTCGATACCCGCCTCTAAATACCAGGGCAGGCAGACCATACCGCGTTCCAATATCCTTTTTTTGAAAACATCCACTAATGGAACTGTTCAGGTTCCCTTGTATTTGAACTGGTTCTGGGCTTATATAGTTTTGGGAATCCTGGGGCCCTTATCCTGGCTCATCAGCGAAATGAGTTATTGGCGTCAACAAAAATTAGGCAGCAATAAAGCTTTACAGCGCCGTCGCGCCGCTTTGAAACGCAAAGGCAGAATATTAAAAGCCATCAGGAAAAGTCCGGACGATGAGCTTAATACAGTCATCCGGCACGAAGCTGTTCCGTTTATCAACGACATGCTGAACCTGCCTCCCGGAACAACCACTTCCGAGTTGACAAACAAGCTTAAAGACGCGAGTTTAGCGCAATGTCTGAACAATGTTGGTGAAGCCAGTTATCTGCCCGGTACGTCAAACCTGAATAAAAAGGAGCTTAGAAGCAAATTGTATAAAGCTTTAAAGCATTTAACGCTTATCGGCTTGTTATTTATGACAGTTTCGCGGCTTGACGCGACGGAAAAGATTGTAAAACCGGTAAAAATTGTAGAATCCCGGGAAGTGATGCCGACGAGTTTTGCTGAAGCGATAAGGGCCTACGATTCCGGGGAATTTGCTTCCGCCGCGAAATTTTTCCGTTCGCGTATTATCAAAACTTCGCCGGATCCGGCTTTGCTGTATAATCTCGGCACCTGTTTATGTAATGAAGGTGATTTGGCTGGTGCGCTGGTGTGTTTTGAGCGAGCTCATTTACTGACCCCCTATGATACGGCGATTAGCGAAAACCTGAATTTTGTCCGGCGCCGGTTATTTATGCCGGAGGTCGGTAAAGTTGACGGACCCGCGGAAATGTTGATTGCGGCGAGTCAATCGCTGCGTCCGGACGAATGGCTGTTAGTAGCACTGTTGGCGTGGGCCGCCGCTGGAATATTTTTAGCTTTCCGGCGCCGGCTGAGCCGTAATAAATGTATTGTTTTCATCGGCAGTTGCGGAATTATTTTTGCCGCGGCTTCGGGGGCCTGTATTTTCGGGAAACTGGGTGTGTACAGCAATGCCAACGCGGTGGTAACTTCAGCCAGCGCGGAACTGCGTTCTTTGCCGTCAATGGCTTCCGGACGCAAATTAGTGCGTTTGCGCATGGGGACTGTTGTCAGGGTGATCGAAGCGCGTCTCGACTGGGTGCGGATAAAATCTGACGATACCAAAGGCTGGATGCAGAAAAACAAAATAACACGCATCGCACCGGGCAATGAACTGCCGCCGGCAAAAAAAGAAAAAAAGAGTATAATCCTGAAAAAATGAAAATTTGAGATTGGGGGAGAAGAAAAAACTTTTTGAAGAAAGTTTTTTCTTCTCCCCCAAACCCCCTCATCTTTTTCAAAAACTTTTTGATACCAATTTGCAATCTAAGGGATAGTATCAGTAAAAAAACCTCAACGAGGTTTCTTATCGTAGCCCAGTGCAACGCGCTGGGTATAGAATAAGATATATAATGTTCCCTGTAGGGGAACTTCAATCATTTTTCGATTATTATTGACCTTATTTTGAAGTTCCCTTACAGGGAACGATTCGTGGGGGCACATGATACCCACGGCGTTGCCGTGGGCTACGGTGAATATCCCCTTCAGGGATAATTAATGCAATCTTTACTATCTCTAAGATTGCAAATCGGTATGAGTACCGAGTTCATTCATGCAGCAAGCTGCCTGATTAAACTCGGAGATTTTTAAATAAAGGGAGATTTTTAAATTGAAAGGAATTGGCAAAATTTTTATTATTTTCGTATTATCGGGTATATTTGCATCCAGTGTTTTTGCCGGCGGCTATACAAGTAGAAGCGGCTTGAAGGAACGCTATCCCAGTCTCAGGCGCGAGAGAGGTTTGGACTTGTTTGGTGTTTACTGGCGCGACGCGAAACCAAATGAATATGTTTTTTTAATACCGGCGCATTTTGGCGCGACTGTATTTATCCTGATAGGCAATGTGGCCGGGACGCCGGCGAAAGCTGTTTATAATGTGTGCAGTCTGAATTTTAAAGGCGATGATTATTTACCGCCGGTGCAATTTGCAAACGAGTATTTCGCGCCGGTCGGCGCTTATATGTTCGGGGGGCCATTCTGGGTTTTGGAAAAAATCTTCTACGAAGCCCCAATCCAACTATACGACAGTATGTTTGGAAACGGCAATGAAGAATACAGATTCGCCGATGATGATGAATAAAAAAAAACACGAAACACACTGGATACACAGAAAATGTTAAAAAATTCAGTGTATTTAGAGTATTCCGCGCTTAGGAGTCGTAAAAAAATAAAGTTTACAAGTTTTTATAGGAGTTTTGAGATGATTTTTGATGCAATTATAAGGAGCATAACAAGTTATGTAACGAATAATTGCGGCAAAAATGGCTCAAAAAAACATGAAAACGTAAAGGTTATTTTTCTACGGCTCCTTAGTAGTTTATTTAAGCGTAAATGCTACAGAGGTGTAACGTTTTTCGCGCATGGACCTTTTTGTCCTTCGCCTACTTCGTATTCTACTTTCTGACCTTCGTCAATAGTTGCATAACCTGAGGTCTTGATTTCAGAATGATGTACAAACAAATCTTTGCCACCATCGTCTGGAGTGATGAATCCGTAACCTTTGTCTGAATTGAACCACTTTACTGTACCTGTACTCATAACGTACTACTCCTTGATTAAGTTAATATTACTTTAACGCAGTATTCTACTTTTCATAAAGAATTTTCCACACATATATAACGAGTGATTAAATAGTTCTGCATAATATCACACTAAGATACTTCTGAAAAAGCAAAAAATCAACAAAAAAAGCAAAAAAAACTTCAACATCTTTATTTTGACCTCATTAGACAGCTAAAACATGCCCCTGATATTCACCCGAATTGCCCAAAAAATTAACTAACAGGGAAAACAGACCCCAATACGTCGACTGATTCAAGCCTGCCGCCGCGGCATGAAAACTATCGCAATTTTCGGTTCTTCTGCACTTTGTGACACAGATTTCTAGCCGGAACCTTTCGCCATCAAGT
>CAZEXM010000022.1:0-25090 GCA_964515915.1 uncultured Victivallaceae bacterium
GTTTGATCGTTCGTTTTTCGCTCAAATTTGAACTGCAAAACTTGAGTTATTTATAAATAGCTTACATAATTCAATATCTCATAAAAAAGTGTATTTTGCAAAATAAATAGATATATTTCTCTGATAAAAGCGGTATATTAGCAAAATACTTGTGGACAAAATCAAAATAAGGCTCGCAAATGAAGGATTTTAAAGAAGAAATTAAAAATATTCTGACTAATCAGAAAACATTTTTCCAAAACGGAACCACTCTTGATATTAAGTTTCGATGTGATGCCTTGACCTGCCTGTTTGATAAAATCAAGGAAATGAGATCTGAAATTCATGCCGCTTTGTACACGGATTTGCGCAAATCTGAATTTGAAGCCATCGAGACGGAAACTTCCGGTATCCTTGAGGAGATTATCTACATGCGCAAAGGCCTCAAAAAATGGGCAAAGCCCAAACGCGCCGCGCTTCATCTCAATAACCTGCCGGGAAAAGGCAGGATTTACCCGGAGCCTTATGGTTCCGTGTTGATTTTTTCCGCCTGGAATTATCCGTTTCAACTGGCAATTTCCCCGCTCATCGCCGCTCTCGCGGCGGGAAACTGTGTTGTTTTGAAACCGGCCGCGCAAGCTCCGGCGACTGCCGAAGTAATCAAAAAACTCCTTGACGCGTGTTTTGCTCCTGAATATATCGCGACAGTCCCCGGCGGTAAAAATGAGGGGGAAATTTTATTGCAGCATAAATTTGATTATATACTCTATACCGGCGGGCCGGAGGCCGGACGCAAAGTAATGCTTGCCGCCGCGGAAAATTTAACTCCGGTAACGCTCGAACTCGGCGGAAAAAGTCCTTGCGTAGTCGCGGCGGATATTGATTTGAACGTAACTGCCAAACGCCTCGTCTGGGGAAAATTCCTCAACGCCGGACAAACTTGTCTCGCGCCGGACTATTTATTGGTCCATGCGGATGTTAAATTGCCTTTACTTGAAAAAATGAAAGAAATAGTCGAGCGCTTTTACGGCGAAAATCCGCAGCGGAGCCCGGATTATCCGCGTATCATCAATGAAGGTCATTTTGACCGCCTGGCCGGGCTTTTGGAAAACCAGGAGATTTTCTGCGGCGGCGGGATTGACCGCGGAGATTTGTATATAGAACCGACTATCCTGGACGAAACCGACCCGGAAGCGGAAGTTATGCGGGAGGAGATATTCGGCCCGGTTCTACCGCTGGTCACCTGGACGGAAATTGACGAAGTTGTCAAGTTTATCAATGCGCGTCCAAAACCGCTGGCCTTGTATTATTTTTCAAAACACAAACGCGACCTTAAAGCTTTGCTGAACCGGACTTCCTCCGGCGGCGTGGCCGTCAACGATACGATTACTCATTTTATCAACGCGTCAATGCCTTTCGGCGGAGTCGGCGAAAGCGGTATCGGAGCTTATCACGGCAAATACGGCTTCGATACTTTTTCACATTTTAAATCCGTGATGATTAAGTCAACTTTAATAGATGTGCCGGTGCGCTATCCGCCTTTCGCTAAAAAACTAAATTTCCTGCGTAAAGTCTGTAAATAAAACCGTCATAAAAAAATGTGAGAAGTGAAATTAATGCAAAAATTACGCTTTTTCAAGGAATATTTAATTGATAAATACGGCCGTGCTTTATATCGGATTCCGATAGATTTGCCGCTGGGCTGCCCGAACCGGGAAAACAATTTTGGCCGGGGCTGCGTTTATTGCGCCGAAAACGGCAACCGCGCGCGACATTTAGGATATAAATTAGACCTCGCCGGACAAGTCAAATCCGGCATCGAGTTTGCCGCGCGGCGCTACGGCGCGAAAGCACCGTATATCGCTTATTTTCAATCCTTTACCAATACTTACGGGACGCTTGGCCAACTGCGCGGCTTTTATAATGAAGTCCTGGAGCAGGCGGATTTTAAAATGGTGATTATCGGAACCCGCCCGGATTGTGTGGGAGATGAAATTATAGAATTATTGCGGGAAATCGCCGCGAAATATGAACTCTGGGTAGAGCTCGGCGTACAGACCGGCAATGATGAAACCTTGAAAATAATTCGCCGGGGACATGATTTCGCGGCGGTCGAAACCGCCTCGCGCAAACTCGCGGCGGCGGGGATATTCTGCGCCGCGCATGTAATACTGGGATTGCCCGGTGAAACGATGGAAGATTACCGCCGGACCGCGCGCGCTGTCGCGGCTTTGCCTTTCCGGGCGGTTAAACTGCATAATTTGTTAATTCTCAAAAATACCCTTTTAGCTGAAATGTTCGCCGACAAAAAATTTGTTCCGGCAGTCAGGCCTTTGAACGAATATGAATACGCGCTGGCGGCGGCGGAATTTTTACGTTTGCTCCCGGATGACTGTTTCATCATGCGCCTCACTGCGGACGCGCCGGAAAAAGAACTTATTGCTCCCCACTGGTGGATGAAAAAAGGCCGGTTTCTGGAGTTTTTTAAAAAGTATTACGCTGCCGGCCGGGATTGCGTTTTTCCGGGCGTAAAAACCGGAGACGGCAGCCCGAGTCTGTATCATCCGAAGTACCGGCAGCATTTTCACACGCTTGCCGGGGCGCGTTCCGAGGCGGAGAAAAAATTTATTGAACCGGTTCACCTGCGGCGGCGCCTGGAAAAACAGGATCGGGTCAAATTACTGGATATCGGCTTCGGTCTGGGCTATAACGCGCTTGCCGCGCTGAACGCGGCGGCGGCGGCCGGGGCCGGAAAATTGCGGATAACGACTCTGGAAAATGATCTTCAGGTATTAAGCGCCGCTTTAAATTTGTTCGCGGCGGACAGCTTACATGCCGCAGTCATAAAATCTTTGCTGGATACGGGAAGGTGGCGGGGTGATTTCGCGGAAATAGTTTTAAAAGCGGGCGACGCGCGCGCTTCGCTGCCGGAGCTGAAGGACAAATTCGATTGTATTTTCATGGATGGTTTTTCGCCGGACAAAAACCCTGAATTATGGACTTATGATTTTATTCGTGAACTGAGCGGGTTGTTGACTGAAAATGGGCTTATAGTCACTTATTCGAGTGCTTATCCGGTCAGGGGAGCGCTGCTGCGCTGCGGATTACTCGTCGGCGAAACAAATGCCTTCGGCAGAAAGCGAAGCGGAAGTATCGCCGCTTTTGAGAAACCCGATGATTTTACGGATTTGTCGCCGAAGGAATTAAACATTATTCTGAAATCAAGCGCCGGGACAGCTTACCGCGACCCGGGGCTGCGGCACGGGACGAAATACATTTTAAAATACAAAAACCGGTTAATAAGCAGGTTGCGCCGGCTGGGCGTCCCGAAATGGTATAAGCCGGAAAAAACTGATTAATTGAATAAAGGATATTAAAATGCGAATTGCAGTATGTATTAAGCAGGTGCCCGAAACCAGGTCCGTAAAAATGGATATGGAAACGCGCACGGTTATCCGGCAGGGCGTTCAGGCGATAGTAAATCCGCTTGACCTCTACGCTATCGAAGCCGCCTTGAACCTGAAAGAACGCTATGGCGCGCGGCTTACCGCCGTCTCGATGGGGCCGCCGCAGGCGGCCGGCGCTTTGAAAGAAGCTGTCGCGATGGGGGTTGACGAAGCGTTTTTAATCAGTGATCGGGCGTTTTCCGGTTCGGACACCTGGGCGACAGCATATATTCTGGCCGCCGCGCTCCGGCGGCTTGGGGGGGTCGATTTGATTTTGTGCGGGGAACGCGCCACCGACGGCGACACCGGGCAGGTGGGCCCTGAAATGGCCGCCGCTTTGGATTTGCCCGTAATCACTTACGTAAATCACATTAACGAATTGCGCTCCGGACGAATAAAAGTTTCCCGTTTAGTCGAAACGGGAACGGAAAAACTGTCTATGCGGCTTCCGGGGGTCCTCACCGTGGTTAAGGAAATCGGAGAACCGCGCCTGCCGACTTTCCGCGGCAAACTGAAAGCTAAAAGCCTTGAACTTCCAATATTCAACCTGGAAACTTTAAAACTTGATGGAAGCTTGATTGGGCTCAAGGGTTCCCCGACCCGGGTAGTCAGGATTTTTCGTCCGGAAATTGCCCGGGACTGTGAATTATTCCAGGCAGAAACGGAAGCGCGGATTGGCGAAGCCGTTGACGCAATGTTGGCGTTTATGGAGGGCAAATCAGCATGAAAAATATATGGATATTAGCTGAACAGGAAGCGGGAGAGGTGAAAGCGGTTTCCTATGAACTTTTGACTCGCGGCCTGGCCCTGGCGGAAAAAAGCGGGCGTAAGCTCTGCGCCATGATCTTCGGCGAAAACATTTCCGAAGCAGGGTTAAACGAACTTATTTTGCGCGGCGCCGGGCGCGTTGTCGTGATGGAAGCGCCGCAATTAAAACATTTTCTGGTGGAAGCATATTCCGTCTGCATGTTGGATGTAATCCGAAGATATGAACCGGAAATAATCTTAGCGGCGGCGACCTCAACGGGCAGGACTTTAATGCCCTACGTCGCGATGCACGCCGATGCCGGTTTAACCGCCGACTGCACGGAGCTGGATATTGAGGCGGGAAGCGGCTTGCTCCTGCAAACCCGTCCGGCAATCGGCGGGAATATCATGGCAACGATCAAATGCCCTGAACACCGCCCGCAAATGTCTACGGTCCGCCCGAAATCAACTCCCGAAGCTCCACGTCAAGCCGGGCGTACTGGTGAAATCATCCGCCTGCAGGCTCCTGCCGGGGTCAACAAAAGCCGGGTGAATTATGAAGGATTTGAGCCGGATAACGAAGAAATGAACTTGCAGGACGCTGAGCGCATCGTTGTTGTCGGGCGTGGAATCAAAACCGAAAACAATATACAGGCCGCGCGCGAACTTGCCGGTTTGCTGGGCGCGGCTCTGGGCGCGACCCGGGAAGTCGTTGACCGGGGATGGCTCAGTTATCCGCATCAAATCGGCTTGAGCGGCAAAACCGTTACGCCCAAATTATATATCGGCATCGGTGTTTCAGGAGCTATCCAGCACCTCGCCGGAATGCAGACTTCCGAATGTATTATCGCCATTAATAAAGACCCGGACGCGCCAATTTTTCAGGTCGCTGATTTTGGAATTGCCGGTGATCTTTTCGAAGTCCTGCCCGTTCTCATTGACAAGCTCAAAGAGGGAGAAAAAATATGTTAAACGAAACTGTTTATAAAATCCTTACACCGGAAACCGCCGGAAAACTGGCGGCTATTGTCGGCGAAAAATACCTTATTTATAAGGATAGTGAAAGCCTCGAGGCTTTTTCTCACGACGAAATCCCCGGCGGTAAATACCGCCGCATGCCCGAAGCGGTAGTTCGTCCGCGCACGGCTCGGGAAATCGCTGAAATCGTGAAACTGGCAAATCGTGAATTGATTCCGCTGACGCCGCGCGGCGCGGGTTCAGGGCTTTCCGGCGGCGCGGTTCCGGCTCGCGGCGGCATTGTGGTGTTCGTTGACCGGATGAATAAAATCCTTGAAATTGACCCGGAAAACATGATGATAACGCTTGAGCCGGGGGTGGTTTCCAATGAAATAAATGAATGCTTGAAAGAGTATGGTTTGTTTTATGCCGGCTACCCGATGAGTTTGGAGACTTGCTATATCGGCGGCAACGTCGCGGAAAACGCCGGCGGCGGCAAAGCGGTAAAATACGGCGTTACTTCGCGCTATGTCCTGGGGCTTGAAATCGTCACCCCGACCGGGGAAATCGTCGAACTCGGCGGCAAGCTGATCAAAAATGTGACCGGCTATAACCTGCTTCAGTTAATGCTTGGTTCTGAGGGGACTTTGGGATTTTTTACCAAAATCATCCTGAAACTAATGCCTTTGCCGAAAGCGCAGGCGGATTTGTTATGTTTGTTTGAAACTATAGAGCAGGCCATTGAACTTGTGCCGCGTATCATCACCGGAACCGGCATAACCCCCACTTCAATTGAGTTTATGGACCAAAGCTCGGTTAAAGCCGCCTGCGACTATCTGAACGAAACTATTCCCTATGAAAATTGCGGCGCGATGCTGCTCCTGACTTTTGACGGTTCGGATATGGAACAGGTTGAAAAGGATTACGAAGCGGTCGGCAAATTTATCGAAAAGAACGGAGTCCGGGAAATATACGTCGCCGATAATCCGGCCACAAGCGAACGCATCTGGAAAATCCGCCGTAACATTGCCGAAGCCTACAATATTATATCCATGCGCCAGAGCGGCGAGGATTTAGTTGTTCCGCCGGCGAACATTTCCACAATGATTGCGGATTTGCAGGGCATCAGCAAAAAATACGGCATTATGCTGCCGTGTTTCGGACACGCCGGGGACGGAAATATTCATGCCAGGATAGTTTGCCCTCCCGAATGGAGCGATGAAAAATGGGATAAAATCCTGCCCGGGATCCTGGAAGAAGTTTACAGCAACGCGGTTCGGCTCGGTGGAATGCTTTCAGGTGAACACGGCATAGGGAACAAGCGCAAAAAATATATGAACAGGTTTGTTTCGGAAGAATATTTGAATTTACTGCGCATCATAAAGCGCGGTTTCGACCCGAATAACATAATGAATCCAGGGAAGATTTTTGACATATAAAAAAAGAAAAAATAATCTAGTCCAGACTTAATCTGGTCGTGGTCCAGCGGCGACTTTGCGCAGGCTGAGCCTGAGCACAGCGAAAGGCAAACGCTGGTCGACCGTCTCCAACGGTCGAAACTTAAGCGGCTTGCCGCGCATTGGACCAATTCCTTACTCGAGAAGTGAGGCTTTAAAAAAATAAGCGAAGCAGCATTTTTTTAAAGATGCGAACGTTCGAGTTGTCACAATTCGCTTTTACCAGCAAAACAAGGACAAATCCCAAAGTCATATGGCTTTTATTTGCAAATTATCAATGAACAACTATCATAATGTATCCATTAGAAAATACGCATCTATAAATTAAGGTGATTATTATGCTGAAAACTAATAAGACAGTATATTTAATCGGATTTTTATACTCAAGCATAGCAACAGGTATTTACTTTACTTATTTTTTCAGAAAAGATATGTCGGCAATGTTGATTTTTGCAGTTACTTTAATTTTATTCCTTCCAGTTTTGTTATCTCTAATAAGAGCAAATATAAGATTGTTGCAATTAAACCGGTTTTCAATTTTGGGATTTTTTGCAGGATTTATTTTTTCAGCATTCTTAGCGAATAACAATATTTGGCCAATTGCGCTGGCTTTATGGTTAGTACTAAGCCTGCCTGGAATATTGATCTTAAATTTAATTTGTTATTTAATAAGGAAAAAATACACATAACAATATCGTTTTGCGATGGTGCTGTAGGCTGTCAAGCTTGCGGGAGAGCTCGAATATTCGCTTCGCCGTTGGATCATCGGCCGGTATGTATGTAAAAAAAAGGAAACATCTGAAAATGAAAGCAATGCGATTAACCGGCATCCGCGAAATGAGAATGCTGGAAGTGGATAAACCGCAAATAACTGCGGATAACGACGTACTTATAAAAATGGCCGATGTCGGCGTCTGCGGCTCTGATGTCCATTATTACACCCGCGGTAAAATCGGCTCGCAAATAGTGAAATATCCGTTCACGGTGGGACACGAAGGTTCAGGCATTGTTGAAGCTGTCGGCTCAGTCGTCACCCGGGTGAAAGTCGGTGACCCCGTCGCAATCGAACCGGCAACTCCCTGTCACCATTGTGATCAATGTCTGATCGGACGCGAACATACTTGCAGAAATCTGGTATTTCTAGGCTGCCCCGGACAAGTCGAAGGCTGCCTGAGCGAATATATAGTAATGGAGGAAGGCTCGTGCTTTCCGCTTGGCGATAAAATCACTTTGGAAGAAGGCGCGCTTTCCGAACCTCTGGCAATCGGGGTTTACGCGGTAAAATTGTCCATCCCAATGAAAAACGCGAAAGTCGGTATTCTGGGTTGCGGCCCAATTGGCTTGAGTGTTTTGCTGCCCGCCCTGGCGCAGGGAGCGGAGATGGCTTATGTCAGCGACAAACTCGATTACCGGCTCGAATACGCTGAAAAAGCCGGCGCCGCATGGACTGGAAACCCTTTGAAACAAGATGTCGCGAAAGCTGTTTCCGCGCGGGAACCGGGTTTGCTGGATGTGGTTTTTGAATGCTGCGGGCAGGGGGACGCGGTTGGAAACGCTCTTGAAATGCTCAAGCCGGGCGGAAAATTAATGATGCTTGGAATTCCTGAAACTGATACTTTGGAGTTCAACATGGACAATATGCGGCGCAAGGAAATCTGCGTCCAAAACGTTCGCCGGCAAAATAAATGCGTCCAGAGCGCGCTGGATATGATAGCGAATAAAGATTTTGACATTAATATTATGACGACGCATTATTTTGGTTTTGCGCGAACTAAAGAAGCTTTCGATTTAATCGATAAATATGAAGACGGCATAGTCAAAGCCATAATTAAATTTTAACAATGCCTTGTAAAAGTTTTGGGTATTAAGTTTAATGAAACTTGTAATAAAAAATGCTTTGATTTATGACGGTGGCGGAGGGAGACCTTTTACCGGCACGGTCGTTTGTGTGGATGGAATTATTAAACTTTGTACTCAAGAGAGTTTAGTGGTTCCGTCTGATTACGTGTTTGACGCGCATGGCCTGGCCCTGGCTCCGGGATTTATCGATGCTCATTCGCATTCCGATATGTCGATTCTGGCGGCACCGGAGGCAAGTGGAAAGGTTTCGCAGGGAATTACTACTGAAATAATCGGCAATTGCGGCTTATCCGTTTATCCCGTCACCAAACATAATCACGAGCATTTACAGGAATTATACCGTAATTATGATGTGAAGATTTCGTGGACTGACTTGAATGCTTATCAAGCTGAACTGGCGCGGCGTTGCCCGGCAGTTGACCTCGTTCCACTGGTCGGGCACAATACTTTACGGGCGTCGCTTTGCGGCTACGGCAAACATAAACTCACGATAAGCGAAAGCAATGAATTACAGAATTCACTGGCACAATGTTTTGAACAGGGGGCGCAGGGATTTTCAAGCGGCTTACTTTATGTCCCCGGGAAATTCGCTGACTTTAAGGAACTGAGCGGATTTTTAAAAACGGCCGCAAAATATGATAAAATTTACACAACTCATTTGCGCAGTGAGGGCAAAAAGTTAATCGAGGCGCTTACTGAAACATTTGATGCGGCGCGACAGGCTGATTTGCGCCGTGTTCACCTCAGTCATTTAAAAGTCGCCGGTTCCGCCAACTGGCACAAAATAGATGAATTATTTGCTGTTCTGCAGGCGGCGCGGGATGCGGGATTTGAACTTAGCGCGGATCGTTATCCCTACACTGAATCCATGACGCAGCTCAGCATGGTTCTGCCGGAACCATACGACGATATGGACGATGTCGGATTGGAAAGAACTTTACAAAATGAAGATGATTTCGCCCGGATAAAAACAGCATTACGCGCCCTTCCCCCTGAACGCTGGCAAAGCATCCGCCTGGTTTCGGCCAAAGATTACAAAAAGTTCTGTGGCCAGACTTTTGACCTTATCGCCAAAGCAATGGATCGTGATCCGGCAGTATTATGCGCGGAAATTTTACGTTCCGGCGCGGCCGGGGCCCTGGCGGCCTTCCAGGGTATGAGCGAAAGCAATATGCTGCGCATTATGCAGCAGGATTTCGTCGTCTGCGGCAGTGACGAAAGCGCGCGTCCATTGGATTATTCCATCGGGCGTTCACATCCGCGCGGCTTCGGTTCAACGGCGCGTTTCTGTAATATTTTGAGGCAAAACGGCATGCCGCTGGAAAAAGTAATCCAGCGTCTGACATTTTTACCGGCGCGAATCTTCAGACTACATGACAAAGGCCTGATAAAAGCGGGCTTCGCGGCTGACCTGGTTCTTTTTGATCCTGATGAATTCAAAGACTCCGCTACTTTCGCCGAACCGCATCAAGTAACCAGGGGCATACACAAAGTCTGGCGAAAAGGTGAACTTTTAATAAAAAAGCAGGTTTCATCTGCGGCTGTTAACATTTAATCCCGTTGGTATTGCACCGGTACTAATCTGTTTTCGCGGGCAGTTCCGTAGCTTCGATAATAATTGGAGCCTGTAGAACCCTGAGCTTTTCCTGATCAAATTTTTCCGCAGCCGCTATTGGATTCAACTGGCTGGCGGTTGTGGGTTTTGACGGTCCGGAAAGCATAAATACAGCTACTCCCAGCAAAGCCGCGAAAAAGATTACCGCACCCAGCAGGAGCCAGGCAAAATGACGCAGCTTTTTTTGATTCTCTTCACCAATTTCGTAATCAAAATTGATATTTTCAGCTAATTCAGCGGGAATAGAGCTGTCAAGTTCATTTTTCAGTTCATTTATAATAGATTTTGTTTTATCGGCAGGCACCTTATAACACGCACACAGCTTCCGGGTATAGGCTAAGACATAAACAGATGGCAGCTCCGAGCGCAGATTTTCCATTTCCAGAAGCTCAATGTACCTGCTTCTTATTCGGGTTATTTGTTCAACTTGAGCTATGCTGCAATCATTTTTGACCCGCATATTCTGCAAATATTTTCCGAAAGACCCCTCCGCCGCAAGGCCTCCATCCCGAAAACCACCTTCAAAATACTTTTTCTTCGATTTCTTTTTCTCTTCTTTTTCCACTTTCTGTTTTTCTTGCTTTTTTTCAGGCGCAGCGGAGCTGATATCTTTTTCCTCGTTTGGCGCGGCTTCAGGAGCTAAGCCGAAATCTAATGATAATTGCTCATGCGTAGAGTTTTTTCCTTTTTCAGTTTCTTTGTTGTTATCAAATAAATCCATTATTGCACATCTTTACATTCAGGGATTGTCAATTTCATCGAAAACGAGAATTTCACGTTTTAAACCGCCGGGGCCGGGAGGACCGACAATATTTCGTTCTTCGAGAACCTCTATTAATTCAGCCGCGCGGTTGTAGCCGATTTTCAAACGCCGCTGTAAATAACTGGTGCTGACTTTTTGTTCCATCACCACGATTTCCAGGGCTTTCGCCAGGAGTTCACTGTCGCCGGGCAGTAAATATTTTTTAATAATTGGAGCGACATCGGGTACATCATCAATAGATGCTTCAGCCACACTGCCGCCGGCCGTTTCTTCGCCTTCATCCTGAGTTTCTTCCGAAATAATTCTGGTATTGAACCGCTGGTCAGCCTGGCCGGAAACAAAATCAACTATTTTAGCAATATCCGCGTCTTCCACCCAGGCACCCTGGATCCGCTCAAGCACAGCAGAGCCCGGCGGAACCAACAGCATATCTCCGCGTCCAAGCAGGGTTTCGGCGCCTTTTTGATCGAGAATGACCCGGCTGTCAACGATTGAACCGACCCGGAAAGCTATACGGGTTGGCAGGTTTGCCTTGATTATACCGGTGATAATATTAGTTGACGGACGCTGGGTGGCGATAACTATATGAACCCCGGCGGCACGGCCTTTCTGGGCAATCCGGGCAATAGATGTTTCGACCTCGCTTTTGGAATCGGTCATCATAATATCCGCCAGCTCATCAATAATAACTAATAAAATCGGCAGTTTTTCAGGAATTGGCTTACCGTCCTTATCAAAAACCGGTTCCGGTGTTACCGGGCGGCGATTATATTCGCTCAGGTTTTTAACTCTGGCTTTGGCCAGAATACGATACCGCTTCTCCATTTCATTAACAATCCAACGCAAAGCTATCGGTACTTTGTGCGGGTCGTTAACCACCGGAGTAATCAGGTGCGGCAGAGTGGAATATATTTCCATTTCCACGACCTTGGGATCAACTATAATCAAGCGTAAATCTTCGGGAGAGAATTTGAACAACAAGCTCATTATCAGCGTATTCATGCAGACACTTTTTCCACTGCCCGTAGCCCCGGCAATCAGAAGATGCGGAGCTTTGATCAAATCCAGAATAATAGGCTTGCCGCCAACGTCTTTACCCAGGACAACCGGAATTTCTGATTTAGTGTTCCGCCACTGCGGGCTTTCAAACATGGAACGCAAATAAACAGCTTCAGCCGCTACGTTCGGAGCTTCAACACCGACCGCGTTCCGGCCCGGGATCGGAGTGAGTATCCGGATACTTTGGGCTTCAAGTTCCATAGCTATATTATTGCCGATATTGGCTACTTTTTCCACTTTAACGCCGGGAGCCAGGGAAATCTCATAACGGGTTACGCGCGGACCGCTGACGATTCCGGAAACATGCCCGTCAACATTGAAACTTTCCAGCGTTTGCTGTAGAATTGAGCGGCAGCGGTCAATGTCTTCTTTGCTCTCCCCGCTGGCATCAGGCCCCTTGGAAAGCATGGTAATCGGCGGCAGAATATATTCATTCTGTTTTTCAGGAGCGGCAATTGTTTCTCCTTTCACGGTAGAATGAATAGCCGGTTCCGCACTGTTTAATCCTGATTTGGGAGTCAAAACCGGAGCGGGTTCCGTTTCCGCCCGCTTTTTAGCAGCAGCTTCCCGACGCAAATTGAGCAATGCCGCACGGGAGCTTTCAAGGTTTTCAGCTATTGGTTCAAGGCCCGGCTGTTCGTATTCATCGTCTTTCTTAAACCGGCTGGCAAATCCGTTCACCGCGCCGGGAGTCCGGGCGGCTAAAGCCCGGGCGATGACGAGCCAGTCGGCAAACCAGATGAATATCAGCCCGGCAAGCACAAAAACACCGGCAAAAATAATTGTCCCGACAGTTCCGATAAAACGGCGGACAAAACCTGCCGGCATCCCTTTTGCAAGCGAGGGCGGAGCGGCCAGAACCTGCCCGATCACCCCGCCCGAAAGAGCGGATTCAGGCATATTTGAACGTCCGATGCCAAGTTGACCGGTCAGTTCAATGAAGCTTTGCGGATTAATCGCGAACAAGACCGCTGTACCGAGAATAAGTACTGCCAGCGCGCCGGAATAACCGCGCCGGGAAGTTGGATAATTGAGCAAAGGACGCAAGGCGCAAATCACCAGCAGCCCGACAATCGGAAAAGCCGCGATTCCCAAAAGATAAAAACAGTAACGGGAAAAATACGCGCCGGCATAACCGATCCAATTCTGTATTAAACCTTCACTGCCGCCGTCAAGAATTGAATTATCCGCCGCATTGTGAGAAATTAAAGCCAGGATAATCAACAAAGTTACGGCAATATAAATTGTATACCGCAATTTAAAGCCGCCCGGAGCCGCCGTGCTTTCTTTTTCTCTGTTGCTTTTTGCTCTTGCCATATATGTAAGTATTTTCTCTTTATCTGAATGCTTAAAATAAAAAATTAAAAAACTACATAAATAATTACAATCATTTTGCCCGATATTCAAGGCGTCTTCCCTGCTAATTATCAATAAAAATTTGTTAAAGGGGGAAAATGGTTATATTTTAATGGAAAGATGCGCATAATATTATTTTTGATGGAGTGGAATATGAAAAAAAAAATATCTTTGTTAAAAAAGTTTTTCAGCGTTAATCTCTGGGAAATTAATCTGCATGGCCTGTCAGTGTTTCGCGCTTCCTGTATAAAACTGGTGAGAGTGCTGGTTTTATCCATTCATGGTTTTTTTACGGACAAATGTCCATTGCAGGCTTCAGCTCTGACTTTTTATACTATTTTTTCGATTGTACCGCTTGCGGCAATGGTTTTTGGAATAGCCAAAGGCTTCGGCTTACAGGAAAAACTGCAGGAAGACCTGAACGCGAATTTTTCAGAGTATCAGGTTTTACTGGAGAAATTATATGATTTAGCCGAAAAAGCTCTGGCCAGGGCGCAAAGTGGAGCTATCGCGATCGCGGGCTTGCTGGTTTTGTTCTTAACGGTGATTAAAGTTGTCGGCAATGTTGAGCATTCGTTTAATGATATTTGGGGCGTGAAAACTTCCCGGGCATTATTCCGGAAATGCGGCGATTACATGATTTTACTTATCGTCTGCCCGGCTCTGCTCTTGTTTTCCAGCAGCGCGACGGTTTACATAAACACCCAGATTTCGCGTTTTGCCCAGGCCGGATATGTCTGGGATTCCCTGCTCGGGCCGATTGCCATTGTTTTTATCAGGTTTATTCCCTTTTTCATCTCCTGGCTTCTGTTTACTTTCATCTACAAAACAATGCCCAATACCAGGGTCAAATTATCATCCGCGCTTTTTGCCGGGCTTGTAGCCGGTACATTGTTCCAGTTTTTGCAGCAGTACTACATAATTATCCAGTTAGCGGTATCTCAGCAAAGCGCTATCTACGGAAGTTTCACGGCGATTCCGTTATTCCTGCTGTGGCTGCAGATCAGTTGGTTTATCGTACTCTTCGGAGCCGAACTGTCGTTTGCCCACCAAAACATCGATACTTACGAATGCGAACCTTATGCTTCAAACACCAGTTATGCTTTACAGCGGAAACTTTTAATCAAGGCCTGCTCAATAATCGTAAAAACTTTTATTGATGAGCACAAGCCGGTAAGTGATTTAAACATTTCCCGCGCCTGCGGAATACCGATCCGGGAAGCGCGCGATATATTGTTCAAACTTTCGACCGCCGGAATTATCAGCAAAGTGCTCGATTCCAAAGACGAAGAAATTGGTTATCATCCAAACGTGCCGGTTGATAAAATAAACATTCAATATATTTGGGAAAAAGTCGAGGCGGTTGGAAGAAATTCCTTTCCTCTACCGGAAAATGAAAAATTTCCACTGCTGGAAAAAGAACTGGAAGCTCTGATGAAAGACTGCGCCAACTCTAGACACAACAAACTGATTAAAGACCTCTGATTAGAGTCCGGCGACAATTTCCCTCGCCGGGAGTCCCGGTTGAACAGATGGGTGTTTTTAACTTCAGAGAGCTCATGAGTCAATAATTTCATTTAATTTCCTGCTTAAAATATTAATGGAATAAGGCTTTTTCATGAAACCGTTGGCGCCTGCTTCCAGGGTCTTGCGAACGCGCTGGTCGTTTGTGAAACCCGTTACGACAAGCACTTTTACCTGCGGGTCAATTTTCTTCAGGCGCTTATAGGCTTCATCGCCAGTCATTACCGGCATCGCCATATCCAGAATTACCGCTCTGATTTCCTTTTGATGTTCCGCAAACACTTTTACCCCGGTTTCTCCATTTTCCGCGGAGAGGACACTGTAACCCAGGAGTTCGAGCATTCTCGTTGTGGTGGCGCGGATAGCCGGTTCGTCATCAATAATGAGAATCCAACCGCTGCCGAGGAATAATTCCTGTGTGTCGTAGCTGAATTCAATTTCCGAATCATCAGGCTGCAGTTCCGGTAGATAAACGGTGAAAGTACTGCCTTTATTCAGTTCTGACTGAGCTTCAATATAACCTTTATGCAGGTCAATGATATTGTAAACCATGGCCAGCCCGAGGCCGGTTCCTTTACTTTTTATTTTGGTGGTAAAGAATGGATCAAAAATTTTCCGCATATTTTCCGGCTTGATACCTATGCCAGTGTCTTTAATAACGATTTTCCAGTAGGAATCACTTGACGAAACAGCGGGAAACTGCGCTTTGCCGAGTTTGACGCGAGTAATCAGGATGTCAATTTCTCCGCCGGGAGGAATATCATCATCACGCATGATAGTCATTGCGTGTTCAGCATTGATAAGCAGGTTCAGCAAAACCTGTTCCATTTGAACCTGATCGGCTTTAAGCATAATTTCGTAAGGCGGTTTCTGGAACCTGATGTTGACACTTTTGTCAAAAGTTCCGCTGCATATTTTCAAAACGTGGTCAAAGGCTTGAGTCAAATCGAACTTTTTAAGGGAAAGTTGACTTTTGCGGGAAAGGGCAAGCAATTGTTCAACCATACTGGCGGCACGGGAAACGGATTCTTCGGCGAGCCCGAGAAATTCATTTACTTCATCAATCTCATCAGGCGAATTATTGAGATAGTATTTGATCATTGACAAGGAACCTTTGATGCCGCCGAGGACATTGTTGAAATCATGCGCGAGTCCGCCGGTAAGGGTGCCGACGGTTTCCATTTTTTGAGCTTGAAACAACAATTCGTTTTTGCGGGCGAGTTCGGTGGAATCCTCAAGAATAATCACCGCGCCTTTGTTGTCTTTGTGCAGCAGCGGATTGATGGAAATATTAAACACATAGGAGCGTTTGTGCCAGGAAATATTTTCGCGGTATTTTTCGCAGGATACGCCTGAACTGATTGCTTCCTGCACCTCTGTCCGGTAATTGAGCAAAAAGAGCGCGACGTTCCACAATTCAATTCCGATAGCGAATTCGCTCTTGATGCCGGTAAATTTTTCTATGGCTTGATTCCACTGGGTAATCCGTCCGTCTTCATCGACCGCGACCAGCAGCAGGTTAATTGAGTTAAACAATTGAGTGAGATAATTCCTGGTTGTACGCAAGCGTTTTTCAGCTTCTTTGATTTCGGTTAAGTCATTGAAAATCAGGAGGCTTTGTTTTTGAACGCGTTTATGCCTGATTTCAACTTCAAGGATCTGCCGGTTTTTACAGCGGATGAAAACGAGTTTTGAGCCGGAAGTTTTTTTCGCAAGGATTTTTTTCCATATTTCACGGTTTTCCCTGGCGGAAACACCGGGGGGGGCGCTAAGCGCGAACCAGTCTTCAAAAGTCTTCAAATCGTCCTCGACATAGCCGAAGACGCGCGTAAACATGTTATTAATGGAATATGCCCCGTTGTTGCGGATAATCACAATTGGCAGCGGAGTATTTTCAATAAGCTCCCGGATTTCACGTTCTTTTTCGCGGCGTTCTTTAATTTCCGACTGCAATTTATTCATTGATTTCTGGATGCGGCTGGCCATTTTGTCAAAAGCCTTGCTCAAAAAACCAATTTCGTCGTTATGATATTTTTGTTTCCGCTCGCCTTTTGGAAACACTCCGGCAGCCATGTTGGTGGCGGTCAAAACCAGGCGGTTCAAAGGAGACAGGGACATTTGGATCAACCAGAAGAGAGCCGCGGCGGATGCGGCCATACAGCAAACAACCGCGAGAAGCTGACGGGAATACCATTGGGTATTGACTCCGTAAAGTTGCGCGTTCACAGGATATGAATAGCAAAGCAGCCAGTTCCAGTTTGGCCTTTTAAATGGAACATAAAGAATGATTCGTTCATATCCGTTGACATTGGAATAGATGGGTTTAATTTTAAATTTTTCCTGCAATTTGTCTTCCGGTTTGCTTTTTTCGTATGGCTTGGCTTCAAATTCCGGCACAGGTGCAAAAATATTATTTAAAGATATTGAGTTCCACGGGAAGTGGCTTCTAGGGTAGTTTCGCGGGCCCATGCGGATATGTCCACTGCCGGCTATAATTAAAGGAAAACTATAACCTTCATCGCCGGAATAGCGGAAAATTGTTTCAAGCCGTTTGATGGTAATTCTTTTTGCCCTGCTGATATCCCCGTAAGCGCCGTCAAGAAAGAGCTGATATTCCTTGTTGACAATTTTGTACATTTCCTGGAGGCGGTGTTCGCTGACTTCCGAATTAAGACGGTAAACCTCTTCCTGATAAGCTTGAGTACTGATCCACACCAGCGCGTACGAAAATGCCGCCAGCATAATCACAAAAAAACCAGTCAGTTTAGTCTGTATCCGCATTATTCAGTGTGTCCAGATTTTAATTTGTCAAAACGACAGTTGCAATAAGATATAGTCGTTTAAGATATTTGCAAAAGGTTTTCAGCAGCATTTCATAAGATTGGGGGGAAAAGGAAAAACTTTTGGGATAGCAAGTTCAAGTATGCAGCAAGCTGGTTTGCATTGAAAATTTCATTCAGAAAAGTTTGTTTTAAATCCCGGAGGGATGATTTAACCGTAGCCACGGGTGTCAACCCGTGGAAAAACGGTTAAAAATAATTTCCAACTCCGCAGGAGCGGCTCAAGTAGATTCATTTTGAACCGCTCCTGCGGAGCTGGATTATGGTTCATACACAATTCCACGGGTTGACACCCGTGGCTACGGTTAAATCGCTCTTACAGAGCTCAATCCAGAGTATTTTTATCTTATAGTTCCAGTCTCAAATCAAATTGATATGCATACAAAGCCTGATCTATCGAGTTATTGTGGATTTCTTCGATGATTTTTGTTTTAAGTTTCTGTTCATCAGCATTGTTTCTCGGATTATCTTCCATTATAGCCTGCAGACATTCGTTTGAGAACTTTCCCTTACCCCGTTTACCGATAAGCTTGAATCCCCTTCTTTCCCAAAATGGTTTTGGAGGAATGCAATGATCCAACCAGTCAACCGGAAACAAACCACCGGCTGTATCATATACTTCGATTCTTTTCCAAATATTTTCCTTTGCCCATCCTGTCGCTTTTCGCTGTCTTGCCACAGCTTTGCACCGAAACACATGTTGAATATCCATGAATCATCCATGAGCTTCACTACGACTTGTTGCCCGTCAGCATCAATGTATCTTGGCTTTATCATTCTCTTCCTTTCAGCGTCCCCCGCTCTCCTGTTTTTTCAGAATGTGCCAAGTTGCTGCTTGAGGCTTTCGTCGCGGAGTGCGTCAAGGGCTTCCTCGCCGTAAAGTGAACGCATTAATTTTGCGTTGAACTCGTAAAATATTTGCGGATCAGGTTTGGTGAAAACTTTCGACCTGGTCATGTCCAACATTTTTTTGCGCTTTTTCATATCGCTTTGATAAACCTGTAAATAACGTATCAAGGTCCGGGGGCTGAGCTCTTCGAATTTGCGCTGGCCGAAATCTTCAACGTAGTCCGCCGCGATTACTAACTCCAAATTAGGATTGCGGTGCTTTAAACCACGGGTTCTCAGGAATTCCTCAATCATTTCCAGGCAACGGATTTCATCAAAAAACGGGAATTTCACCGCCCGGCCGCGACTGAGAATGTTTGCGGGAAATTCAAAGTTTGACGCAATTACAATCGAAACATTCTGCGGCAGCGAAAAACTCCCGCCAATATTAGTCCGGAAATAATACCAGTCGATTTTGACCGGGTCAACGTCGTCAAAAAAGATTATAAAACGACGGTCTTTGCGGTTGGCCAGCTTCTCGATCAAAGGCTGAAGTGTTTTCTCCAAATCATCCGGTTCCGGTAGAATTAAACTCAAATTATCATGGTCCAAAGTGTAGGAAATGGTAAAATGCGTCTTTCCCAAACCCGGCAGGCTGCAAACTAACAAAGGTAAATTTTCTTTCTGTTTTGAAAAATTTTCAAAATGCTGCTCAAAAGTCTGCCGCACTTTGCTGTAACCGAAAAAATCACCAACTGCACGAATAGAACTCAATTCCGCCGCTACAAATTTACCGTGCAGATAACGAAAAGCTTTGCCGCCGCTGAAAGGATCAGCTTCAAGGGCTTTGCGCCTCAACAAATCCATTGTTTCAGGCGAAATTTTATTATCAGGAGCGGGCAGTTTGATGCAGCTTTTGCCGCGCAGTAAATTTTTGATCCCGGGCCGTAAACGCAAAAGTTTGTCCTTGGTTCCGGCTTTCCTTTGCAGCAATTCGATAAAATCAGTTACCGCCTGCACGCTGGAACAAATCCGGACGGCATGACGTATGAAAAAGCTTGTATCCTGGTCTGATGCCTTGAGTTTTGTCAGGACTTCATGCAGGATTAAGGCGTCAAAAATAGCCTCTTCAAGACATTTCATTAAATTCTTTCCCTGACAATCAACCAGCAATTGGTTAAGCGCGTCGATTGAATCCGCTTCCAGACCCTGTACTGTGAAAACGCGTTTGGCACTGTCGCTGTCATTAGAAAAAAGCTCCAGGTCAACTAAAATTTTATCCAGAACAATGATATAGTTTTGAATAAAATTACGGCGGAAAATATTTATAAATTCCATCTGGCCCGATTTAAGCTCGGTAAATAAGAGTTTGATACTCGATTCAGCAGCGATAATTGTATCTTTTAACGCTTTTATTCCTGAACTTATTGCTTTTGAACCGCCCATGTTCTGCACCCTGTTTATTTTTTCCTGTAATTGGCGAAATCAATTTGTGGTTCATTAATTCTGCTGTCGGCGGAAATTTTACGTCCGTATTCAAGACTCCAAAAGTCTTTCACCTGCGGTAAACTGAATTGTTCAAGATTTTTCGCGTCAATCCCGGTGGCAATACTGAATTTGCCTTTGTCTTTCAATAAGGGCTTGCACCAGAAATTTATGAAATTAATGAGGAACGGCAGGTCGTCGCGCATAAGATTGCCGTTGCTGAATAAAGAAGCATAAGCTTCCGCGTCATAATCCATCAGTATCAAAGCATTGGCTTTCAGCAAAGCGGCGATATTCATAAGTGAGTTGTTCTTAGAGTTTTTCGCTCGCTTTTTTACCAGTTCCCTGAGTTTGAACGCCGCGAAAGCCTGAGCGGTCCCCTGTCCCGCGAGACCGGCGGAAACAGCATAACCGATCCAGAATCCGGCATTATCAGCTTCGTATTTTTCAACTGTCAGGAAGAGCCGCGCGGACCACAATGGCGGTAAAGCGTTTTCGTAAAACTGATACCAGTCGTTATTCATAAAAAAGGGCAGAGGATTGTATGCCAGGCGTTTCCGGTAAAGTTTTTCGCTGCCCGAAACAATGCCGGCTTTAAAACCTTGCAGAACACGGTTTATATCTGAATCGGCAAGCGGGATATTTTCGCCGCCATAAGTATTTTCCCAGGTGTATTTGATTGGAAAGAACAAGCCGGTTTTATTATCCAGATCGAGAATTAATTTTTTGATTTGCGGATCGTTTTTTTTGATTTTCAACGCGAGCTGGTAGAGAATCATTTTTTTAGTCGGGTTAAGGTTGACTTGTTCTTTGAGCAGTTTCGCATATTGAAGCATAGCCGGAACGGAATTGTGCTCCGCAGCTTTTTCTATCCATTGCAGCTTCGCGGCGGTTTCGGAAAGACTGTCAGCGACGGCAAGCATGGCGGGCGCATAGCCGCTATTGGCCGCGGCCTTGAAAAGCTCACCGGCACCTTGAGGAGAATTGGTTTTGAGGCATTCTTTAGCGAGCTTGAACATTGCCGGCGGGAAACCTCCGGCGGCAGAGAGTTTCAGTTGTTCCATGGCGGCTTCGGTTTCTCCCCGCTTAAAATAGTATTCAGCGAGAAAGAACTGAGCTCTCGGATAGTTGTACGCGGCGGCGTTACTCAATAAAAATTTTGCTCTGCCGGGATTTTGCCTAATGTCTTTATCGGCAAAAAGGATTACGCCTAAATTTTCGACCGCCGGCAGCCAGCGGCGTCTCGCGCACACTTTAAACATCTTCAAGGCTACTTTTTTATCCTGCTTAAGGTAACGTCCGTAATAATACATTTCAGCGAGGATATTAATATAACGCAGCTTGTTTTTTTTGGCCCTGTCGTGAATGTCTTTGTAAACGCTTTTGTAATGCCTGGACGCGCGTACTTGGTCGGGCACGACTTTGCCGAGTCCGTATTGATACATTACGCCCAGGTAATAACGTGCGATACTGTCGCCGTTGGCGGCACCGTGCCGCAGCCAGTAGCGAGCTTGTTGATAATTTATGGCGGCGCCGTTACCGCTGAGGTACATGCTGCCTAAGATACCTTGAGCTTGTCCATCACCTTGTTCCGCTTTTGCCTGATAGCTGTCTTTTGTCGAGACGCAGCCGTTTAAGGCCAGGATGCCGCAAAGCAAGCTTGAAATTATTGATAATCGTGAAAAAAGTTTCATTTTAAAGTTTTAAGGTTAAGGGTTAAGGGTTACGAATCTTTTAAAACTTAAAACTTAACTCTTAAAACTTAACCTTTTTTTGTAAAAATTCAACTATTCTTTCAGCAAAAATTCGTCCTGCGCCCGGAATCTTCTCCATAATCTCTTCAACACCTGCCTGCCGGAGTTTGCGGATTGAACCGAAATGCCGCAAAATCACTTGTTTCCGTTTAGGACCGATCCCCGGAATATCATCGAGCAGGGATTCCTGTAAACGCCGCATACGCAATTTGCGATGGTAGCCGATAGCGAAGCGGTGGGCTTCATCCCGGACGGCCTGCAGCAGGCGCAGCGCAGCGGAGTGCCGATCCAGGACGACAGCTTCGCTTTGGCCCGGCAAAAATATTTCCTCATTTTTTTTAGCCAGTCCGATAACTGTTAATAAGGGGCATTTTATTTCAGCAAGGATTTCCATTGCCGAGGACAGTTGTCCTTTGCCGCCGTCGACCATCAATAAATCCGGTAATTGCTGTTTTTCGCGGATTTTTCTGGAATAATGGCGTTTGATAACTTCCCGCAGCATAGCGTAATCGTCAATCTGATTGACCTCTTGAATTTTAAAACGCCGATATTTATCTTTAACCGGACGCCCGTTTTCAAAACAAACCATACTCGCCACGGCAAGGGTGCCGAGGATATTTGAAACGTCAAAGCACTCAATAAAGTTTGGCGGGGAAGGCATGTTGAGCACTTTCCGCAAATCTTCGACCGCGACACGGCCCGGAGCGGAAGGGATTGACGCATAGCGGAACGAACGGTTTTTTTTGCCGAAAACGGTTTTGATATTAGTGATAACATCCCGGAAACGGGCGGCTTTTTCAAATTGTTTTTTTTCAGCGGTCTCGCGCATTTTGTTTTCGAGTTCTTCAATTACAGAGCTGGCATTACCATTCAGCAACAGCAGCATTTTTTCGATATGCCGGTGATATTGTTCTCTTGTAATTTTACCGCTGCATGGTTCGAGACAGTCTTTTACAATGCGCTTGAGGCAATGTTTCCGGGTGCTTTCATCGGGAGCGTTTGATTTGCAGCTGCGCAATCTGAAATAAGCACTGAGAAATTCAATTGTCGAGCGCAGGGCGGAGCCTTTAGGAAAAGGGCCGAAATATTTGCATTCGTCATCTTTGCGGACACGCGCGAGATCAAGGCGCGGAAAATCTTCCTTTAAATTGATTTTAACGAGCAGGAAACGTTTATCGTCGCGCATAAGGATATTGTATTGGGGAGCGTATTCCTTGATGAGCCGGGATTCCAGAATAAGCGCCTCGTCTTCATTTTTGACCACGAAGAAATCCCAGTCATATATAGATTTAAGCAATGAACGTTGTTTAGGGTCAGCGCGCTTCATCCGCGACGCCTGAAAGTACTGGCTCATACGCTGCCGCAAATTGGCGGCTTTACCGACATAAATGACCGTGCCGAAACGGTCCCGGTAAATATATACCCCCGGCTTTGCCGGGACCTCGCCGGGGTGAAATTTTTTAGCTTCTGAATCCATACATCCAGTGTCATGTCAAGGATTAATTATCGGTTTTTGCGCCTCTGGGGACAGAGGCGGCTACATCATTTAAATCTAAGGCGATGTAACCACGGCTGTCCCTAGTATACTGTAAAATTTAAAACTTCGTATTTTTTTCATAAATTAATGTAGCACAACCGTCTCGGTTGTGAAGACACTCAAGCGAGACGCTTGACTTTCGCTGTGCTCAGTCTCAGCCTTCGCAAAGTGAGCTACATTTTTTATATACAATGCGAACATTTAAGCTGTATAGTGTACTAGTTTAACGCCGTGCATAGACAAAAACAAGCAGGGAACTAATCTCTCACTCAGTATTGACTGACTGTTTGGAGTTTGGATGTTTGTGGCTCCAGATTGTGAAGATTGAAAGGAATGAAAGCAGAAATAAACCACAAATCAAGATGATAACCTGGCCGATGCCGACTTGATTGATGATTTTAAAAAACAAACTCAATAAAACCAGTATTATCACATAACTGAAACTATGCGCCGCTTTTTCCTCGTGCCCTGATGTAACGACTTTTGAATGCATCCATGCCCCCAGGGGAAAACCGATGAAGCCGCCTGATGCCATTAACAGGCCCAGGATTAATGAATCCGTTCCCGGATCGCCGGGTTTTAAGGTTTCAATCTGCATAAGATATGAAGCCGTGCCCGAAAGCGCGGTTGTAAATACCGCTAAACGGGCAATTCTGCCGGTGAAAATTTCCGGTACATGCAGGTAGCTTTTCATTATAGGGCGGGTAATGGTTCCGCCGCCGATACCTAAGAGCGATGATAAAACCCCGACCGTAAAACCGATAATCCCGGTTTTGGCGGGACTTGCTCCGGGAATTGTTTCCGCACCGGAAAGAGCCGGCGTCCGGGAGGCTTCTTTATAGGAAAATGTTTTATATAAAATAAAGCCCAGTAAAACAAGATAGATGCATTGATGCGGTTTGCGGCTGTTAAAAAAATCCTGCAGAAAAACCCCGACCGGACGGCCGAAAAATCCACCGATAAAAGCCATTCCGCACATGGGTAAAGCAATGTTAACGCCCCAGGATTTCTTTCCCCAGCCAATGCTTTTGAATTGCCGCAAGACAGTTAGAAAGGTGCTCGGGAGCATCTGCAGCAGGCTCGCGCCCACCGCGACGGAGTTGTCTATTCCCAGGGTCAACAGGGTGGGAACAACGAACCAGCCGCCGCCAAGCCCCCAAAAGCCGCCGGCGATCATTGCGGTAAAACCAACCAGCGGCGCTAAATAGTAAATATAATCCATTTTAATCCTTGTTTTATTTCGTGAAATAAATCATTATTTGAAGCAGTTTTTCAAATATGCCGGCACTTCGAACTGCCGGTAAATTACTATATCATATCTTTGAATATTTAAAAACGATAATTTTAAAAAAAACTTCCGCAGGGGCGAACGTTACTTTTAAAATGCGAATAAACACTTACTTTAATTTTTGCTCCAGGCTGTTGATTCGTCCTTCAAGCTCTAATAACTGTTGTTTCACTCCTTTAGCAGCTTGTGGTTCTCTCAAAACTTTTGACTTTGTTTTCTATTTTATCAGAAAAATGTATTTTTATCAATGTAGCACAAGCGTCCCGCTTGTGAATATTCTCAAGCGGGACGCTTGAGCTACATTATAACAAGCTGAAAAAACAATATATTGTTTTCTAGTCGAAACGCTATTGGAAGCCGTATCGGCTGAACAGGTGATGATTAAGCCGCTCCTGTGGAGCTTAATTGGGTTTGTACGATAAACCCCGGGTTGCACCCGGGGCTACGGTTAAATCATCCCTGCGGGATTAAAAATCATACATGTATTTACATAAACCAATGTTCAGTGAGGCATTACGATTTACTGGATTTTTTTATTATTTTTAGCCTCTTCACAAAAATCTGTTCTGTTCACAGGTCTTTTATGGTTTTCAGC
>CAZEXM010000023.1:0-24887 GCA_964515915.1 uncultured Victivallaceae bacterium
TGAGTCGGAGTTGAGTCGGAGTTGAGTCGGAGTTGAGTCGGAGTTGAGTCGGAGTTGAGTCGGAGTCATACATCTTTATTTTAGTTATTTTGAGCTTGATTTTGAATATTTATAAAAATTTAACGCCTCAATTTTAAACTTTTTAATGGCGAAAAATGCGAAATTGCTGCACGAACGCAATGTAGCTCACTTTGCGGAGGCTGAGACTGAGCATAGCGAAAGTCAACCGTTCCGCTTGAGAATATTCACAAGCGGGACGCTTATGCTACATTAAAAACACGACTGAGGAGTGAAAAATAGCCTTAGGGGTGACTTTTTAAGGCTTTTATTTAATTTTTAATCCAATGGAAAAGTAATGGAAAACAAAATTTTTGACCGTAACTCAATAAAAGAAAGGACAGGAAAATGAAAATACTATTTCGGCCGCTTTTACTAATTGTGATTTTTTTCTTCGCCGCTAAAACTTCTGCCGCCTTGACTCCGCCGGAACAACCCGCATCCGGGCCCGGCGGCACAGATTATCGTCATGCCGGGGTGACTAAAAATGTTTATGGAGAAGGAGCTGACCAATACTGGATTTTTACACCGGCGGGCCCCGCGCCGAAGTCAGCCCCGCTGATAGTTTTCAATCACGGCTGGGGCGCTACAAATCCAAAGGTTTACGGGGCATGGATTAAGCATCTTGTCCGCAGGGGCAACATCGTCATCTACCCCGCCTATCAGGAACCGGGAAAATGGCGTTACCCCACAGGCCGGATTACTCCCAATGCCGTCCGGGCGGTAAAAAATGCCATCAAGCGTCTGCAAAGGGAGGGGAGGGTAAAACCGGAGTTGGACAAGTTTGCCATTGTCGGCCATTCGGCCGGCGGGCAGGTGTCCGCCAACATGGCGGCCTCAGCCGCTTCCGCCGGCCTTCCCGAACCGAAGGCGATTATGTGCGTCCAACCGGGCAAATCATGGTCCAGAATTAAAAAAACGGCAATTCCGCTGGCGGATTTGAGCACGATACCTGAAAGTACCCTGCTTCTGGTTGTAGCAGGGGATAAAGATAAGATAGTTCGTGATATAGATGCGAAAAGAATTTTTAAAGAGAGTTCTCAAATTCCTCCCGCCAATAAGGATTTTATAATTATGGTGTCTGATGCTCATGGTAAACCGGCGCTGACGGCAAATCATTTTGCTCCCGTTGCCGTTGATAAAGATTATGATTCGGGAGAAAAAAAAGAAAGCGGAAAAAGAGATGGGCCCTTGCTGTCCAGGCTCAGGGAGAGATTGAAAGCCAGGCTCAGGAAACGCCGGGAGGCGGGTAATAATAATTTTCCGGATTTCGCGAATTCCCCGCAATCGGTTAACGCATTGGATTATTACGGGTTCTGGAAGCTTTTTGACGGCTTGTATGAAGCTGCATTTTATGCCCGAAACCGCGAATATGCCCTGGGGAATACTCCCCGGCAGCGCTTTATGGGAAAATGGAGTGACGGGACGCCGGTAAAGCCCTTGATAGTCAGTGATAATCCATAAATTTTATTTTATCTTCATAAGATAGGGCTTTTCAGGGCGTCGGCTTCGTTATTGTTTTTTGCTGTCCCTGACTTGTTTCTGTAAGGGTTTCTGATATAGTAAAGCTATAAAAATTTATTGATAACCGGAAAGTCCTATGACTCTTGAAGAATTTAGAACCTATATTCAAAATACTAAAGAACGCATTGAGCAACTTCACGAATTTCTGAAAATTGAAGAGAGAGAAGCGGAAATTGTTGAAATTCAACAAAAAATGTCCGCTCCCGGTTTTTGGGACAACAAAGAAACGGCTCAAAAAATTGTGGCCCGGCTGAGTTCCTGCAAAAGCGCTACGGAACCTTATAAAAAACTACTCAGTGAAATTGAAAATTTGGAAGTGCTCCTCGAAATGGCCGAAGAAGATCCCGAGATGCTTGCTGAAGCCGGAGAAAGCTGCGGACATCTGACTCAAGAGCTCGATAAAGTTGAACTATTAAGTTTCATGTCGGGGCCGTTTGACTCCAATAACGTTTTTGTGTCTATCCACGCCGGAGCCGGCGGCACTGAATCCTGCGACTGGGCAAGCATGCTGCTGCGCATGTACCGGCGCTGGTTCGAACGGCGCGGCTGGAAAGATGAAATCATCGAAATACAGCAGGGCGATGAAGCCGGCGTCAAAAGCGTTACGCTCCGCGTTCAAGGCGAATTCGCCTACGGCTACGCAAAAGCTGAAAAAGGCGTGCATCGCCTGGTTCGCATATCGCCTTTCGACAGCGCGGCGCGACGGCATACATCTTTTGCTTCGGTTGATATTTTTCCCGAACTTGAGGACGATATCGATATTGATATTGATGAAAGTGTTTTAAAGGTGGACACTTACCGCGCCAGCGGAGCCGGCGGGCAGCACGTCAACACCACGGACAGCGCGATCCGGATCACTCATCTCCCGACCGGGGCCGTTGTCGCCTGCCAGAGCCAGCGTTCACAGCATAAAAACCGGGCGACGGCAATGAAAATGCTGAAGGCTAAATTATATGAGCTGGAAGAAGAAAAACGACGCAATGAAGCTGATGAATTACGCGGCGCCAAAACTGAAATGGGCTGGGGAAATCAAATTCGTTCCTACGTTTTACACCCTTATCAAATGGTTAAAGATTTACGTACAAGCATCGAAACCGGTAATACGGCCGCGGTTCTTGACGGTGATCTTGACCAGTTTGTCGAAGGCTGGCTCAAGTCGAGCCGCAAGACAACACGTGACTGATCATGACAGAAAAAAAAAGAACTTCATACGTCTGCAAAGTGGATGAAAAACAGATTAAGAAACTCAGGAATTACCTGGACGAACGCAGTTGGGAATTCCGCGACATGCAGTACGCCCACTGGAAAGCGGTAAAAGATAAAACCAACATCGTCGCCTATAACAGCGGTAAATTGACTGTTCAGGGCAAAGGCACTGAAGAATTCGTTTTATTCGTACTTGAACCGGAAATACTCAAAACTTCCGGCTTCGGTTACGAAAAGGAAACAGAAGCCCCGGATAAAGCGTTTTATCCTCACGGCGGAGTTGATGAAAGCGGCAAAGGAGATTTTTTCGGCTCGCTGGTCATTGCCGGAGTGTTTGTCGATGAAAAAACTGAAGCGATTCTCCGCGAACTCGGCGTAAAGGATTCCAAAGTCATCAAAAGTCCTGAACGAATAAAAACCCTTGCCGCTGAAATACGCCGGACAACCGGCGGCAAATTCGCGCTCGTCGCGATTGGCCCGGCGGCTTATAACCGTTTATACGGCGGCTTTAATAATTTAAACAAACTTTTAGCCTGGGGACACGCTAAAGTCATTGAAAATTTATTGGAAAAAGCTCCGGAATGCAAAGATGTCCTGTCGGACAAATTTGCCGCTGAACACTTGATTAAGAACGCCCTGCAGGAAAAAGGACGCGCCATTAACCTGCGTCAGCGGACCAAAGCTGAAAGCGATATAGCGGTTGCGGCGGCCTCAATTCTCGCCCGCGACCGTTTTTTGCGGGCTATGGAAAAACTAAGCGAAGATGCCGGAGTTGAACTGCCCAGAGGCGCCAGCGCGAAAGTATCGCAGATCGCGGAGCAAATCGCTCGAGAACAAGGTCCTGAAACTTTAGAAAATTTTGCAAAATTACATTTCAAAACATACAAAGAAATTTGCGGTAAATTGCAATTAGGGCATTTGTCCAGGCCTGAAAGGCCCTGAAAAGCGTTAACTGCATTTGCTGTAGGTGCAGGACAGGCATTTCAGACAGTTTTCCTGATTAATCAGTTCGCGTTCATTACATTGTGGACAAATCATTTTGTTGAAATTGCCGAGCTCTGTCACCGTCGCGCTGGACTTGATTTTATTCTTTCCGGTGGTGATGCCGATTTTTTCCAAATGCTGTTCAACGACATAACCTATCTCCGCGGCCAGCGATGGCATGTATTTACCTTTTTTGAAATAACCTCCGTTCGGATCATAGATGCTTTTGAGTTCATCAACCAGGAAAGTTGGTTTGGGGTCATGCCGGAACACTGCTGAAATCAATCTGGTGATAGCTACGATCCAACTGAAATGCTGCAGGTTTTTGGTATTGATAAACAATTCATACGGCCGGTGTACACCATCGACAACCAGGTCGTTGATTGTTACATAAAACGCGTCGGGTGAAAGCGGGGTCTTCAATTTGTAGGTGGTGCCTTCGAGTTCTTCGGGGCGTTTCGGAATTTGATTTTCGTTTTTCTTTTCTTTATCTTTGCCTTTTTTCTTTTTCTCGTCCTTAATCAGGATACCGGTGATGTATTCAGACGGGCGGAAGGTGGTGCAGCCTTTCAAGCCTTTTTCGTAGGCTTTCATGTAAATGTCTTCAAAATCCTTGAATGGATAATCGGACGGGATATTGATGGTTTTGGATATTGAACTGTCCACGTGTTTCTGCAGTACGGCCTGGATTTTCAGATGCTCGACTGGTTTGATGTCGTTTGAGCAGACAAAGTAGTCCGGCAGGCCTTTATCGTCAATAGCAGCAACATGCATGAACTTGCAATAGAGATTATAGGCGTAATCCGATACTTCCACTTTGCTGACGTCACGCTCATGGCTGTTGCGGATGGTTCTGGTGTAGCGGAACGCGAATACCGGTTCGAGCCCGCTGGAAACATTTCCGGCCAGCAGACTGATGGTGCCGGTCGGGGCAATCGAGGTCAGATGCGAATTGCGGATGCCGTGTTCCTTTATTCCTTTCTGAATATCTCCAGGCAGGTTCCTGATGAATTTTCCTTTGCAGTACTTTTCGGCATCGAATAAGTCGAACGCACCTTTTTCCCTGGCCAGTTCAATACTCGAACGATAGGCGGCATGGGAAATGGTCCGCATAATTTTTTCCGCCAGCTTGGCGGATTCAGACGAACCGTATTTGACCCCGAGGAAGATAAAGGTGTCGGCCAGGCCGGTTATGCCGATTCCCATGCGCCGTTTGGATTCCGCCTCAGCGCGTTGTTGTTTCAAGGGGTAGTTGCTCAGTTCAATGACATTGTCCAGAATCCGTACAGCAACAGAGATTACTTTTTCAAGCCGTTTGTAGTTGAATTCGGCCTCGGCGGTGAAAGGTTTATTGACAAAACGGGTCAGGTTGGCGGAGCCCAGCAGGCAGGCGCCGTACGGGGGCAATGGCTGTTCGCCGCAGGGATTGGTAGCGGTGATATCTTCGCAGTAACTCAGGTTGTTCATTTCATTGATCCTGTCAATCAGGATAAAGCCGGGTTCCGCGTAATCATAGGTGGAACGCATAATCGTCTGCCAAAGTTCGGCGGCTTTTACGGTTTTATGGACTTCGCCGTTGAATTTCAGTTCCCAGTCGGTATTATTCCTGACCGCTTCCATGAATTCACTGGTGACCGCCACCGACAGGTTGAACATCTGAAGCTGCTTGTTTTTCCGTTTGGCGGTGATGAATGCTTCAATGTCCGGGTGATCGCAACGCATGACTCCCATTTGTGCTCCGCGGCGCTGCCCGGCACTCATAATGGTGCGGCAGGTAGAGTCAAGCACCTGCATAAAACTTATCGGCCCGGAGGATTGCGCTCCGCAGCCGCGGATATGCGAACCCTCGGGGCGAATGGTCGAGAAATCGAAACCGACGCCGCCACCCTGCTTCTGGGTCATGGCGGATTCTTTGACCGTATCAAATATGCCCTCGATGGAATCTTCGATTCTGTTCATTACATAGCAGTTGAACATAGTTACCGCTTTACGTGAAGTGCCGATATTGGCGATGATGCGTCCACCCGGGATGAATTCGAAATTGCGGAGGATTTCTTCAAATTCCCGCGCCCATTTTTTGCTGTCTTTTTCTGATGCGGCACAAGCTGCCGCCACACGGCGCATGGTATCTTCCATACTTTTGTCTTCGGGTAGTTCATCGCTGCCGGCATAGCGGTATTTGCGGTTCCATATATCTTCTGATATGTTGTAAGTGCCGGCAGTATTGGACATTGTGGTCTCCTTCTCTCTTTTCTGACGTTTTGCCGCTTTTTCGGACAAGCGTCCGGTTAATAAATGTAAATAATTGATAATCCAGGCGATACAATAGATATAGTGGTTTAATCAGGTAAAGACCACAACATGTAGTGCACTATGTTTATTAACGTAACTTTCCTGAATTAAATAGCAAGCGAGTTTTTTTAATTTTTTACAATTATTTTTCATGAGCGGGGATGCTGACGAAACCACCAGAGTCTAAAAAGCAAAAAGATGCGAATCTCAAAAAATATTCAATATCCAAAGCTACAGCAATAGGTGCTGTAACTTCTATTTTTACTATCGCAAATGATTTTTAAAACCCATAACAATGCGCTACAGCGAACGGCTATCGCCATCGCTCAACTCGGCATTATCCGTCAAAATAATGAGAAACTGGAATGAGAAACTGGAGCCATGCATAAGTTTTTAGAAACTGGAGCCATGCATAAGTTTTATTAGAAACTGGAGCCATGCATAAGTTTTATGGCTGTTTTAAGGCGAAATTTCAAAAAATATAAAAATTCTACGCCATAATTTTAAGCTTTTTCATAGCGAAAAATACGAAATTGCCGATTTGACCACAAGCGGGACGCTTATGCTACATTAGGAAAAGTGCATATCTTTTGCTTATTCAAGCGGGCGGAGCCCGAGCGGAAAAAGCAAAAAAACATATATGGTGCAGGCGCTTGCGCCTGCTGCCGCCTGCATAAGGCGCGGGGGGAGTTTGAGGGGCGAAGCGCCCCTCAACAAAATCCAAACCGGCATCCAAACCGGTACGATTATGATTTCTTCCTTTCGACGGGCGGAATTAAGGTTTCTTCAAGCTGGTGGATTTTATTGCGCCAGGCGGCTAAATGCATAATTTCATTATAGATGCATTGTATGTCGGCGTGTTCGCATAAACCGTCCGCGCGCGTACCGCCGCAGGGCCCGTTGGCCATGCCCTTCGGGCAAAGCTCAGGACAAACATAAAAAGTTCCGGGCAGCCGGCAATGTGAACATTCCTTACATGAGGCAAAAAGTTTTTTAGCGAAAAAATGCGTTCCCGGAAGCTGTTTGTCTGCCCGGGGAAACATAAATTTTTTGAGTCTGTAGGAGTATTTTTCCTGCTTTGACAGACTCACTGGCGGAACCGTGGTCATAGACGGAGTGGTTTCCAGGTGAGCTTGCGAAAACAGATTTTCAAATAAATAAAACTTATACGGATAGGGTGTCATTTCAGCACGGGACAGATATTCCATGTACTCCCGGGACCAGTCCGCAAAGCTGGTAAATTCTTTGAATGCCGCCTTGATCCGCTGCGCGGCGATCTTGATTTTATCCGGAGAATTGAGCCCCGCGACTTGAATGCCGCTGTAGCCGAGAAGCCGGCAGCCGGCAGCCTGCAGTTCCAGCCGCCGCCATTGAGCCGCCTCAAACTGGTTATGAGAATATTTTAATTCGCTTCCGAGAACAGCTTGAAAATTGGCGGAAAGCTGAACTCCCGCCACCCCCCCCCGCTGAATTTTCTCAAGCAGCTCAGGGCTTAAAAGCATTAAGCGCGCAATCGTCGGGAAATGATACCCGCGATAGGATAAATACCAGCGCAGTTCCTGCAGCTTTAACATATCCCAGCCAAATTGCGTCAGCACAAAATTGGCTCCCTGACGAAGTTTTTTCATTAATTTGAAATATTGCGGAAAAGCCGTTTCCGGGGTGTATTTAAATGGATTTACCACACAAGCGGAAAAGAATGGATACTCTTCGCGCGCTCTGAGCAGGTCCAGAATATGAACACTGTCTGAAAAAACCCGTTCGCGGTTTTCTTTCGCGCTTTCGCCCGGATAAGTATTGCCGCTGACCGCGACGATATTGGCGAAGCCGTTCGCTATGCAAAAATGAGCCCTTTCCGTCAGTCTTTCCAAACTCGACTCACGGCCGCTTAAAAATATAATATGCCGATCCCGGCTGTCAGCACTCAAAGCCGTCGCGATAGTCGACGCGTCCAAAGTGTCCGGAGAAACAAAACGATCCGTAAGCGCCAGTCCGGCGGGAATGCCTTCGATGCCTAAAACCGCGTATTCGAATTCTTTCAGGCGTTCACCGGCAAGGGCGGGATCCGTATCATTACTCGGAGCGTTATACTCAAATAAAAGTACAAACTCCCCATTATTGAGATTTTCGTGAAAACGATTTTTGCCCGGGTCAAAATTCATTTCCAGTTGTAAGCCGTTATAGCTCATTGTTTTTCGACTCTAAGTTAAGCTTGTCTGTTTTTTTTGCTGAAATCAAAAATAAAGAATAATCCAGCAAGAAGATTGAAAGATATAAGTATTGCGGAAAATACGATTGGAATAGTCGCTCCATTCGGAATACCCGCGGCGTCAAGGATGACATTAATCGTAACATCCCGCAGCCCCAGCCCGGAATTGGAAGGAAGCAGGCCGGCGACATTGCCGACCGTTACCGCGGTTATGACATCCAGGGGATTAAAGGAGCTCATACCCAGGCTCTTCATGATAAGACAGACAACAAAAACTATGTTAAGATGAACGAATATCATGCTGATTAAACACATTTGAGTAAGCAGTTTCCATGAGTTGCGGTAGGTATCAAGAACTTTGGTGAAACGGCTCACGATACCGTGTCCGTATTTATCACCCAGGCGCATCAGCCAGCCGACGGGCTTGATTTTTTTGAAAAAGCGGTGGAAAAACAGACCGGTCATCGTTCCCAGCCCCAGCAGACACATTGCGGTCAGGCCCACAATTCCCAGAATCCGGATAGTATCATTAAGCTTGATTATTTCCAGTTTAACTTTCATCAAGGTTGGAATTGAAAGCAGAATAACCACGAGCGCCAGACTGAACATTGCCGCCATTCCGGTCATCCGGTCCATTAGTATCGAAAATACACCTTCAGCCCTGGCGTTTTTTGCGGTATGTTTATTCAGGAACCCGATCTTGGCCACATCGCCGCCAATTGCCCCTCCCGGGATGACGAGGGAAAAGAAGTAGCCTTTCATCGTCAGGGCCACAGCCGCCGTGAAGGTGATTTCTATATCCAGAACCAGAGCTAATTTGTACCAGCGCCACGAACATACGAGCATATGGAAACCATACGCGAGCGCCGCGGGCAACAGCCACCAGTAATTGATATTGGCTAAGTTGTCGACAAAAGTATCATAGTGCTTAGTGATGAGCCACCAGATTATCGCAATCGCCAGGCCTGTTTTCAGGACAAAGGATAAGACAGCTTTAATTTTACTTTTTTTCTTTTCAGTCTGCATATATTTCCTTTAAAACGACTATCTTACGTGGTACTGACACAGCTGATAATTTAGCACACTTTCACCGGCAGGCAATAGACTGGTTAAAGATATATTGTTTATTTGTATTTTCAGACAGCAAGGTTTATGTTTGAGAAGTTTGTATTTTCACCTTAATGGAGGCCGGCCAGTGAATGTCAATACCGCATCAGGCGCGTTGAGCGCGGAAGAACTAAGAAATAAAACTGTTTTACTGCAGGAAAACCTTACTAAAGTAATCAAAGGAAAAGCTGATTGTATAAGATTATTGATAACCGCGCTTGGAGCCGGGGGCAATGTTCTTATGGAAGACGTGCCGGGCGTCGGCAAAACCACTCTTGCCAAGGCTTTGGCCGCCAGTATTGACGGCAAATTCAGCCGGGTTCAGTTTACGCCGGACTTACTGCCCTCGGACATTCTCGGTAATTCCATTTACAACCCGCAGAAAGCCGAATTTTTCTTTCGCCCCGGCCCTGTCTTCGCCAATATTCTGCTTGCGGACGAAATAAACCGCGCTTCTCCCCGCACCCAGTCCGCCCTGCTTGAATGTATGAGCGAAAAACAAGTTTCCATTGCCGGAAAAACAAGTTTGCTGCCCAGCCCTTTTCTGGTCATCGCGACTGAGAATCCGGTTGAATATCAAGGTACCTATCCTTTGCCGGAGGCTCAACTTGACCGTTTTGCGCTGCAGCTTGAGCTGGGTTATCCCGACGAGAAAGCCGAAATGCAGTTATTATTTGATCGTCAAACCGGAGACCCCGGAATAAGTGTCAAAGCGGTTCTTAGTTGTGATGAAATAGCACAAATGCAAGTTGCGGTTCAACAAGTCAAGGTCGAAAAAACTGTCGCCTACTATATGCTCTGTATAATCAAAGCGACCCGCAATGATACCCGTATAATGCTTGGCGCAAGTCCGCGCGCACTGCTTTTGTTGTCGAGGTGCTGTCAGTCTTATGCTTTTATCCGGGGGCGGGATTATGTTTTGCCTGATGATGTGAAACATCTTTGTCCCGCGGTTCTGGCGCATCGCCTGGTGATTGAAAATAAAACTAAATATTCCGGTGTTTCCGCGCTTGAAATAATCGGCGATATCGTCAACAAAAGCAAAGTGCCGGCGTAAAAAGAGTTGAAGGAAATAATGAAAAGAGAACAATTAACATGAAAAAATCATTATCACATCTTCCGAAACACAAAAGGGATGAGATCAAAGCGCTTACTGAAATCATTACTGAAATGATTGATGCTGAATTCATCATCCTTTTCGGCAGTTACGCGCGCGGCGACTGGGTGGAGGATGTATACACGGCGGATGACGGCGTCACTTATGAATACAAGAGTGATTACGACCTGCTGGTTGTTGTAAAAGACCTGCCGAAATACGAATACAAGGGATACCGGGACAGAATCAAAAAGAAAGCCCGGAGATCGGAAGCTTGTGATACCCGCATCAGTATCATTATGCATAGTGTCGACGAAATCAAAGAGGCGATCAAAAAAGGCCGTTATTTCTTCGTCGATATAAAGAAAGAGGGTATTCAGCTTCATTCTTCCAAACGTTTCCGGCTCCCCGCCATAAAAGAACTCAACGCAAAACAACGCAAAAGCAATGCCGAAGCACATTTTAAAAACTGGTTTGAAAGCGCTAAAGAATTTTTTGATACAACTTTTGACGATATAAAAAAGAAAAGGTATAAAAAAGCCGCTTTTGAACTCCACCAGGCAACGGAACGCTTTTATCATACGGTTTTACTGGTATTTACCGACTATAAACCTAAAATTCATGATCTCTTGGATTTAGGAGTACGCGTTGATCGTCTAAGCAGTAAATTCAAGGAAATCTTTCCTAAGAAAACAGAAGAGGAAAAACGTCTTTTTGAATTACTGAAACGCGCCTACATCGATGCTCGATACAAAATTGGATATAAGATCACGAAAAAAGAACTTGAGTATCTTTCAAAGCGGGTAAGCAGGCTCCAAAGTATGACAGAAGAAGTCTGTAAAGCAAAAATAAAAACGTGTAAATAGCATGCAAAATGATGTAGCCGCCCCTGTCCCTGGTACACTATACAACTTAAATGTTCGCATTGTAATAAAAAATGTAGATCAAGCGTCTCGCTTGAGTATCTTCACAACCGAGACGGTTGTGCTACATTAATTTGTGAAAAAATACGAAGTTGTAAATTTTACAGTGTACTAGGGGTGAAAACGGAAAGCACGGCTGGGGACAGCCGTGGCGGCATAGTGAATATTTGAATAAGCGATAAGAAAAACGAGCAAAATGAGCATTATTAAATTATACGGGAAATGCCGGGATAGATTTTTAGACGGCCCGGAATGGTATTACACGCGGGCCCTGGAAAAGCGCCCCGGTAACTACCGTTCAGCGACGGCGGCCTTTATAATCTGGCTTTTTGCTTTTTACTGTCGGGTTTTCACTGTCCCCGCTCAATTTCTGGTTCCGGTTACAGGAATGCTCGTTTTGTACAGTATCGTGGCGTGGAACTCGCCGATGCGTTTAGTAAGCGTGGCTTTATTTGTTGTTTTCTTCATTGACTTTATTTTTGCTTTGCTTTTTCGTCCTAAACTTAAAATAATCCGCCAGCTTCCGCGCCGGGTCCGGGCGGGCTCGGCCTTTTCGATTCGTTATGAACTCGAAAATTTGCGGCGTTTCAGCGCCTGGGATATTAAATTGGACAATTACCGCCTGCGGCCGGGACTTGAGGTTAAAAGCAATGCCACAGTTGGCGTTATCCCGCCTGAACAGCAAGTCGAGGCAACAGCGGAAGTAGAGGCGCTTCGCCGTGGTAAATACGATCTTTTTTCTCCAATCGCGGATTCGAGCTTTCCCCTGGGTTTGTTCAAAATGAGCCGCCGCCAAAAGAATTCTCCCAATGTATTGTTGGTGTATCCGGCTTTTCATGAACTGCTTTCCCTTGATTTGCCGGTGGCTTTGCGTTATCAGAAAGAGGGTGATTCACGGGTTTCAAAAGTGGGGGAATCTTTAGATTTTTTCGGCAACCGGGAATTTCGCGAAGGCGACGACCCGCGTCATATTGACTGGATCGGCAGTGCCCGGACCGGCGAACTTATAGTTAAAGAATTTCAGCAGGAGTATTTAAGCCGCATCGCGATAATCGTTGACACCTATGTCCCCCCCGTAAACAGTTTTAAATTCCACTTCGGGAAAAAACAATCTTTTGACGGCCTGGAAGCGTCCCTGTCGCTCACTTCGGCCTTGCTTGACTATTTAACGCGCGGCGAATATGTCGTTGATATTTTCGCTACGGGTTTAGATGTTTATCACTTCAAGGCCGGGCGTCATTTGAGTTGTTTCGATGATATAATGGACATTCTCGCCAGCCTGGAAATTAATCATCAACTTCCGGTCAATGAAATTTCATCAAGTATTATCGAGGAAATTTCCAGTATCGGCAGTGCGGTTGTATTATTGCAGGGCTGGGATAAAGAACGGCAAAAATTGATTTCCCGCCTGAATAATTACGGTATTGTATCCAAAGTTATAATTATTGGCGACAAGGATAAAATATCAGCGCCGTCTGATGTTAAACTTTTCAGCGCTGAAGATGTCCGGACGGGGAGAGTTCGTAAGTTATGACAAAACCGGAAATGAAAAAATCTTTTATCCCGATAGTTTTGTGCACAGGCATTATCTCGCCCGCGGCCTTTCTTTTTTCATTGGCCGCGGATCTGCCGCATGTCCTGATAATTACCCTGACCGGCCTGTTTTTGTCTTTAGTTACTAAAAAAGCGGTAAAACTCAATGACCGGGCAATCATTTATTCTATTGTCGCCGCGTCTGTTACAGCCGTATTATTTGATTATGCTTTTCCAATGGCGGATGATCGTTTTGAATATTTGAGTTCATTGTTCCAACTCAATATAACGATTCCGATTCTTTTTTACCTGGCTGTCGCCGTTACGTTTTTCGGGATTAAAAAATATTCCTATGCCGCGGCTTCTGTTGCTGCTGTAATCGCGCTGGCCTTCGGCTCTAATGTCATGCGTACCCCGGTTGAAACGAAACGTTTTCTGATTGCGGGGACAGTGCTGCCGGACTTTACCGCATTATATATTGCAAGTATTTGTTTCAGTGGATTTTTTATTCTGCTCGCCTGCCGCGATAACGTGCAGGTGGCAATAAGCGGAAAAATGCGAAAATATCGTTCAAAAAGAATGTTGATATTTATTTGTATTCTGGCTTTGATAACTCCGGCGACTTATGGTTTTTACAAACTTCTTCTGTATTTTGAAAGCGACCTCCGCGGTTTGCAGAATACATTGCTGAATCCAAACCTGTTTAAACGCAGAAGCGATAAAATCGTTTTCGGTGAAAGCGCCAACTTGAACGAGATAATTTCTCCTGAAATGCTCAACAACCAGGAACAAATTGTAATTCGCGCGATTTCCGCGGATGAGCCGGGGTATTTGCGCGGCAAAACCTATACTTCTTATTCGGACGGACGCTGGCGCCTGGCGAAAGCCCCCCGGACTACCACCATGCGGCAGCGCGACAGTAACAATTCAGACGACAGAACCTTCTCGATAAATAAAAAAAAGAAGGCGAAATATTCCATTGAGATCCTGATTTCATCCAAACTGGCGAGTAAAGTACTTTTTCTGCCGGGTAATTTCACGCAGATAGACATCATTGCCCATAGTCTGGAATACACCCCGGACGGCAATGTTACTTTCAAAGACTGGATAACAGACGGCGGCTATACAATTTACCGTCCCGATACATCCGCTGACAGTTCCTGGCGAAAACCCGTCAAGCCGGACATGGCGTTTTATACTCAATTGCCGGACAAACTCGACGAAGAACTTGCCCGCATTCTCGCGACGCTGCCGAAACTGAAGAATCCTGAATTAAACGACCGGCAGCGTATTTTTATTCTGCTTAAATATTTTCGGGATAATTTCACTTATAAAATTCGCCCTCAGCCGATTAATCCGGTTGATCCGGTTTTAAGTTTTCTTAAAGAAACTCATCAGGGCCATTGTGAACTTTACGCGACGGGGATGATTGTATTATTGCGCCGCCTGGGGATTCCGGCGCGGTATATTACCGGCTTCATTTGCGCGGAACGGCATCCGACGGGGTCTTACTATGTCGCGCGCCTCGGCAATGCCCATGCCTGGGTGGAAGCTTTTGACCGCGACCAAGGGCGATGGCTGCTGGTGGACCCGACGCCGCCGAGCGGCGCTCTGAATTACAAACACGAATGGTCTGTTTTTGAATCCTGGACAGACATGATGAAAAAGACATTTCAGCAATTGCTTTCCAATATGCGGCGCGGTTATTTTGCCCGGGCTATCATTGAATTTTTTGTCGCGATCTGGCGCTTGCTTGTACTGATTTGTTATCATAGCGTGCGCGGCCCGATTATAGCGGTATTGTTTGTTGCTTTAGTGCTTTATTACATCCGCCGTCGGCGTAATGCCCGGAAGCCGAAGCACGATTTTGATTGTCCGGAAGAAATTTTTATTGAATTAAGTAAAACTTATCGAAAAATTCAAAAGCGGTTGAAAAGCAAATATGAGCTTCATTTATCTATTTCCTCGACAATAAATGATTTCATCATTGAGTTATCCCAATCAGCAATGCCCGAATCGCAAAAAATATCTTTAATAAAGTTATTACGGGAATACGAAGCAATGCGTTATCTGAAAACACCCCCTTCACAAGAAGCATATCTGAACTTCAGGAAACGTTTTCATTTGTAAAATTACAAATAAAATATCTCTCGTTTGCTTATTTTACTAAGCTAAACTATATTGTACAAGCAGGTAGAAAATAAAAGGATATTATTTAAAATGGATCACAAACAGGAAACTTTACCGCCGGCAATGATATTATGCGGAGGCCAGGGAACGCGGCTGCGGGACGTAACGGAACTCCTTCCCAAACCAATGGTGCCGGTAGGCTCCCAGCCCATTGTCTGGCATATTATGAAAAACTATGCGGCTTTCGGCATAAAGCGCTTTATTCTCTGCTTAGGTTATAAACGTGAAACCTTTATTGATTATTTTATGAATTACCATGCCCGCGCCACCGATATAACAATAAGGCTTGGACAAAAAAAACAAATTACCTACCATGGGACTTCCGGTGAAGAAGACTGGGAAGTAACGCTGGTTGATACCGGCGATAAGACCATGACCGGCGGCCGTATTGCGCGCGCCGCCGAATATTTAAAAGATACTGATGAAGAGTTCTTTTTAACTTATGGTGACGCCGTTGCCAATGTTGACATTTCAGCTTTGTTGACAAAACACCGGCTTGCCGGCAGAGCGCTTACCATTACCGCGGTTCACCCGGCCGGCCGGTTTGGCGAAATGAGCATTGATAATGATAAAGTTATCGGGTTCCACGAAAAACCTCAAACTGAAGATGGCTTTATTAACGGCGGTTTTATGGTTATGGGGAAAGGAGCCGTAAGTAAATATTTATCGCCGGCGGCCGATTTGGTTTTTGAACAGGAACCGATGCGCACTATTTTAGCGAATGGAGAAATGCAGGCGTATAAACATGACGGTTTCTGGCAATGTATGGATACCGCGCGCGAACATGCCCTGCTGAATCAACTTTGGGATTCGGGCCGCGCTCCCTGGACAAAAAACTGGTAAATTTATGTTCAACAATGTTTACAAAAATAAAAAAGTTTTAGTAAGCGGGCATACGGGCTTTAAAGGTTCATGGCTGGCTTTGTGGCTGACGACATTAGGAGCAGAAGTATGCGGTTATTCTCTCGCCGCTCCGACAGATCCCAATCATTTTCAACATCTGAACCTGGATATCCGTTCAGAAATTGGAAATATTTTAGATAAATCCAGACTGGAAAATGTTTTTGCGGATTTTCAACCTGAAATAGTTTTTCATCTGGCGGCACAGCCGTTGGTACGATTATCCTACCGCGAACCGCACGCGACATTCGAAACCAATGTCCTGGGGACGGTTAATGTTTTAGAGGCTTGCCGGAAAGTTGATTCAGTAAGGGCGATTATCAATATTACCAGTGACAAATGTTATGATAACCGGGAGTGGATCTGGGGTTATCGTGAAAACGACCCGATGGGAGGACATGATCCTTACAGCGCCTCCAAAGGCTGTGCGGAACTGGTTGCGAATTCATACCGTGATTCATTTTTTAATCCGGACGATTTTGGTTCCGGGCATAAGGTTTTACTGGCGAGTTGCCGGGCGGGTAATGTTATTGGCGGCGGCGACTGGGCCGCGGACCGCCTGATCCCGGATATTATGCGCGCGGTCAGCCAAGGGAAAGAAGTGGTAATTAGAAATCCCGGCGCGACACGTCCATGGCAGCATGTTTTAGAACCTTTGAGCGCTTATTTGCAAATTGGTCAAAAACTTGCAGAGGGGAATGTAAATTTTGCGGAAGCATGGAATTTCGGCCCGGATGACAATGGTTCTATTACGGTTCAGGAAGTAGTGGAATATATCAAACAGTTCTGGCCTGAAATTAATTATAAATCAGGGAATTGCAAAAACGCGGTTCATGAAGCAAATTTACTTAAACTGGATTGTTCCAAAGCACATATTAAATTAAAATGGCAGGGCGTCTGGGATAGTAAAACGACTTTTAAAAAGACCGTTGAATGGTATCAGGATTTTTATGAGAAAAATACGATTTCGAGCAACGATGATCTCTCTTCATATGTAAAAGGCGCGGAAAAAAAGGGACTGGAATGGACAAAACAGTAAAAGCGGAACAACTGAAATCAGATATTCTGGAAAAGGTGAAAGAATATTATTCCTTAGTTCACGACAAGTCCGACGAAAAATTTATTCCCGGCGAGTCCAGAGTGAATTACGCAGGGCGGGTATTTGATGAGAAAGAAATGACAAATCTTGTCGACTCATCGCTGGAATTCTGGCTGACCTACGGGCGTTATTCAAAAGAGTTTGAGAAAAAGCTGGCTGAATATTTGGGCATCCGCTTCTGTTTGCTGGTAAACTCGGGCTCGTCCGCGAATTTGCTGGCATTCATGGCGCTTACTTCCCCATTGCTGAAAGGCCGGAAAATTGAGCGCGGCAATGAAGTGATAACTGTTGCGGCAGGCTTTCCGACTACGCTTGCGCCGATTATTCAATATGGCGCGATTCCGGTTTTTGTTGATGTTGATATCGCAACCGGAAACGTCGATACAAGCCAATTGGAAAAAGCTTTGTCCGCAAAAACCAAAGCTGTAATGCTGGCACATACTTTAGGAAATCCTTTTGATTTGAAAGGTGTCAAAGAATTTTGCGGCAAACATAATTTGTGGCTGATAGAAGATAATTGTGATGCTTTAGGCTCAAAATATGCTGGCAAGTTTACCGGTACATTTGGAGATATTGGAACATCAAGTTTTTATCCGCCGCATCACATGACCATGGGTGAAGGCGGAGCGGTTTACACGGATAATCCATTATTGAAGAAAATAATGCTTTCCATGCGGGACTGGGGACGGGACTGCTGGTGTGACAGCGGCAAAGATGACAGCTGCGGCCGTCGTTTTACCGGACAGTTCGGAACGCTGCCTTACGGCTATGATCATAAATATGTTTACAGTCATTTTGGTTATAATCTAAAAGTTTCCGATATGCAGGCGGCCGTAGGCTGCGCTCAGCTCGAAAAATTTCCTTTTTTCATCGAGAAACGCAAAGAAAATTTTGCGTTTTTATATAATGGTTTAAAGGGCTTGTCGGATTATCTGATTCTGCCGGCGGCGACAGAAAACAGTGAGCCCTCATGGTTTGGTTTTTTGATTACCTTGAAGGACGGAGTAAATTCCGGACGTAATGATTTAGTCAAATATCTTGAAAGTAACAACATTCAAACCCGGAACTTATTTGCGGGCAACATCACGCGGCATCCATGTTTTGAAGAACTCGTGGAAGGTAAAGATTATCGAATCGCCGCTGAATTGAAAAACACCGACAAAATAATGAATGACAGCTTTTGGATTGGCCTGTACCCGGGCATGGGGGTGGATAAATTAAACTATATGATTGGGAAAATTAAAAATTTTATAATAAAACAATATGATTGACTTAAAATATATTTCAAAGGAAATTCGCAAATCCGTGGTAAAGATGGCGCATGCCTCTTATGCATCGCATACGGGGTCAGCCCTTTCAATTGTTGATATATTAACAGTCCTTTATTTCAAAGTTTTGAATATTGATCCAGAATTACCCAAAGATTTCGAGCGCGACCGTTTTATTCTAAGCAAAGGACATTCCAGCGCCGCGTTATACGCGACACTGGCTGAACGGGGATTCTTCGATAAAAAATATCTTGATAAATATTATTGTGATTCCGGAATATTGCCAGGACATGTTGATATGGAGGCGGTTCCCGGCCTTGACGCGTCTGCCGGTTCTTTAGGTCATGGCCTTTCGCTTGGAACGGGAATGGCTTTAGCAATGCGTAAAGATGAAACAAAAAATCAAGTATATGTGCTGGTTGGGGACGGAGAACTTAACGAGGGAAGTGTTTGGGAAGCAATTATGTTTATCCCGCATATTAAATTAAGCAATTTAACATTAATTATTGATTATAACAAACTGCAAGGGTATGGACGAAATGATAATATCTTGAAGCTCGCTCCGTTTGAGGAGAAATTTGTGAGTTTTGGATGGAATGTACTGCAGGTTGACGGACATGATTTTTCAGCTCTGGAACAAGCGATGCGGGAAAAAACAAAATATCCAAAAGTTATTATAGCTGATACCGTTAAGGGGAAAGGAGTTAGCTTTATGGAAGATAATTTTCTGTGGCATTATAAGTCGCCCGGCAATGAAGAACTTAAAACAGCAATACGGGAGCTTTCATAATGAGAAATGCTTTTGTAAAAACACTTATAGAGCTTGCCGGAAAAAACGACAAAATACATTTAATTATAGCTGATCTTGGTTTTTCTGTAGTGGAGGAGTTTGAAAAACAGTTTCCCGACCGGTTTCTAAATGTTGGAATTGCAGAAGCTAATGCGGTTTCTATAGCTGCCGGCTTAGCTCTGGCAGGAAAAATTCCTTACGTTTACAGTATTGTGCCATTTCTTATTATGCGCGCATTTGAACAAGTTAGAGTTGATTGTGCTTATATGAAAACAAAAGTACGGCTTGTCGGTGTTGGCGGCGGAATTTCGTATGGCCCCGCAGGGGCAACTCACCATGCGATTGAAGACATTGCTATAATGCGGGCACTTCCCAATATGACGGTAATTGCTCCTGGAGATCCCTGGGAAGCTGAAAACGCGATCAGGCAAAGTGTCAATATCAATGGGCCGGTTTATGTGCGTCTTGCCAAAAACAGAGAACCGGTATTATCAGATACAAGTTCAAAATTTTCTATTGGAATGGCTAATGTTTATCAGCAAGGCGAAGATATGACACTCATGACAACAGGCAATACTTACGAATTAGGAACAGAAATTGTTGAACTTTTATCAAGCCGGGGGATAAAAGCGGAATTAAGCAATATGCACACTCTTAAGCCGTTCGATTATGAATATATTCAACAAAAATTAATTTCAGGCAAGCCTGTTTTTACTTTGGAAGAACATAATATTATTGGCGGCCTGGGGTCTATTGTCGCGGAAATAATTGCGGAATCAAAAAATAATCCTGTCTTTAAACGTTTTGCAATTCCTGATGAATATAGTCATTATGTCGGGAGTCAGAATTATATCCGTTCAAAATGGGGCTTGACCAAAGAAACAATAAGCAAATTAATTTTAGAAAAACTATGAATAAAACGTATTACGGAGAGTATTTTATTGAAGAGATTGGAATTTTCGAACAATTTCGAAATAAACGAATATTTATAACCGGCGGTACCGGTTTTTTCGGTAAGAACTTATTGCTTTTTTTCGATTTTATCAATCAAAAATTTTTGTTGAATTGTTCTGTTACGGTATTATCCCGTAATCCGGAAAGCTTTTTTAATAAAAACAATGAATTCGAAAATATGCAAAATGTTGAATTTGTTACTGGAGACATTCGAGACTTTGTTTTTCCTGAAAAATGTTTTGATTATATCATTCATGCCGCCACGGACGTGGACAAAGAGACCAGTTCGTCTGACGAAATATATTCAGTTATTGTTAACGGGACTAAACGTATTTTAGAGATGTGCGCGAAAAAAAAAGTAACACGCCTTTTATATGTGAGCTCCGGAGCTGTTTACGGGGTTCAGCCTCCGGATTTGCTGAATATACCGGAAGATTATCCATGCAGCCCTGTTAATGCGTACGGACAGGGAAAACTTGACGCTGAAAATCTATGTTCAGCAAGTAAAACAGATACGGTTATCGCCAGGTGTTTTGCTTTTGTCGGCCCTTATTTGCCGCTTGACAAACATTTCGCTATTGGTAATTTCATTAACAATATTTTAAATGATGAAGATATAAACATTAAAGGCGATGGAAGCCCCTATCGTTCTTATATGTACGCTGCCGACCTTACTGAATGGCTGCTGACTATTTTATTGAAAGGAAAAACAAACGAGGCTTATAACGTCGGCTCAGACAAAGCAATTTCAATTGCTGACCTGGCAAAAGTAGTTTGTAAATACTCCTCAACTGGAAATACACGAGTAAATATAGCGCAAAAGGCAGTAGATGGAATTTTATCGTCAAGATACGTGCCTTGCATTGATAAAGCAAAAAAAGAGTTGAACTTGAAATGTAAAATCTCTTTGGAAGACGCAATACAAAAAACAATTAATTGGAATAAAGAAAAAATATGAAATTTATCTGAACTTCAAGAAACGCTTTCATTTGTAAAAATCATAAAATATTCCCTGTTTGCTTATTTAACTTTAAGTAAACGATATTGTATAAAAAGCAATATTAATACTATAAAATAGGTTTATTTATGGATTCAATAGAAATTAACTTAAAACATGACAACGAACAGAGATTTTTAACGGCTGGAATCCAAGCAATTGTAAAAGATTTGTTAAAAAAATCTTCCTGGAAAAGTTTTTTGGATCTTGGTTGTGGAGATGGCGGTCTTTTATATAGCATACAGGAAGAAGGATTTTTTGATTACAATAATAAAAAAATTTATGGAGTGGATATTTCCAAAAACCGAATTCTTCGCACCCAAAAACTTTGCCCTAATGTAAAAACAGAAGTGGCAAACGCCTGTAATGTTGAAATGCTTGATAGTGAAAGTATTGATTTACTTGTTTCTAATATGGTAATTGAACATGTCCCGGATGATATGGAAATGCTGAAAGAAATTGCCAGGCTTATTTCTCCTGGCGGCAAAGCATATATTTCTACAGTTTTTAAGCACAGGCTGGCCTGGTATTATCATCGTGCAAATGGACAATGGGCTCTTGATCCGGCTCACTGCCGGGAGTACTCTGACGAAAAGCCTGTTCTGGATGAATTACAGAAGTTGGGGTTGACGCTTGAATGTAATATTAAAACAAATATATGGTTTCCTGTATTGGATTTCATTTTTAGAAGATTAAAAAAACCGGAGATATATCATAGTTCATTCTGGGTGCGTCTACGTTCAATAAAGGTTCTCATTCCAGGATATAAGACGTGGGAAATCGTGGTTAGTAAACCGAATCGATAAACAAGGTTTCATGAATATTATGAAGAAAAATATAACAGTTACAGCGGTTGTTTACAACGAAGAAAAAAGGATAGAAAACTTCCTTCGTTCTTTCCAATGGAGTAATGATATTATTATTGTAGATAAATCGTCAACTGACCGAACCAGGGAAATTGCTGAACAATTTAACGCCAAAGTAATAAAAGTTCCATATAGCGATACTGGCGATGAAGTTAAATTTGCGATTGAAGCAGCAAAAAATGAATGGGTTATGACACTTACCGCGTCAGACATGATTCATCCAGTACTTGTCGATGAACTGCTAGCTTTGATTAATCGGGATGAGTTTGATTATGATATTATCGCGATGCCTTTTGCCGCATACACCTTAGGAATATGTAATAAACGTTCTCCCTGGTTTTTACCTCGAAAAAAGTGGTTGTTCAAAAAGAATATTTTTTCACCATGCGACCAGGTTCATAACGAAACGAAAAATCTTGATTCTAATAAGATTTATAAAATGAAACCTGATAAAATTAACGCGCTTTATCATTTTAGTCATCAGGACCTTGATTCTTTCTTTGAACGTCATTTACGCTATACGAAAGCAGAAGTCGAAAAATATAAAAGTCTAAAACACGCATTAGCAAAAGTTCTTGCCGAAATATTTGCCGCCGTTACCTGGATGATATTTTATAAAAAAGTTTGGTTGTTGGGTTGGAAAGGAGTAGCTCTATTTTTTGCGTTTCTATCATATTTCACGACGAAGTATCTATACGTCTGGGAGCGTTTCTCGGGCAAAGGAGAAGAAAAATATAAAGCAGTGCGCGCAGAATTGCTTAATGAATGGGAACAAAGAAAAAATAATTAAAAAATTTCTTTGTTTATTTTATATTTAAAAACAATCATTAAGCTGATAATTGAACCTAAGGCCATTATCACGTAAGTTATTGCGGTAGCTAATGCCGCGCCAATATAATCGAACCGCGGAATTAATATAACATTAAGCACAAAATTTACAACTACACAGATAATCACCATATAGGCTGCGTTTTTTTGTTTACCGCCGGAATTGAGAGCGTTAATATTAAAACTGGCAATAGCAAAAAAGACCATCCCGCACCATAAAATAGTTACCGCCGGCGCTGCGGCAATAAATTTCCTATCAAACAAAAACGTAACAATATCTGAAGCAAAGTATACTCCAGCCAGAATAAAGACTGGTAGTGTTAACAGCATTAAAAGGCTGGCAATATAACATGTTCGCCGTATACCTGCGTAATCCTTCTTTTGCCACATTTCAGAGACAAAAGGTGTAAATATAGCCGGAAAGACAAAGAAACTTTGTGCAATCTGCATTATGGGTAATGCAATATTATACATCGCAACAGACTCTAAGCCTTCCAGCCAGGTAAGACAAACCGTGTCCATATAGTACATTATGGATATTCCCGCGGTAGAAATTGCAATCCAGGAACTAAGTGAAAAAATACTTTTCAGATCATCAAATTTAACATTCTTGAAAGGAAGTAAGGTAATACCATAACCCTTGACAATTCTAAACGCTGATATAGTAATAATTATACTTGCTATGACAAACCATATTATACAAGATTCTATTCCATAGGTTTTCGCACAAAAAAATACGCCTGCCAAAATGATAAAGATTTTTATATTCATCAGAATATTTTGCGTGATAAACGCTTTGCGCGCGGCAATTACACATGACAAAGATGATTCCAGCGTCAGAGCCGGAATAAGCAGGAATATTAACATCAGTAAAATAGAACTGCCGGGGTATTTGAAATAATGACGCGCCAGATATGGAGCCAGGGCTTCCATTATCACAAAAACGCTTAAAGCAAGCAATATTTTTACAATAAAGGCAAGAGTGAAAAATTTTCTCGATTTTTGCAGATTATTTTCGGCAAAACTTTTTGACATTAAAATTGTAGTCGACTGTCCCAGCCCCAAGTCTATAAATACCATAACAATCATAACCAGGGCAAAGGCACTATAGATAAATCCATAATCTATTTCGGATAGATTTAATGATAAAATCCGCCTGATGAAATAGTTCATTATCCCAAGCGTGCCAACGCCAATCATTGAGACCGCACTGCCATGGAGAAACGATTTTAACTGTACTTTATTCATGTACCCTGTAGATTATTTGTATTAAGAGGCTGAAATACGATATGCCCTGAACGTGAAATGGTATTTACCGCAAGGTTCTACCCTTATAAGTGCCTCTGGCTTTCGCTCTGCTTATTAAATTGCGCACCGTAGTTGTGCGGCGAATGTTCTTTTGCAGTGTTGACGCTATTTCTTTCAGGCGTCTTCTCTTATTCATAACGTTCTTTTTTGTGGTGTCGGCATAATTGGATTTAGTTTTGCGGTAGACTTTTCCGCCGCGATATGATACATAATAACGCTCGCTGGAGCCGCCTCGCGGGCTGACCCGTCCGGAGTTCACTCTGCTTCGTTCTCTTTCCAAGCTGGTTTTTTCCCGCAGCAAATCGGCTAATTCGTTCTTCAATTTAGCTAAAGGGGACTGTTCCGGGAAACTTGTTTGCTGATAGCTGAATTCGGAGCCGGATTTTTTGCTTTTTGCCTGTTTTTCAGCTATGCGGACTTGACGCGCACGCTGGGCCCTGGTAATTTTTTTATTGTGCTTTCGGGACTTTTCAGGATTGTAGTTATACTGTTCCCGCCTTTCTTTGGACATTTTGGAAAACGGGATAAAAACGACCCCGTTTTTATGTCCTACATTCAAGCCGGAAGGGGTTCTGGAAATAATATAGGGATTTATAAAAACCCTGCCGTCGGACAAAACTATTTTATTCTCAGTTTCCGCAAAAACCGGAAGGCTTGTCGCAATGCAGAAAGTTACGGCGGCCAGAACCAGTAATATTTTATTTTTATATGGATAGGACCGCCCATTACTGGGCGACCCTCCGACAGATCCCTGCG
>CAZEXM010000024.1:0-24719 GCA_964515915.1 uncultured Victivallaceae bacterium
ACCTCGTTGAGGTTTTTTTACTGATACTATCCCTTAGATTGCAAATTGGTATAAGTAGTCGCGAGTGCAGCCTTGCACCGCGACCTTTGCGCTCGACAAGGTCAATAACTTTAGTCAAGCAGAAGTCTCTGTCACGGAGCAAGCTGCTCCTGTGACTACTTTTTGCAACTGGGACAAATTGGCTTATCAAGTTCTGCCGAAAAAAGCCCTAAACGGGACAGGCTCTAACTAATGTTGTGCTTGATCTTATTCAACAACAAGATGCCATCGACCGCGCCCGCGGCACAATTCATGACATGGGACTGAGCCTGACGCACAGAAAATTATTATCAATAAGCTTTTCATTGAACAAAAAACCGTATAGTAAGTCAGCCGGGAAACTAACCCCACTCTTGATTAAACTTATCGAGCAGCTTCCGGGGTGTACTCGGGGAGTTTTTTGTCCGCGAAGAGCGGTTTGATCCGGGCAAAACGCTGACGGCCGTTAATCATCGGCACGCTTGGCCAGTCTTCACCGATCAAAGGACGAACGTATTTCAGGAATTCATCACTTACGTCGGTTTTGCATGGAGTAATCCATTTCTGCGGGAAAAAGCGTTCGGAATTGGCTACTTCCGACAAAGGAGCTTTGTCGTAGCGAACAGAGTAAATCATACCGGGATTACGCAGAATTGTCGACATGAAACCGCCTTCGCCGTTCGCCGCTAACTCGACCGCTTTCTGGCCGGCGCGGTAAGCTTCGTCCAGGTCAACGACAGAAGCGTAAATAGCAGTTGCGCGTTGATCCGTACCGTAAGCTTGTCCACGAGCGGCGCCGCGGGCGGCGATACCGTGTTTGTTGAGATAGTTAATCAGGGCTTGTTGAACGGTAGTTTCGCTGGCTCCGAACTGGGCGTGTCCGAAACTGTCTTTGTTGAAACCCAGATTGCCGACGTCGCAACCTTCTGAAACAACGACGACGGCACGGCCGCAGTCTTTAACTTTGGCGTTAATTTTATCCGCCATTTGCTCCATTGTCAAACCGCTTTCGGAGAGGAAAATCAATAATGGAGATTCGCGTTTAGGGTCAGCCAGGCGGGCCGCGGCGGGAATATAACCGATTTTGCGTCCCATTGCCTGCAAAACCAGCACCGGGTCAGCGGGAGATGAACCGCGATTTTCTTCTTCAGCGTTTTGGACGATAGAGCTCCAGTAACGGGCTACGGAACCATAACCGGGAGTATGGTCAATCAATTTAAATTCATTATCACCGACATCATTATCAATAGTTTTCGGTACGCCGATTCCGATTACATCAAGGCCGCGTTCCCGGGCGAGATTAGCGACTTTGTTGGCGGTATCCATGGAATCATTACCGCCGTTGTAGAGGAAATAAGCGATATTATGAGTTTTCAAAACTTCAAGCACGCGGTCAAAATCTTCTTTTTGACGGGATTTGATTTTGTAACGGCAAGTACCGATAGCGCCGGCGGCGGGGGTGTTGCGCAGGAGTGCTATCTCATCATGATCCTGAGCGCTCATGTTGATAAGTTCTTCTTTGAGAACTCCTTCGATTCCGTGCCACCCGGCGTAGACTGTTCCGATCCGGTCAAATTCACGAGCGGCTTCAACCACGCCGCGCAGCGAACTGTTAATTACCGGCGACGGCCCGCCGGACTGTGCAATAAGTAAATTCTTTTTCATGATGGCCTCGTTATACGTGTTATTTTTAAGTTTAAATTTATTTGTCTTTGTAAAGTGTTTTAACAAAGATTAAATATACAGCCTGACACAAAAAAGGTCAACCGCTTTCAGAAAAAAAGAAAATAATCCAGTCCGGATGACATCTGGTCCGCCGCTTAAGCGCAGCGAAAGCCAAAGCGTTTATCGCCATCTCCACTTTGTCTGCAATAAGGATGAGCGAAGCGAAAGCCAACGGGGTAAACTCGAACGTTCGCGTCTTTAAAAAATATCGCTTCGCTCTTTTTTGAAAGCCTCACTTTTCGAGGAGGAATTGTTCAATTGCGCAGCAAGCTGCTTAAGTTTCGCCATTGGAGATGGCGACCAACGCTTTGCCTTTCGCTGCGCTCAGGCTCAGCCTGCGCAAAGTCCGCCGTTGGATCACGGACCAGATTAAGTCTGGACTGTGTACTTTACTTCATCCGGCGCGTGAAAACCGTTGCCGTACCATTTTGAGAAAAATTCACCAGCATGATTGACAAAGGTTTCTTTTTTAAGAAAATTTCACCCCGGCCTTGATAATTCGATGAAGATTCGCTGGTTACCGGCGCCCAGCCTTGAGCTTTTAATGAACTGCGGACTTCCGCTAAGGCTAAAGACGGATCAGTGGAGGTTTTGAACATTCCGTACCATGATTCGCGCTTTGGAAAATACATGTAACGTAAAGGTATTCCGTCAGAAGTAATTACCAGATTTCGCGGCCAGCGTACCCGGGGGAGTTTGGGCGGCAATGTTATGCTGATTTGTAATATTGGGAAAAAATCACCGAAATAAACTAATAATAAACGCTGGTGCCAGCCATTCGGAAGTTTTTGTTTGACCAATATGGTATTTCCGCCGGCAGCGAATTTGGCATCCGGGAATTTGTTTTTCAGCAAAGCTAGAATATCTGTCAAAGTCATTCTGACTAAACTTAATTTGAGCTCGGCTCTGGCGCCGTTAATGCGGACAGGTTCGCTGATAAGCGCGGTGGACTTGAGAAAAGTGTCCAGTCCGTGCCCGGAAGATCTGCCCTTCGGCCATAAAGTGAAAACGTCCGCACGCAGCGCGACGGACGCACAAAAAACGACACATACAATTGTAACAGTTTTAAACATTAGTCCACAAATTTAAAAATCGTTCATTATACGATACTTATTAATAGCCGGTTTTAATTGAATTGTCAAGTTATGGAGCGCAAAAACGGCTTGGCACTATATATTTTTTACTGTTTCAGGCGCGGATCCAGCAAATCCCGCAGGCTGTCACCGAGGATGTGCAGGGACAATACCAGAAAGAACATGAAACCGGTAGCAGTGGCTATTTCCCACCAGATGCCCCGCCATAAACCGTCCTGGCCATCGGCAATCATGACCCCCCAGCTCGGAGCCAATTGTACTCCTAATCCCAGATAACTGACGATGACTTCGGTCATTATCGCATAGGCGAAACGAATCGTAAAATAAATAATTACCAGATGTACAAGATTTGGAAAAATGTGTTTGAAAATTATTTTGAAGGAGTTCTGGCCCGCGACTTTGGCGGCTTGAATGTATGGAGCTTCGCGCAACTTAAGGGTTTCGGCCCGAACCACGCGGCACAGCGTAACCCATCCGGTAATACCGATTGCCAGATAAAGCGCCAGCATACCGGAATCCGTATTAAATGTTGTCGCGACAGCGGCAAAAGCTTTGGCCAGCGGCGCGCACAAAAAGCCTTTAGACACCAGCAGGGCAAAGGCCAGAATGAATAATAAGGTAGGCATTGAGGCGAAAGTACTGTAAATCCAAACCACAAAATCATCAAGTTTTCCGCCGTAATATCCGGCGAATGCCCCCAGTAAAACTCCGATAAATGAGGAGATTAAAGACGCTGACGCTCCGACTTTGATGGCGGTGGACACCCCCGCTATAGCCCTGATAAATACATCACGCCCCATGAAATCCGTTCCGGCAATGTGTTTTGAAGATGGCGGCTGGTAACGCAAAGCCATATTCTCCTGATTGTAGACCGGGACTGTTTGTGTACGCCGACAGTTCCAGGTGTAAATATCGACGCATATCGCGACCAGGAAGTAAGCAATAACAATCAATAAACAGCATAAAGCGATTTTGTCACGCGCTATCCGCCCCGAAAAATCCTTTAATACTGATATTTTACCGCGAACTTTTGTCATTTTATCCCTTTTTGCTGTGTCTAAAATAATCCACTGTCGCTCAGCGTAAATCTCTCATCCGGCATTAACGCTTAGCCCGCGCAAATAACAGGCCTAATATCAGGTTTTGATTTTCCAGTCCAGGGCGCCTACCGGGCATTCTTCTATACAGGCTCCGCAATCCGTACATGAAAGCGGCAGGACTTTGCCGAAAGAAGTTTCTACTTTTGTGCTGAAACCACGTTGTTTTAAACTTAGCAGATTTTGATTAACCACTTCTTTACAGATTTTGACACAGATGCCGCATTTGATACATTTCATGCGATCCTGGATGATTACAGGATGACGGTTGTCATAACCGTTTTTGAGTTTTTCTCCCTTAATCGCGTCCGGCATGGCCAGATATCCCTCTGAGAATTCCTTCAATTTGCAATCGCCTTTAGCGGTACAACTGCATTCGATGCAGCGCTTGCCTTCGTCCATCATGCTTTCTTTTGAAATCGTCGCGCAAACTTCTTCGAAAGTTGTTTTGCGTTCTTCCGGCGGAATAAAAGTCAATTCGACGCGGGGAGCTTCGGAAACATCTTCTTTCAGGTACACAAGGTCATCTTTATCCAAACTGCGCCAATGCCCGCGTGAAACGTTGAAGGCAAATTCAGTGTCGGCTTTGACAGCGGCGCCGGAGAGGAATTCAACTATTCCAAGCGCGATTTTACGTCCCCCGGCGACGCCTTCGACAACCGTCGCGGCTCCGGTTACGCAGTCCCCCGCGGCAAAAACATGATCTTCGAGATGATAAGTTTCTTCGCTGACATCAATTCCGCCCCAGCGGTTGATGCGCACTCCGCCCGGCGCGTCGGTTTTCTGGCCGATGGCGGCGATGACCATATCAGCATCGGTATCGTATTCGCTGTTTTCAACCGGCACCGGCCGGCGGCGCCCGGAAGCGTCCGGCTCACCGAGTTCCATTTTCCGGCAGGTCAAAATCAATTTGCCCTTTTCTTTGCGCAATTTAAGCGGCGCGGTCAGAAAATTGAACTTAACGCCTTCTTCTCCGGCTTCTTCAATTTCTATTTTTTCCGCCGGCATTTCATTTTCCGTGCGGCGGTAGAAACAATTCACGTCATCACTGCCGAGCCGGACAGAAGTGCGCAGACAGTCCATCGCGGTATTGCCGCCGCCGACGACAATAACTTTGCCGGGGTTTTCGCCGCTCCAGCCGTTAAGGGCCGTTTCCTTGAGAAAATCAATGCCTTGAACTGCGAGTTCTTCGCCTTCACAGCGCATTGAGGCGGGTTTCCAGCAGCCGATAGTCACGGCGACCGCGTCGAATTCGGCTTTGAGTTTTTCCATTGAAAGATTTTCGCCGAGTTTGCGATTGCATTCAAAAGTGATGCCGCCCATTTTGGGGAAGTGCGCCAACTCCTGATCGAGAACAGCTTTAGGCAGACGGTATTCAGGGATGCCGTAGCGCAGCATACCGCCGGGTTTGGGCATTTGCTCATAAATTACAGATGCAATACCGTTGCGGCGCAGGAAATAGGCCGTGGAGATACCGGCGGGGCCGGCTCCGACAACAGCTGCTCTTTTGCCGTTCAGTTCCGGTAAATCCTCCATGTATTCGTCGTAATACAGATCCGCGGCAAGGCGTTTGAAGTCGTTGATGGCGACGGGTTTCGCGCTGACGTTCTTACGGCAGTCCTGTTCGCAGAAACGCGGGCAGATACGGCCGATACTCATGGGCAGCGGAATACGTTCTTTGACAATTTTGAGGGATTCCAGAAAATCGCCGGCGCGTCCGGCACGAACATATTCTTCAACATCAGCGTGAGCCGGACAAGCCAGAGTACAAGGCGCTTCACAATCACCCGCGTGCTCGGAGAGCAGTAATTCCAGGGCGGTTTTGCGCATATCCCTGACTTCGTCGCTGGAGGCTTCAATTTCCTGCCCCGGCGCGGGATACGCGGAACAGGACGGCAGAAAACGTCCGCTTACAGCGTCTTTGACGACACAGACAAAGCATGAAGTTGTCCGGGATACTTTTTCATTATTACATAAAGTCGGTATTTGAATGCCGTTTTCGGCGGCAATCTGAACTATTGTTTTATTTGGCCCGGCACTTACTTCCTTGCCGTCCAGGATGAATTTTATATTACTCACTGTAAAAACCCTCGCCTTTTTTCACCCGGAAAATAGTATCCTTGGGGCACACCTCGATGCAGGTATTGCAGCGGGTACATTTATTATTATCAATTACGAAGTCATCACTGACCGCGTCAACCGGGCAGTTTTTAATACAAAGTCTACATTCAATACATTTAGACTGATCCAGTTCGATATCGACCAGTTTATCACAAGAAAGCTCCTCACATTGCTTATTGTTGACATGATTTTCGTATTCATGACGGTAGTAACGCAAAGTCGCGAGCACCGGATTCGGAGCGGTTTGCCCCAGTCCGCAAAGCGAAGCCCTGATAACTTTCGGCCCCATTTCCGCGAGAAAGTCCAAATCTTCGGGGACGCCTTCGCCGGCGGTGATACGCTCAAGCGTTTCAAACATGCGTTTGGTTCCGACCCGGCAGAAAGTACATTTGCCGCAGGATTCGCGGTGAGTAAAATCCAGAAAGTAGCGGGCGGTTTCGACCATGCAGCGGTTTTTGCCGATAATAATCATACCGCCCGAGCCCATGATCGCGCCCAGGGCTTTGAGCGAATCATAATCAACCGGAGTGTCAAAGAGCTCAACCGGGATACAACCGCCGGACGGCCCGCCGGTCTGCACCGCTTTGGTCGTTTCAGGGTCAGCACCGCCGATGTCAAAAACTATTTCGCGCAGGGTTATTCCCATTGGAACTTCCACCAGGCCCGGACTGTCCAGGTCGCCCGCCAGGGCAAAAAGCTTAGTACCTTTACTGCTTTCGGAACCGACACCGGCATAACTTTCCGCGCCTTCCGCGATAAGGTAGGGAATATTGCCGAAAGTTTCAACGTTGTTAATCATTGTCGGGTAGCCTTTCCAACCGCTGTCGGTCGGGAACGGCGGCCGGAAACGCGGTGTTCCGCGCTGGCCTTCGAGCGAATGGATCAAGGCTGTTTCCTCTCCGCAGACAAAGGCGCCGGCGCCTTCTTTGACGAAGATATCTATTTCACGGCCGTCAATGAGGTTTAATTTATGTTCTTTAATCTGTTCGATGGCGATATTCAAATGTTTAATCGCCAGGGGGTATTCCGCACGGCAGTAAATAAAAATACGGGTGCTGCCGGTCGCGTAGGCCGTGATCAACATACCTTCAAGGACTTGATGCGGGACGCTTTCCATCAGCGAACGGTCCATAAACGCGCCCGGGTCGCCCTCGTCGGCGTTACAGATCAAAATCTTTTGTTCGGCTTCTTTGGCAGCCATAAAGCCCCATTTCATGCCGGTTGGGAAACCGCCGCCGCCGCGGCCGCGCAAACCGGATTTTTTAACTTCATCAACAACTTCCGCCGAAGTCATAGCCAAAGCTTTATTCAAACCGGCATAGCCGCCGTTGTCAATGTATTCTTCGTATGAAGTCGGGTTTATTACACCGGCCAGGCGGGTTACTTTGAGCAATTCTTTGGCTTTACGGGCCGGATTGATTTCGAAACGTCCGCTTTCACCGAGTTCCAGAATATTGGCAATACTTTTTGCGGAGGCTTTCACCTTAGAGTAAATTATTGATTCGCCGTCAGTGGTTTCGATTTCGACGGCCGGTTCACAATAGCAATGGCCGAAGCAGCCGACTTCATCAATCAGAATATCGTTCGCGTGTTCCTTGAGCAGAGCCAGGACATCTTCCGACCCGGCGGCAATACCGCAGGATGCCATACCTATTTTAATTTTTTTGATTTTATCGCTGATAGTCATTTCTTTCTGTACTCCTTCAAAATCTTCAGCGTGGCTTTGCGGTCAAGATTCCCGAAAACTTTGCCGTTGACGCTAAGCACCGGAGCTAAACTGCAGCAGCCGAGGCAGGCAACCGTTTCCAGAGAAAACAGTTTGTCCGTATCGGTTTCGCCGTCCGTGATGCCGAGTTCTGTGCTGATCCAGTCCAAAATAAGAGTACTGCCTTTAATATGGCATGCAGTGCCGTCACAAACGCAAATTTGAAATTTACCGGGCCTGGCGCGTTTGAATTGAGCGTAAAAAGAAAGAACGCCTTCAGTTTCCACCACGGGGGTGTTGAAGTATTCGGCCACGGCGACGATGCTCTCGTCGGACACATATCCTGCTTGAGACTGAACCGCTTGCAAACCTCGAATAAGATTGCTTGATTCCGGCATTATTTTTTTTAAATAATCATAGTTCTGCTTCATTTTTAAAAAAACCTCCTTAAATGTCAGGTATTTTTACAAAACAATTAAAGCGCCTACTATACTGCCAAAAGTCCATTTCGCAAAAAAAAACCTCGTAATATATTTGATTTTTTTATTAGTATTTTTACCTTCGCTAAATTGTCTTTAACCGTAAATTTACTTATGACGGCCGCGTCTAAAAAGTCGCGGTTCGAGAAAAATAGACTCAAGCTTTAATTTTAATCTTGCAATTTGAATTGTTTTAAGCTATACTATGGGTGATTAATACGAGGTTCTATATGGCAAACGATTTTAAAGCGCTTCCGCATGGAAACGAAACAATTTTGATAGTCGACGATCACGAGACTATCTGGGATTTTTTAATAGAAGCGCTGCAGCGTCTGGGATATTCAGTTTTATTGGCTGAAAACGGGCTTGATGCAGTTGAAATCTACCGGGAAAACCCTGATGAAATAGATTTGGTTTTACTTGATATGGTCATGCCGAAACTCGGTGGACATCAAACCTTTTATAAAATCAAAGCCATGGACCCTGCCGCCAAGGTACTGCTTTCAAGCGGTTATGTTTCCGAGGATGAAGTCAATGATTTGCTGGAGCAGGGAGCCAAAGGATTTTTACCCAAGCCGCACCGCATAGCTGTAATGGCCGCCGAAGTCCGCAGGATTCTCGACGAAAAATAGAGCCGGGCGAGTATTATACCAATTCGCATTCCCCAAAAAATCCCTGCACGGGATTACACCATGGTTAAGCCTGAAAATGACTAATACACTGTAAAATTTACAACTTCGCATTTTTTTCACAAATTAATGTAGCACAACCGTCTCGGTTGTGAAGATACTCAAGCGAGACGCTTAAGCTACATTTTTTATATACAATGCGAACATTTAAGTTGTATAGTGCACTAAGGTGGAAGATACGTTTTCAGGGATGCTTATTATTGCGGCAGTAACGATGTTAATAGGTCTTATTCCCCGGGGAAGTTGTTTTGCAATTAATCGTCTACCTTTTATAGTCATCCGGTTCGTGAAGTCCAATTTTGCTCACATTTGATTTAAAACTTACTCACCGGCATTGGCCTGCGCACTTGAAAAAACTTTTTTCGCGGATACTTTATCTCTTCTCTGTAAAGTATTTTCAATGAAAACACAGGTATTTTAAAAAGGACTGCATGAAAAAGGTTGCTAAATTTTCTCTTGCTTATATTTATGTGAAGTTGGTAAAGCAGTCCGGAGCGCCGGATTATATCGCGCGTGGAGTTGCTATTGGCTTTATGGTGGGAATGGTCGTTCCCATCTTGTTCCAGACAATGGTGGCCATACCCTTGGCCTTTCTTTTTAAAGGAGCTAAAATTCCGGCGTTTGCCTGTACCTGGGTTACAAATCATGCTACAATTTTTATCATATACCCGATACAATGCTGGGTCGGCGGTTATTTGATCGGAAATCCCCTGACTTTTGCAAAAGTGGAAAAACTACTGGAAACTGTTATTGAGGAACCGCACTGGGAAGCGTTTAAAGCTTTAGGCGGGCAAATTATAGGAGCGTTTTTTGCCGGAGGTTTTTTGTTCGGCCTTCTTTTAGCGATCCCGGGATATTTCATTTCCTTGTATTTAGTGAAAAAACATCGTGAGCACAAGAAAGCAAAGCTTCACCGCCGCCGCAAAAAATTTAAAGCTGCAAAAGCTGCTAAAGCTACTTGAGCCGGCTTGAAAAAAGCGCTTTTGGCGTTACATTATGAGTTCAATTTTTAATTCAGCAGGAATAAATAAATGACATTGACTAAATTTGGTCTGCGGGAATGGGGCTCAAGCGCTTTGCTTGCTTTGCTGCTAATTGCCGCTTTTATAATTATGGCGGTTTACCGGGCGCCGGCAACAGGTTTTTCATTAGCGCTTTTGGTGTTAATTTTTTGGCTGGGTGTGGCGGCTTTTTTCCGTAATCCGCGCCGCGGGATACCAGCGGATGTTCAATTAATGCTCAGTCCCGCGGATGGCGTGATTAAAGATATTGAAGTTGTCAGTGATCACGGCATTGAGCCTTTCGCTGGTCAAAACGCCTTGCGTATCGGTATATTTCTGTCGGTCCTGGACGTTCATCTGAACCGTGCTCCCAGTGATTTCGAACTTAGTTACAAACATTACCGTAAAGGGCGTTATCTTGATGCCCGCAATCCTGACTGCGCGAAAGAAAATGAAGCCATGACTATTGGCGGAACCGCGAATATCAATGGTTTTGAGTTTCCAATGGCTATTCGTCAAATATCCGGCGCGATTGCGCGCCGGATAGTTTGTCCGGTTGAAATTGGCGATGGAATAGAACGCGGCGCAATTTACGGGATGATTAAATTTGGTTCGCGTACCGAACTTTATGTACCTGTTTCTGACGATTTTAAGGTTCAGGTCGAACTTGGCGACCGGGTTTTTGCCGGTACCAGTGTAATGGTCAAGGTCGATAAATAAAAAAAAGGCTTAAGTTTTAAGGTAGATTAAATATGGCAGTCAAAACCCATTTTCAAGCATTAATTGAGCGTAACCGCTGGTTTAAATCGGTGCCTAACGCTTTGACTTTGTGCAATTCAGTTTGCGGTTTTGGAGCTATTTTATATACGCTGAGGGTTTATTCGAGCCCGGAAGGGGTAACCGATGTTTTCGCAATTTCGGCGTGGATAATTCTGTTTGCCATGGTTTTTGATGCCCTGGATGGTTTTGCCGCGCGGATCTTCAACGCGGCAAGCATGAAGGGCATTCAAATGGACTCCCTGGCCGATATGGTAACTTTCGGAGTGGCGCCGGCGACAATTGTGGCGATTATGGCTCATCATCTGAAGCTCATGAATAACTGGCAGTATCTTTTGATTTGCGCTTTGGCGGCGGTTTACCTTGGCTGCGCGGCTTTGCGCTTGGCGACTTATAATGTCCATGCGATGCTGGAGAAAAAAAGCAGTGATAAATTTGCCGGTTTGCCTACGCCCGGCGCCGCCGCGGCGATTTGCAGTATAGTTATTTTCTGCAATAACGATTTGCGTTCGGTCAGTTATCTAGTGTTTGCCCTGCCGATTTACGCGTCAATGTTGGGCATATTGATGGTAAGCAGTATTCCTTATGTTCACGTTGGCAAGTGGTTGTCGTCGATTAAGCGTAATAAACGGCGTTTAGTAATATTTTTCTTATTGTTTTTAGCGGTTTGCGTGTTCAGGATTGCGGCATTGGCCGCTTTAATAAATCTTTATATTTTTTCCGGGCCGGTGATGGCTCTCTGGAATAAATTTAAATTTGCGCCGGACAATAAAGACAACTGTAAAAGTCAAATAGCATAGGAGGTTTTCGTGCGTTATTTTGTTACCGGGGGGGCCGGATTTATCGGCGGACATCTGACTGAGGCCTTATTGGCGGACAAAAATAACGAAGTGGTGGCGCTCGATAATCTTTCCACGGGGTCGTTGTCGAATCTGGCGTCAGTAATTAATGACGAGCGTTTCCAGTTTGTTGAAGCGGATATTGTGAGTACGGAAAACATGGACGATTACGTGAAAAATGTCGATGTTATTTACCATCTTGCGGCGGCGGTGGGGGTTGAACTGGTTGTAAACGAACCGGCGAAAACCATTGTTACCAATTTTCACGGCACCGAAAATGTCATTAACGCGGCGGTAAAATTTGACAAACGCATTATCATTGCCAGTACGAGTGAAGTTTACGGCAAGTCATTCAAAAAAAGGTTTTGTGAAACTGACGATTTACTAATAGGCTGTCCCACGCATTCCCGCTGGTCTTACGCCTGCAGTAAGCTCCTGGATGAATTCTACTTGATGGCTTTTTTCCATTCCAAAAATTTAAAAGGAACGGTAGCTCGATTTTTCAACACCGTCGGGCCGCGGCAAACCGGCCAATACGGCATGGTAGTTCCGCGTTTTGTCGCCAGTGCGTTAAGCGGGAATAAGTTATCTGTTTACGGCACCGGCACCCAGACACGTTGTTTCTGTCATGTTTTCGACACCATCCGGGCTTTATCAGCTTTAGCTGACTGTCCCGAGTCGCATGGCGGCATTTACAATATCGGCAGTCACAACCGTGTTTCAATCCGGGAACTTGCCGAACTCATCGTCAAACAACTCAAAAGTTCATCGGAAATAGTTACTGTTTCCTATGATGAAGCTTACGAAAAGGGTTTTGAAGACATGATGCACCGGGCTCCGGACACTACTCGAATCGAAGCTTTATTGGATTGGAAACCGCGATTTTCCTTGAGCGATATTATCACTGATGTCGCGAACTCCATAGGGAAATAATTACGAATTACGAATCTTTTAAAATATATAGTCCAGATGACATCTGGTCCGTGGTTAAGCGGCGGAAAGCGCTTATCGCCATCTCCAATGGCGAAATTAAGCAAAGCGCAATGGACTCAATCCGCACTCGAAAAGCGAAGCTTTCAAAAAATGAGCTTGCTATATTTTTTTAAAGACGTGAGCGCTCGAGTCTCCACAACTCAAAATTCAAAACTGACGTCCAGGGTAATTGAATCAGTGTCGCAATCTATCGCGTTGACCTTAACATTGCAGTTTAATTTATTCTTCAATAAAGCATTTAAATCGATAGTGACGCTTTTGCCGCTGGAAGAGCTGAATTCAGCAGGCAGTTTAATGGCGGAAATCAATCTCTTTTCCAGGCCGGCAAGGCCGGTAATAGAGTTGAGCAGCGTTTGAGCAATATTATTAACCGTACCGCCAAGCTTCAGCTCGGCATCCGAAGCTATTGCCAATGTTGCGGTAACGGCGCCGCCCACGTGAGCGAAAGTAAGCTTTATTATCCAGTTTTCCGGTACGCCGAATATGCCAATAGCCTCCTTATTCAAAGTAACTCTGCAAGTAACAGTTTTATCATTGAATTTGAGGCTGTTTATTCGTTTTATTTGTTTGACCTGTGACGCCGCCTGCAGCATATCGTCACGGCATAAAGTAATTTTCATAGGTTTTCCCATACAAGTATTTGTCTGTTTTACATAAACTCTCAAGTTCAATCAGGCAACTTGTTGCATGATTGAACTTGATATTCCAAAAGTTTTTGAAAAAGAAGAGGGGGTTTGGGAGAAGAGCCGATACGTCGGCCTCGTTATATTAAAAAGATAAAAGTTGTCTCTTCTCTCCCGATCTCACCGGCCTCTGCAAATCTTTTCTATAACTTCAAGTAACTGTGAATCTTAGTAATTTGTTTGCTTTGTATTTCGCCCATTCTGTCGATGGACTCCGCAATCTCTTCGCTGTCCGCTTCCATTAAAGTATGACTTTCAGAATTTAATACCTCCAGCAATTCCGTGCAATAAACAGCTACTTCCGCTATTTTTTTCATTTCCTGTTCAGGCAGTTGTTCAGGGGAAATATCCATTGATTTTAAGCTTTCCAACAACTCAAGGCGTTCATCAATCAGTTCAAGAATCTGTTCACGCAGCTCCGCTTTGAGTTTGTCGTCGTGACGATTGTACTGGCCAAAAATTGTTTCCCAGCGGTCTTCAAGGTAATTCAGGAAAATCACTTCCTGCGCGTCATCGGCAAAAGATAATTTGTTCATCCCGAAACAGCGGCGGAAAAACATATCAAAATCAGGATTACCCTGATAACATTGAGACATAATATAGGCATCAAGTTCAACAGCTTTCAAGGGGCTGTCGACATCAGCAAGCAATTCATTCAGACTGCCGATTTTCCCACGGGAAATTCCGACATCCTCAGGAATGTTTATATTTTCGTCCCGGGCGGCGATTTTGCGCGCCAGAATGGTATGGCTGGCATTGCTGAAGTTAATTTTAATTCTGTCGCTATTGGTATAAAACTCATCCAGAGAACCTGCCGCTTCTCCCCAAAGAAGATCGTCTCCCATGAAAAACGCCCAGCGTAATTGATCAGGAATTTCCAAATATGCCTCAAAACGGTCAATGACCATTTCCACCGCGCGTCCAAGTTCATTTATCCAGGTTTTGACTTTTGAATTGCGGCGTTCGGAACCGGAAAGATAGCTGAAACAGAATATTCCTTCCGTCCAGTCTTTAATCGTTAGCAGCAAAGCGTCACCGGAAGTAAAATCATTATTTTTATAAAATTCCTCCAGGTCAAAGACATTCAGAGTAACGCTGCGCTGCGAAGTTTTTTCGTCAAGCAAAGCCATATTCACCGGATGTTCGGCGATGAAATAATCAAATATCTGTTCAGAACCAAGAAAAATATGATAAGGCATTAATTCGGTAACTTCGTGGGTGAATTCCCGTGTTTTGAGCCTGTTTTTGCTGTTTTTATAGAGCAGGGTTATTTCCGAAGGGAAAATCTTCCCGGCACAAAATGTGCAGAAGCGGTGTCCGGGAAAAAGAATATTGTTTTCAATTTCCAGTTCACTCGGGGTAATGATAAATTTACGGGCGGCAAAAAATTTACTCCGTATGACATAAACATTCTCGTCCGCGTCTTTAAACAAATTGTCATTCGCGTCCAATTCCCGCTCAAGCCGGATTTCTTCAGCTTCCATGTTTTCGGGACTGATTGCCAGAGGGCATAACACATCGGCAATAGAAAACCTGCCGTTTTCAGCGGCGGGTAAAGCGGCTTCCACAGCCGCGTCAATATCTTTTGAATCAAGTTTCATATCAATTGTCAAGCAGTTTTGAGATTTTTTAAAATAGTAAATTTCTTAGGTAAACTTCCAGTTCGGCTTGTTCCCAGCTTTTCAAAGTTTCAACAGTCACCGCGTCATTCAGATCAAATTTACCGCTCAAAGTGCGCCGTAAATTAAACAAGACAGCTCCGCAGCCGAGTTTTTTGCCAATATCCGCGCAGAGAGTACGGATGTAAGTGCCTTTTGAACACTTGACCGTAAATTTTACGTGCGGCAAATTAATTTCGTCAATATCAATTGAATGAATATTGATTTGTTTCGCTTCCCGCTCGACTTCAATACCTTGCCGCGCGAGTTTGTAAAGACGTTTGCCGTCTTTCTTTTTGGCGGAAAACATTGGCGGAATTTGTTCCTGTTCGCCGGTAAAAGCGGCTGTTACTTCCTTGACTTGTTCTCCGGTGATTTGCGAATAGTCATTTTCGGCAGTAATTTTACCGTCCATATCCTGTGAATCGGTTTCAGTACCGAGCAGCATATCGGATTGATAAACTTTATCTTCACCGCTGAATTTTTGGCTTAATTTGGTAAATCTCCCAAGCACCAACACCAATAATCCGCTCGCCGCAGGATCAAGCGTGCCGCAATGCCCTACTTTGGGTATGTTAAAACGGCTTCTGACCATGTTCACAACATCGAAACTGGTCCATCCTTCAGGTTTATCGACCAGCAGGACACCGTCAGTTGCAAATTCGGGCGAGTGATGTTTTTTGGGATTACGAGGCATTAAGAACTCCGTCAACATGGGTAATTAATATTTTTTCAGCTTTTGCCAGGCTGGCGGCTTTGATCAAGCCGCCGGCGGCCATTTCATGGCCGCCGCCATTGAGTTTACGCGCAATGCTTCCGACAGAATATTCCGGATTTTTGGAACGCATGGAAATTTTGAAGCCCATTTCGTGTTTTTGCATAATTACTACGATTTCAGCTCCGCGAATAACCCGGAGGGCTTCAATAAGTCCTTCCGTATTACGCATATTGATATCATATTTTTCAACTAATTCAGGCGGGACATAAAACCACGCCAATCGATCACGGCAGGCTCGCCGGAGGTGCTGTGAAATCAATTCGGCCTGAAATTTCAGTTGGGCAAGCGGTATGGAAAAAAACATTTCGTCAATGATATGATGATAATCAGCTTTTAGTTCCAGGAGTTCGGCGGCATGGCGCATTACTTTCGGTGAAGTATTATCAAAACGAAAACCGCCGGTATCCATAACCATTCCGAGCATTAACAAAGCGGCAATCTCCGGGGTGATTTTTTCCCGGCCGCCGGCTTTGAAAATCATGAACAGGATTTCAGAGGTCGCGGCGGCCTCCGGCATGAGCAGATTCCATTGGGCGTAATTATTATTATCGGGGTGATGATCTATGTTCAGCGACGGCAGCGGAATATTTTTGCAGGCCAACTCGGAAAGCGCGGCTCGTTTAGGCATGGGGATATCCAGATATATGACAAAATCAAAGTTAGCCCAATCCAGTCCGCTCAGGTAGGTGCGGCGGCCCGCGCCCATGAAATCCATATATTTCTCCGGAATTTCTTCCGGCAGCAGCAGTTCAACGTTTTTCCCGCAGAGACGCAGATACTGCAAAAGCGCAAAGCATGAGCCAAGGGCGTCGCCGTCCGGATTTTCATGGGTTACAATCAGAAAATTATTATATTTTTGGAGTAATTCCGCAGCTTCTTCCGGGCTTGTATTATTCATCTCCATCGCCATCAATATCTCCTAAGAGCTCAAATATCCTGTCGCCGGCAGCTACCCGTTCGTCAAGTTCAAATTTCAGTACCGGAGTGTATTTCAGGGTAACAACCCGGGAAATATCATGCTGGAGTTCAATCCGTCTCCGTTTAAAAGTCTTCAGGACTTCATGCTTTGTCTCATCATCTCCGCCAAAAACACTGATGAAAACCAGCGCCTTACGCAAATCGTTAGTTGTTTTAACTCCGGTGATTGAGACCAGAACGGAATTTGACGGAGCGATATTCTTCAGGTTAATCAAATTGCCCAGTTCACGTTTCAAAAGTTCGTTTACCCTGAGGATTCTGTTAGCGGCGCCCATGCACAAACCTCATTATTTTACAGTTTTGCTTTTCTCAGTTCAATCTCGAAAAATTCAACCGTGTCGCCTTCCTCAAAATCCACGAAGTTATCCAGTTTAATTCCGCATTCAAGACCGGCTTTAACTTCCTTGACAGTATCCTGGAAGCGGCGCAGCGAAGTAACTTCGCCATTGTAAATAAGTTCTTTATTGCGGTATACGCGGGCTTTGGCACCGCATCTGACTGAACCTTTTTCAAGCATGCAACCGATAATATTGATGCCTTTTTTGACTTCAAATATTTGCAGTATCTTAGCTCCGCCCAATTTGTTTTCACGTTTTTCCGGCTCAAGCCGCCCGGTCAAAGCATCGGTAATATCTTCAAGCAATTCGTAAATGATACTGTACAAGCGGATTTCAACGCCTTCTTTTTTCGCCAGGTCATTAACGCCGGGATTAACTTTGACATGGAAACCGACAACAATCGCGCTGGAGGCCGCCGCCAGAATAATATCATTTTCAGTAATCGCGCCGACGCTGTTCATAATGACATCAGTTTCAATTTTATCAGAAGGCAGTTTATTTAATGAATCCTGAATTGCCTCACCGGAACCGCGAACATCCGATTTAATGATGATACCGAGTACTTTTTTATTTTCGCTGTTAATTTTGCTGAACAAATCTTCAACGGAACTAATTGCGCCTTTAGAAAGATTTTCCTGTTTGCTCTGGTGAGCGCGGCGTTCAGCTTCATTGCGGGCATCGCGTTCTTTTTTGCAGACTCTGAGGCTTGAACCGGCACTTGGAGCACCGGACAGGCCGACGAGCTTCACCGGGTCGCTCGGGCCCGCGCTTTGCACCTGCATGCCGTGTTCATCCAGCAGCGATTTCACTTTGCCGTAATATTCGGCGGCCAGAATAATATCACCAATTTTCAAAGTTCCCTCATGAACGAGAACGCTGGCGGTCGGGCCCAGGCCGGATTCCACTTGAGATTCAAGCACAAGCGCTTTGGCATGTTTGTCAGGATTTGCTTTTAGTTCCAGCAATTCAGCTTCAAGCAGAATACGTTCCAGCAGGTCATCGAGGCCTTCACCGGTTTCGGCGGAAACCCGCACTGCTCCGACATCGCCGCCCCAGTCTTCACTCATTAACTCGTTTTGCTGCATTTGCAGTAAAATTTTGTCCGGGTCAGCGCTGGGCAGGTCAATCTTGTTGATCGCTAGAATGATAGGTACTTTAGCGGCTCTCGCGTGATTGAGTGCTTCAATAGTCTGCGGCATAAAACCATCGTCAGCGGCGACGACAAGAATCGCGATATCAGTAACATTCGCTCCGCGAGCCCGCATTTGAGTAAACGCTTCATGGCCGGGAGTATCAATAAAGGTGATTTTTTTACCCTTGAATTCCACTTGAGAGGCGCCGATATGCTGGGTGATTTTGCCGGCTTCACCATCTGCGACGCCAGTATTTCTGATTTTATCCTGCAGCGATGTTTTACCATGGTCAACATGTCCAAGGAAAGTTACTATCGGCGGACGGTCAAGCAAATCTTCAGCTTTGTCCGGCACATCATCAAACAAGGCGCTGTCATCACCATGAATATTATGTTCGTCTTTAGCCCGATGGTCAATGACCAGCTTAAACCCGAAGTCTTTACAGATTCTGGCGGCGATTTCTTCACTGAGAGATTGATTAATACTTGCCAATTCACCGATTTTCATCAGGGCGCTGATAATCTCGTTAGGCTTTTTATCCAATGTTTCCGCTAATTGTTTTACGATAATCGGAGCTTTTACATGCAGTTCCTTCTCCGCCGGCGCCTGAGTTTTCGCGGAGTGCTTTTTAGATTTGTTAAAAACTTCTTCAAAGTGTTCCTCAAGCAGCTCAAGCATATCAGGCGGGACAGGGCTGCTGGAAGATTCCAGCTCAATGCCTTCCGCCACCAACTCCGCAAGAATTTTCTTCGGAGAAGTTCCGTATTTTTTAGCAAGATCTTTTACTTTTACTTTTTTCACTCGGCGATCCTTTCATTTTTACTGATTTTTTTCTGCCTGACCTTCGACTTTGGCAAAAATTTTATCTATTTCTTTCGCGTCAATATCTTCAATCGCGAGGATTTCATCCTGGCCGGCCGCAAGTATACCTTCAAGCGACACATAACCGTTATTAACCAGTTTCGAAGCAGTATCTTCAGAAACATCAGCCGTTTCAGCAAGCGCCAGGGCTGCTTTGTGGATTTTATCTTCCATACTTTCTTCTTTCTTTGGCTCAATAATCTGTATATTAATATTCCAGGCAATTAATTTCGATGACAAACGTACGTTTTGCGCTTTTTTCCCGAACGCCAGACGGGACTGGTCAGTTGTAACATAGACAATCAATTCGTTTTTGTCTTCATTGACGTCGACCGATTTGACTTTCGCCGGCTGCAGGGAATTTATAGCGTACTGTCTTATGTCCTCGTCATAAGGAATAATATCAATACGTTCACCGCCAAGCTCGGCAGTAACATTCTTGACGCGGGTACCGCGCATTCCAACGCATGCTCCAACAGGATCAACCCTGGAAGCATTACTTTTTACCGCTATTTTGGAGCGGCTGCCTGCTTCACGGGCAACCCGGACGATTTCGACTATACCGTCATGTATTTCCGATACTTCCCGTTCAAATAACTGCCGGACGAAATCAGGGTGAGTCCGCGAGACAATCAAACTGGGTCCGGAAGTCTTGGTATCCACCTCAATCAGCAAGGCGTTAATGTGATCGCCGGCCATATACTGTTCACCGTAAATTTTCTCTTTTGAGCTGAGTATACCTTCCGCCTTGTGGAAGTCAATAATAATATTCCCACTTTCAAAACGTCTTACCACACCGTTAATGATTTTGCCGATTTGTTCCGCGAATTCGGCTCTGACATTTTCTTTTTCAGCCTTGCGCAACTGCTGCATAATGGCTTGTTTCGCGGTCTGGGCGGCTATGCGCCCGAAATTTTTCGGTGTAACTTCCCAATCAAGTTCATCTCCGATTTTAACGTCAGGATATTTTTCCCGGGCACGGGCAAGAGTGAGCTGATCATTATTCGGGAAAGAATCAACCACAGTCAAATGAGCCCAGGCCTTAATATCACCAGTTGCCGGATCAACTTTGACATTCAACAGGCTGGCCGGATGTATACTTTTACGGGAAGCAGACATTAAGGCGGATTCAACAGCTTGCACCAAAGCTTCGCGGCTGATGCCGCGCTCTTGTTCCAAGTATTCAAGAATTGTCAATAATTCATTGTTCATCGCTTTTTGGCCCTTCTGCAAATTTATAAGATTATATTTCTCATGCTTCGTCAACAAAAAAAAGCGGGTAACTTACCCACTGGTTTCCACGTCGCACAGAAATGGCAGATTTATATCTACATTTAAGCTGGTAATATAAACCGTTAAAACTGAAGTAGCAAATTCTTTCGTCTAATTTTATCGAATAATACATGATTTTTACGCAAAATCTTAATTAACAGAGTAAATATTTCTGTTTTTTTTGTTCAAAAACTTGATTCTGCTGAAAATCGTGCAATCTTTACTAGCTTTGATTAGTGTTTCAGATTAAAATTAAAATAGTATTTATATTAAAAAAAGGTTGGAATTAAGTATGCCAGGCAATAAATCAGCAATGAAAAGAGTGCGTACCAATGCGGAAAAGCATTTGCGCAACAAAGCGCGTAAAGCAACTTTGAAAACTGTCGAAAAGAGTTTTCGCGCCGCAGTGGAAAGCAAAGATCAGGAAAAAGCTGTTGAACTCGGTAAAACTTGCTTCAGTCAGTTTGATAAGGCCGCCCAAATCGGCACTATCCCTAAAAACAGGGCCGGCAACAAAAAAGCTCAAATCAGCAAATTGTTGAACGGCTTACAGGGCTGATTGAAGCGGAATTTTAAAGCGCTTTCATTTTTTTTAAAAACGATTTTTTAAAACGGTGATTCTTGTTTATTTCCGGATATTCCGGCGATGCGCTTTTTTAAATTCACTGAAAAGATTGCTGAAATCAGCAAAATAAATATAGATAAAGTTTTTTTTCAGCTCAGAATAAAAAACATTCATAAAAATTATCATTTTTCATTTGCATTAACAACTATTTCATATATAATGTACCATAAGAACAGTAATATGGGGAAGATTATTTTTTCGTGAAGATATATTCCATTACATGATACTGTATTCTTTGAAAAAGTTCTTTGAAAATTTTAGTAGTACCGCCGCATTGGCAAATCGTTGCTGCTTTTGTCTGACTATCATTTTAACAAGGCATTTGTCAGAATAGAGAAAATAAGTTTTTTTTATGGAAATTGACAAATTATTAAAATATTTACTTGTTTATTAAGTGATTGTTTGACAAAGCCGGCAAGGCGGTATTATACTATCATATAAGGTTTTAGGGTTTAGGTCTTTTAAGTTCCTATACGCAATTTTCTCCTCTTCATAATTACTCCTCTAAACACTTAAGAGCCTAAGCCCTATCTTTTTAATATTAAGGCAATTGCAAAAAAGCTTTTCGGCAGATTTTTGCAATTGCCTCAATTTTTTACGGCTGGATTCCGAATTTTTGATTTTGCAAGCAGCTCATTTGAAAACTTTCCCGCCGGCTGTATAGTATTCTTCTGTAAAAAGTTGTGAAATAGTGTGTTGCGGGTTGGCAGATGGAGAAATTTTATATTTCGCACGAGTCTCAGGATATAATAATTAGAGGATACGATAATAATAATTTGAATCGCTAACAGAGGGCAGAGTTATGTCTATAGAACTTTCTTACGTATTAATAACTCCTTATAGTTTGAAAAAATCCCGGACAGGAGGAATTTTAGCACGTTTATTCAGCCGTTCCGATTTGGATTTAGTTGGAGTGAGAATATTTGGTTTTGACAAGCAGTTCGCTCGGGATTATGCCTCTTCTTTACTGAAAACAGTCAGTAAAACCAATCGGGATAAAGCCAGGTTGCTGGCGGATTATGTCCTGGAAAACTTTATCGAAAAAGAAAACGGCAAAAAAGAACGCGGTTTATTTTTACTTTTCAAAGGCGAAGATGCCTGTGCCAAGTTAAGTTCAATCGTTGGCGTATTGGATACTTCCGATTCCAGCAGCAATCCCTTCCTGACCGGAGAAACTGTTCGTGATACTTACTCTGATTTAATTAAAGATGTTAATCAACCAAGTGTTATTCGTTATTTTGAACCGGCGGTATTTACCCCTCCCGATATTGGCAGCGCGGTTAAAAAACTTAAATTATTTGCTGAGTTTGACGAGCGTACGCCTAATATTGTTGAAAACGTCATTGGGGTTGAAGATACTGACGAATGCACACTGGTAATCATCAAACCAGACAACTGGCGTCATCCAAGCAGCCGTCCGGGAAATATTATTGACATGCTCAGCCGCACCGGTTTGCGTATTGTCGGGTGTAAAATTTACCGTATGTCCGTAGCTGAAGCTCTTGAATTTTACGGCCCGGTACAAGGTGTATTACGCCGGAAATTAGCTGCCAGGATAGGTAAAAAATCTAAAGCCGTTTTGGAAGAAGCCCTTGATTTTAAAATGGATGACAGCGTAATTGACAGTTTAACTGAAACTGTGGGAAAAAGCTTCGCGGACGATCAGTTCTACCGTATTATTGATTTTATGTCCGGGCGCCGTCCGGCAAACTGCCCGGGAAGTGAACTTAATGACCCAGGCCTGGTGAAATGTCTGGTTTTGGTTTACGAAGGCGAAAACGCCATCGCAAAAATTCGTACCGTTTTGGGGCCAACCGACCCGTCTAAAGCTCCGGGCGGAACAGTTCGCTGCGATTTCGGCAGTGACATAATGGTCAATACCGCGCACGCCTCTGACGCGCCGGAGAGTGTTTTGCGCGAAATGGGCGTAATCCAAATTACTAAGAATAATATCAGTACATGTATTAATGAATTTTTAAACGAGTATAATTCATAATAACCGGACTAAATTCAGGAGGGAAAATTATGGAATTCAAAGAATTATTGAAAAAACGGCGGACAATAAGACGTTTTAAGCAGGTTCAGGTATTTGACAAAGACATACGTTATATGCTTGAAGCCGCGCGAGTGGCCGCCTGCGCGGCTAATGTGCAGAAGTTGCGTTACATTGTCGCACGGGATAAACAACTTGTAAAAGGTATTTTTGATAACACCGCCTGGGCAGGGCTGGTATCTCCGAACCGCACTCCTGAATGGGGTAAAAATGCCCCTTTGACTTTTATAGTTATCATCGCCCCGGAGGAAACAGGTAACATCATGCATGTCAATGCGGGCGCGGCTGTTCAAAGTATGCAATACGCGGCTGCGGACGTTGGTCTTGGAACCTGCTGGATTGGTGCTTATAAGAAAGACGAAGTTCAAAAACTTCTGGATTTGCCGGAACCGCAGGAAACGATTTATCTTCTGGCGGTCGGCTATCCTGATGAAGAGCCGGTTCAAGATGATATTAATCTTGACGAATCGATGAAATATTACTTAGATAGTGAGGACGTCCTGCACGTACCGAAATTTAAAATTGACGCAGTAACTCAATGGCGTTAACTTAATTTACGGAAGGGAAAATTTTCAAAAATGTCATTTGCCTCTGCTTATTTAATTTTAAATATTGTTTTATTTTTAATTGGCTTGTTGTTTTTAATTAAGGGCAGTGATTTTTTTGTCGAAGCGGCTTCACAAATTGCCAGAACTTACAAAATCCCGGAAATTATCATTGGTTTAACTCTGGTAAGCATCGGGACTTCCCTGCCGGAATTCGCGACTGATGTCTACGCCTCGATCCAAGGGCATCCCGGCATTGTCATAGGCGATCTGGTCGGCAGTAATATCACCAACATTTCACTGGTTCTCGGAGTCGCGATTCTACTGCTTGGAACCATGCCGAGCCCCAAAATCGTCGTTAAACGTGATGCCGGATTTATGCTCGGCGTATTTTTCGTCTTTGCCGGTATGTGTTTCATCGGTAATGGTACTTTGGGGCGAGCCGGCGGAATCGTAATGCTTTTTTTGATGCTGTGGTATTTGTTCTATCTCTTCAAAAACCGCAACGCCCTCGCTGAACTGGAAGAAGGCGAAGAGCACAGCGAAGCCGCGTACAGCTCCATAGCCAAAGCATGGCTGTTTCTGTTTTTAGGAATTTTTGTAATTTTCACAGGCGCCAAAGCTATGGTCGATAATGTCATTGCCGTCGCGGAACGTTTTCATCTCAGTCAGGGACTGATTGCCGCGACGATTGTCGCTTTCGGCACCTCCATACCGGAACTGGCGGTAACCGTCACCAGTATCCGCAAAAAGAAAAGAGGCATTGCCTTAGGTAATATTATCGGCAGCTGCATTTTCAACCTTCTATTGATAATGGGCTTGTGTGCGCTGATAAATCCGCTCGAAATTGAGTCCGGCTTACTTAATGTTGTAATTCCGGTTATGCTGCTTTGCGGCCTTATGCTGGTGGTTTTCATGCGTACCGGCTGGCGTTTGGTCAAAGCTGAAGGGATAGCTTTTTTACTGCTCTATATCGGCTACCTGATCTATAACGGGATTGCTTTGTCCTGAAAGAACAGGCGGAACTTTTGAAGTGGGGAGGGGGAACACGGATGAACACGGACAAATGAAAGAAAATTCGTAATTAACTTGAAAGACCGCGTTTTTCCAAGCGGCGTTCCAATTCCCGGCGCAGTAAAATCGCCAGAAAACTACAAGATACGTGGCCGCGAATCGTGTCATCGAGTTTGTGATGAATCGGCCTAGCAGCCTGTCGGACTTATGGATAATCTGCTGCAAAAGTGCCGAATTTTGCTG
>CAZEXM010000025.1:0-24575 GCA_964515915.1 uncultured Victivallaceae bacterium
TTAAAATGGTCATTTCAGATGACCAGGATTGCGTCATTTCAGATGACCGCTCACAACTTGTTCAATTGCCGTGATTTAAGGTCAAAAAAATGGTGGGCGTAATTGGATTCGAACCAACGACTTCTACGATGTCAACTGAATAGCTATCTTGCCAGCTTATATAAAGGTATGTGTAAATTATAACACTATCTCATAAAAATAGAAATTTTAAATTATTTCATATAGATTTCGTATTTCTCTTTGTATTCTCAGTTATTTTAAAAAATATTTAATCCTTATATTTATTTCAATTTATGCTTGATTTTTAGCTCATAGTAGTCTATATTTAACTATGGAAAATAATCAAAAAAGACAGTTTTTAAAAGGTGCCACTCGGTACCGTTTTGAGACTTAAAAGTACCGAAAAGTGCCGTTTTTTGAAGATTATTTTTTCACGACAAAGATGTGTCAAATTAGATATTTTTGAGTTTAAAAAGTTACAAATAAGGATTTCTTGAGCGTAGGGTTATCAAAGGCAGGAGCCCTTGGAGACGGGCAACCAGCGTTCCGCCGCTGGACCGCGTCCCGAACGTCGGTTTCGTTATCTTTTTTAGTTTTGGCGGAACCGTCTCTATGCTGCTAATATATCCCGCCACACATAATGATAAAGCTTTTTACTGGAGATTTTGCGAAAAACGTCTATATTATGCGGGTTATATTAAATTTCAAGCAGGATAAACATGACTGACGAAACTCCGGGTAAAGTTATTTTTTCCGCGGATGGCCTGTCTTTGACCATCGGCACTCAACAATTATTATCTAATACCGGTATGACCGTACACGAGGGCGAACGCATCGCGCTGGTCGGCCGGAACGGTGCCGGGAAATCCACTTTTCTGCGCATCCTCACCGGCGGGGAAACGGTCAGTGAGGGCAAAATTATTTACACCCGGGATCTGCGGATTAATTTTTTGAAGCAGGATTTTGAGCTCGACGAATCGCGCAGCGTTTATGAAAATATTCATGACGGATTGGAATATTTCCTCAACTTGCTCCGCAAATACGAAACTCTGCCCCTGAATTCCAGTGAGCACGTCAGGCTTGAACAGGAGCTCAATAAACATAGTGCCTGGAATCCCGAGCAGCGTATGAAAGAAATAATGACGCGTCTGAATACCCCCGCGCCGGAGCGCGGGTGTGATACTTTGTCCGGCGGCGAGAAACGGCGGGTCGCCCTGGCGCGCACCGTCGTCAGCGAACCGGATTTACTGCTGCTGGACGAGCCTACGAATCATCTCGACACCGAAACAATCACCTGGATTGAGAATTACCTTGCCGCTTACCGCGGCACCTGCTTGTTTATCACCCATGACCGTTATTTCCTTGACCGCGTTGCGACGCGCGTGGTTGAGCTTGATAACGGCAAACTTTATTCCTACAACGGCTCCTACGCTGAATTCCTCGACGGTAAAGCCCGGCGCGAATACCGCGAAGACGCCAAAGACGCTAAACGCCGCAAGTTTCTGCGTTCCGAAATAGACTGGGTCCGCCGTTCGCCGAAGGCTCGTTTGCGGCGCAACCTGGGGCGTCTCAAACGCTTCGATGAAGCCGCCGCTCAATCCAATGTTCAGCGAATCGACGATATTGAATTAGTCATTCCCGCCGCTTCGCGGCTCGGCAATAAGGTTGTCGAACTAAAAGACGTTTCTTTACAGTTTGACGGTGTAACTTACATTCCGAAATTCAGTTTTGAATTTACCGCCAACTGCAAAATAGGCATTGTCGGGCGCAATGGAACCGGCAAAACCTCCCTGCTCAAAATAATCACCGGCCAACTGGCTCCCTCCGGCGGGAGCGCGGAAACGGCTTCGACGGTTGAGTTCAATTACATTGACCAGGGACGGCTCAAACTTAATCCGGAATTAACTGTTGCTGAAGAAATCGGCGAAGGCGGCGAATTTGTAAAATTAGGCGGCGAACGCATCGGTATCTGGTCATATTTAAAACGCTTTTTGTTTGAAGATGAGCGTATCAAAACCCGAATCAAATATCTTTCCGGCGGAGAAAAAGCCCGGTTAATCCTGGCAAAAATCTTGAAACAAGGCGGCAATTTTTTAATTCTCGACGAACCTACCAATGATCTGGATTTATCCAGCCTGCGCCTGCTTGAGGAAGCCCTCGCGCAATACAAAGGCTGCGTAATTGTCGTCAGTCATGACCGCTATTTTTTAAACCGGGTTTGTTCAGGAATAATCGCTTTTGAGGGGAACGGCGAAATCGTCTACAGCAACGGTGATTACGATTACTATCTGGAAAAACGCAAAGGACGTGACAAAAAAACAAGCAAAGCAGTCAGCAGAAAATTTTCTCCCGCGCCTGTTCCAAAAGTTGAAAAAGCGAAAAAACTTTCCTATAAAGAACAGCGCGAACTCGACTCAATGGAAGAGCGGGTAATGGAATTGGAAAGCAAAATCGAAGGCATTGAGATGATGTTTGCCGCCCCGGATTTTTTCACGAAACACGGCGCGCAAAGCATCGCGCTGCAAAACGAACTGGCAAAGCTCAAAGAGCAACTCGACAAATGTTACACCCGCTGGGAAGAGCTCGAATCCAAACTAAACTAAATTCAGGAATCCTGTGAGCCGCGGGAATGCAGCGGCCTCGTCTTTTACCGGCAAAACTAAAAAAGATAACAAAACCGACGTTCGGGACGGGATCCAACGACGATCGAGCGTCGGCTTCGTAATCCGGATGAACTTTTATCTGTTAATAAAAATTGATAAATTACGAAACATTCACCCTGGTTAAATTTCAAAAAATACAAAATTGCTGATTTGATCGCGAGCGACAATGCTTAAGTACGGGGTTATTTTTTCTTTTTTTTTAACTTCGCGTGAGATTTCAATTTTCGTTGCGAACTATACATAAAGTGCAATAACTAAAAAAAAGGAATTTCTAATATTTGTAAATAATTTACTGGTAAGTGCTTGAAATAAAAAATAATGACAATATCTTTAAATAAATAGTTTAACCGGAACAAGGAAGGGAAAATTATGAAATCTTCACTCTATCTTTTCGTAATCGCTGCTGCTGGAGTCGCACTGTCAACAAGACTTAACGCCGAGGTCGCGAAGCCGCAATTTGAAAGTTCACAAAACTTGAATCTTCCGGCAATCTGGCGTTCAAGCTCCGCCAGCCAGCGCCTGAAAACTCTCAGGGTGGCCCAGCTTGATGCTTACCGTGCCCTGATTGAAAGAGTCTATGGTTTTCAAATTGTCTCAGGTACAAGTGTTTATGATTGTGTCCTGCAGTCGGACATAGTACGCACCCGCTTGAGTGCTGTACTGAAAGGCGCGACGGAATTGGAAAAACCACAATACACCGAACAGGGTATGGTTATGGTTGTATACGGTTTGAAATTGCGGAAGATTATTGAGATTCTCAAAATGGATAAATCTTTTGATACTCTCACCATTACCAAAAGCATTGAACATCAGGATAAAATCATTGAAGCTCTCGGCTGTGGAGCTTTGCCGGACAGCATGGGCGTGAAAATGCTCCGCGCTAAACGCGCCGCCGAATTAGATGCCTACCGCCTTATGGCTGAACGCATCGTGGGAGTCAGAATTAACAGCAAAACCACGGTCGCTAACCTGTGCCTGCTCAGTGATAAAGTGCAGGCGTCACTGGTTGCTTTTCTCAAAGGCCTGAAACCAAGCTCCATCAAATACAAAGCAGACGGCAGCTGTGCTGTTACCGTGCAGCTCAAAATCCGTGAAGTGGTCAAAACGCTTGAAGGACTTGTGCGAATTTACAATTCCGGGATTAAAGATAAAATTAGCAGTGTGAATATAACTACTAATGACAAGATTTTCAAAGTAACCGGCAATGGCGCGCCGCGTGATATTACTGCTTATTCAGCAAACTATATTAGTTCCGGAAAAAGCATTCTGCTCAAAATTATCAGAAAAGAAATTGTTGTGGAATAATGTTTTTACAGGGAGGAGTTTCAAGTGAATAAGTTTTTAAAAATCCTATGTCTCGCGTTATTGCTTAGCTTGTGTTCTCCGAGCTATGCAAATGTGAGTGTCACGGTAACCGGCCAGGCCGCCGGGCATGGAAAAACAGCCAGCCAGCAGGCTTTAGCGGACGCCCTGCGCAAAGCGGTCCGGAAAGGCGCGGGAGTCAATATTATATCAAGCACCCGGATGACTGATTACGTGCTTGATTTCGACCGGGTTTTTTCCCGTGCTTTCGGCTATATAAAGAAATTTAAAATACTTTCCAGCGGCTATGATGACGCGGGCCTTTATTATGTGAAGATTTCCGCTTTTGTCGGCAAAGGCATCCCCGGCATGAATGATTATCTGGCCATGCGCCAGATAATCGCCATGAAAGGTTCGCCGCGGCTGTTAATCAGGGTTTCCGGAAAAATTACCGGCATCGGCAACGCCGGAAAACTTATTGACGGCCAATTGCGGGAAATCGCGCTTAAGTGTGGTTTTCAGACGATCAAAATTTCTCAATTCAAGGAAGCGGAAGCCAATCGCGCTAAACGCGACAGGTTTCTCGGCGGCAATGCTTCGGCCGCATACCGCGAAGCTGGAATCCGCAGTAACTACGATTTTGTTATCGATGCGGAGGTATCCGGCGCCTATAACGGCGTTTCCCGGCTTTACGGTGTAAGCACGCAGCGTTTTTCGCTGGGGGCTGACCTCGGCGCGGCTTATCCCAACGGCAACGCCATTGCCCAGGTGACCATTCCCAGCAAAGAAATGGATATTGCCCGGGTTTCCGACAAAACCCAGGCCGCCCGTTCCGCGCTGCAGAGAACGCTCGGCGGCGACAAAGGCAAAAATTTCAGGGCCTTATTAATGCGGGTATTAGCTTTATGGGTATCGGAATTCGACAGCGGCGTGAAAGTTACAGTTGAGTTCGCGAAAATCGACCGTGAGCTGTTTGAGAAAGTCATCGACGGCCTGAAGCGGGCCAAAGGCGTCAATGCTGTTCACGTCCGGGAATTTGACGAGCAGCTTAAATCCACGATGGAAGTGGAGAGTAACCTGAAAGCCCACGAACTTGCCTCCTTGATAAGCTTTTTAGCCGGAAGTCGACTCAAAGCCGGACGGACGACCAGCGATTACATTCAAATGAAGGTAGTTGATGCTTACAGCATAACAGATATAATCGTCGCTTTTATCGGAGCGGCAATTGTTATCATTTTATTAGTATTGATTATGCTAAGCCTGAAAGGCGGGAAATCATAAAATTAACTATTACTCTTATTGCATCGAAAAAATATAAATATGGTATAAGTTAAATAAGGGAAAATAAATCAAAGGGGGAAAAACGATGAAGTCAATCAAGATTCGAATCGGGCGGCTAAGCGTTTTGATGGTGACCATGATTGTTCTTTTAATGATCGGCAGCGGTTGTGCCATGAAAAATACTCGTGCAGGCGGAAATTATAATGTAAGCCTGAAAACTGTTTACGCAGCTGATTTGCCGGCTAAAACTACTACTGAATGCAAAATACAAGTTTCTCTTCCTGAAGATGTACGAAACAAGCAGCAGGCAGCTAATGTTATTGGCTATGTCAAGAATATTTTCGGCATGCACCTTGCCAGTATACTTGCAGAAAAAAATATTAATGAGTGGGTGCAGACTTGTATAGTTAAAAACTTAGGAAAAGCCGGTTTCAATGTTATTACCGGAAAAATGACTTCCAACGGGCTATACGTTTCAACATCAATCCGCACCCTGGAATGTGAAGCAATGATGTCTTATATCGCAACTATAATACTTGATGTAAAACTGAAAAATAGCAATTCAATATTCTTTAAGCAAACTTTTACTGGTAAAGCCGTACAACCTAATTGGATAGGGAGTGCTCAAGGATACGGCGAGACTTTGACAAAGGCAATGAAACAATGCCTTGATAAAATGATGCCGGTTTTAATAAAGGAGCTTGAAAAAGCAGGAAAAACAATTAAAAATACTGTACAAGCTCCCAAGAAAACGACGCAAGCGCCCAAAACGACTACACAACAAAAAATAAAAGTTAAAAAAGATAGTAAAGGGCCCTTGGATGATATATACTTCTAATATAAACTTTCGGAGATCAAGCCCGTGGTAAAAAAAATAGTTTATACATATTTAGTACTGAACTTTCTTGTTTCATTGTCCTGTCTTGCTGAGAAAAAAACTAAGGGGCTCAAAGCCACGCTGCACTCTTCCAAGCAAGTCAAATACCGCCGGCGAGTCGCTATATGTGTTGCCATTGGCAAGTATTCAGAGTACAAGGCGGAAGGGAAACATTGCGGCGACCTGAAGGGTACGGTTGGTGATGCCAATAAAATGGCTGAATTATTTCGTAATTACGGTTTTGATGAAGTTATACTGCTGACTGACCGGAACGCGACCAAAAAAAATATTATAAGGGCAATGGAACGGGTAAAAGCCGACTCGCAAAAAGATGATTTGCTGGTGTTTACTTATTCCGGCCATGGCGGTGCCTACATGGTTGCCAATTCGCCGCGTAGTTATTTAATTCCTTTCGACTGCTTATCCGGGCAGGCAGTAAAGAGTGGAATATCCGTGGATTTATTGAAAGAACTGGCATTGACAATGAATAACCGGCACATCCTTTTTCTGCTGGATTGTTGTTACGCGGGAGTATTAGTAGCGGACAAACCACGAAAACCTGACTCGATGAATGTTAAAGAGTTCATGGCGTTCCTCAAACAACGTTGTATTTATGCGCTGGTAGCCTCCGGTGCTACGGAAACCGCTATAGAAAACACCCGTGTCGGCGGAGTGTTTACTAACAGCGTGCTGCAGGCCCTGAAGGGCAAAGCGGACATGAATAAGGATGGGAAAATACTGGTTATCAAAGAGCTGACTTACGCTGTAACAACAGATCTCAGTGAGAACGCCCAAATAGCTCAAACTCCCCGTGGAGCCAAATTGGCAATTGGCGATGGAGATATTGTTTTGCCGGTGGCCGGGCGCTCCGTTAAAAAGAAAGCTGTGAAGCAGGCAGGCAAGCCGCTTGTTAAAAGTACATCTCCGGCGGAGATAAAGAAAACTTATCAAGACGTCCGCAAATCACAGAAAGCAAAAAAAATCCGTCAGGCACAGTTGTTAATGACTAAAGTTTATATAGACTATGACGAATTGCCGGCAAAGCAAAAAAAATCCGCTGAACAGAGTAAATATCTTTCCGAACTGGTGGATTTGACCAAGCTGACTTTTGAACAGATTTCCAAAAGTAACAGTGACGAATCCGCACTTTTGTATTATTATTCGCAAAAATATCTGGAATCAAATCCCGATCAATTCAGAAAAGCCAGCGCCTATTTGAACATGGGAGCGTACTGTAACTACCGCGGAGAGTACCAAAAAGCGGAACTCTTAATAAAGCAAGCCCTGACCTTATTTTCCAGCGGCAAAGAGACAAAACAAACAGCTGCCCGCCTGCAGAAAATAGTTACTTGTCTGCGCTTTTTGGGATTGATTTCTCTAAGTCGTTATAAATACAATCCGGCATTACAATATTTAGGGCGTGCCGTTGATTTAGTAAGCAAACAACGAAAATCCTTTGACCCGTCAGAGATGGCAAGACTATACGGCGCTGTGGGACAAGCATATCTTGCCACCGGTCGATTCAAGGGGGCGAAAAAATGGCTGGAACGTTCTTTAAATGAATACAGAAAAAATTTTAAAGAAGAAAGCTTTGCTGCTGCTGCAGTATATGATAATCTAGGCGTTTGCGCTTTGGAAATCAAGGATTTTCATCAGGCTTTGGGATATTTCAAGCATGCCGTCGCTATTTATACAAAAATTTTTGGTGCCAATAGTAGACATAGTATATCAAGTTATTGTAATCTGGGTGTGGCTTATTTGTCAAAAAAAGACTTGAAAAAAGCGTTAAAATACGCCAGGAAAGCCAGATTTATTGTGAGACGGTATTTTCCTTCCGGACACCCGCGTATTCGTGATGTTGATCTGCTCCTCGGTCGAATATATCTCGCCAAAAAACGCTATTCTTCAGCAGAATACTTTTTTAAACATAATTTAGCTATTACGAAAAGGTGTTTTGGGGACCATCCCCAGACGGCTATCGCATATCAATGGCTCGGGCAGTTATATTTGCGCAAACAGTTTTGGCGTCGAGCCAAATTTTTCTTCAAGAAAGCGCAAAAGATTCAAGATGAATATCTTGGCTCCAACCATTATCAAACGATAAATACTGAACTTTTACTGCGGCAGGTACAAAAAGAAAAAGCAAAAGAAGAAGGTGGAGCGGCAGTACAAAAAGCACCGCCTGAAAAGACAGTCCCCAAAAAACAGACTGAACAGAAAGTCGAAAAAGAAAAAGGTGGAAAAAAGGAAAATTAGCTTATGTTAAAAATATTCAGGAATTATTTTCCCTCATTAAGTGTATTATTACCGGTGGTCTGTTTTTTAACGGCTTGCGCGACAATGCCTGAGTTTTATCCCAAACCGGCCCCGGAAATGCTTGATGGTAAATTAATTGCCCGGCTGGCCGATAAAATGATGCGCTCATTGCTGAATTCACCAGTAATGGCTAACAGCACCCGGGCTCCCAAAATAGCTTTATTGCGTTTCAGGAATCGTTCCAGGTTTCCTTTGGACGGCAATATTTTTCTTGTCAAGCTGCGGGCCGATTTGAACGCGAAAGCTTCCGGCAGGATAGTTTTTATTGCGCGGGAATATATACAAGCGGTAAAAAATGAGCGTTCCGGCAAACGAAAAGGGGTTTTTTCATTTAAAAAAGGCAGTTTGGAAAAGGCGGTCAGCGGTGCTGATTACTTTTTGACGGGAGGGCTGCGCAGTTTGTCCGCGGCGGCTTCCGGCACCAGGAGTGAATATTTGCATTTTACCTTTTATCTGGTCAACGCGGAAAATACCGACATACTTTGGGAAGACCAGTTGGATTTGGATTTCAAGGGAACAGAAAATGTTGTTTACAGATAAAAAACTCAAATAATAAGCTAGGGTCAAAGATATTATGAAAATATGAAAAGTGTCAAGAAAAATAGAATCGCGGGTAAGTACTTCGTTACGGCAGATCGGCAAGTGTTCTGAAAAAACAATATTATTGTTTTTTTCAGCTTATTTGATAATGTAGCACAAGCGTCTCGCTTGTGAATATTCTCAAGCGAGACGGTTGAGCTACATTGATAAAAATACATTTTTCTGAATGGAATTTTCGCGCAAAATAGGGGGAAAGAACTATATTTTGCGATAAAGATCTAATGTCCAACAGGATAGAGCATTATTTAATATAACAATTTGACAGTAACAATAATAACAAAAGGATAGAGATTATGAAAACTTCATATTTCGTTTTATTCGCTGCGGGTTCATCATTTCTGCTGCTGACCGGCTGTAACTCCGAAGGCCCGGGCAGAATCGGCAGTCACGATGTGAACTTTTCGGAAAAACGTTCCGAAGCGGTAGTTTTAGATACTTCACTCATGCCGGGCTGGTTTGAAAAGGGCAAACTTTCATTTGAAAACAGTCGTTCGTCAAAAATCGAGGGGGGCAAACTGCTGCGCGTATATGCTGAACTCAGAAATCGTCTCGCCACGCAGGCTTTAGAGGTGGAACTCTCGACCTCATTCAGGAAAAATGGTATTGTCGTTGACGAATCCAGATGGGAGAAATTTAAATTTGGCCCCAATCATACCTTAAGTTATAAAGTTAATTCTCTAAATCCAGCCGACACTTACTGTGTGCGGATAAGGATGCCCCGAAAATTAACCAATGACCTCAGCGGAGCCGGTGTTAATCTTATGGCGGATAAAACACTGCGTTCACTGATTCGCAGTTCCGCAATATACAAAGCAAACTCACCGGTTAGAATTGCTCTTCATCAATTTGACAACCGGAGCAACTTGAAATTTGATGAGTCTATTTTCCTGTCTAAATTGCGCGCGGAAGCGAATTCGCGTACTAGTGATAAATTTATTTTCGTCGCGAGACAATTGGACATAATTGATGCGGTTCAGGAAGAACGCCAGGCCAAGCGGGAAGGTGTCCGTACCGCGGACAAATCTAAAACGAAAGCCAGGCTAAGCGGAGTTTCGTATTTTCTCACCGGTAAACTTTATACACTTCCGGAAAAAAACTACTATTTATTTTCATACCAGTTAGTTGACGCGGAAAATTCGGATATCGTTTGGGAAGACCAGTTTGAAATAGGAAATTACTGAGCGGTCAAGCTTATCTTGTTATAAATATTTATGACTCAAGACTTAAGGGGATTGTCATGTTGGCTTTGAAATGTATTTGCGTTCCGGCTGTTGTGCTGTTGCTGGCCGGATGCGTTTCGGAAGGGCCCAAACCAGTTTCGTGGATTGATATTGACAATGCGGAAAGAAAAACTCTTTGCGTCGTACTCAATTCGGATTTGAAAGATATATTTTCATTCGAAAATTATAAGTTGAAACGGCTCGACCATGGCAGAATTTCAGTTATCGCGGATATTCGCAACCGAACGAATTCTACGCAGAAAATTGAGATTTCCACAGTATTTCGCGATAAAGATGGAGTTGTTTCCGACCAATCCGTCTGGCAAAAATTTGTTTTTTATTCGAATCAAACAATATCTTACAAAATTTCTTCGATAAGCAAAGCTGATTCTTTCACTGTCAGAATACGCGAAATTAATTAATTTTTTATAAAAAAGGCAAAAACATTATGAAAAGTAAATTGAGCTTCTTTATTGTTTCACTAACCGCGCTTTCGTTGGGTTCCGGGTGTGTAAGTAAAAGCTGGACGCAGGAACAATTAAAAATCGCGAGTAAAAAAGCTGAGAAAAATTTTCAACAGCAGAATGCGGAACTTAATGGGAAATATAATAACTTGCTGGCAAAAAACAGAGAGCTTTACAAACTGCTTAATAAATTATTCAACGAAAATAAAAATTTATACGCGAATTGCAAAACTTTAAAACAGCGGTTGAACCGCCTTGAAAAAAGTATCAATACTACTCAAACAAAGGTCCGGAAAGATGTCATTGCCTTTGTCCGCAAAAATGACATGAAAGTTTATAAATACGTAACTGCGGAACAACAGAAATATATTAGCGGACTCAAGATTGAAATGGAAAAAGTTAAAAAGGCAAATAAAGAAGCGAAGAAACTGCGGGAAGTTATTGAAAGAATACTGAAAGCATACAAAAAAGCGAAATAAACTGCAGACATAGTGAAAAGAAGGAAGGGTCTAATGAATAATTTTTTACTGCGTATAAAAAAAGTTTCCATTAATGCTTTTGCGGGAATGGCTGTGGGGATAACTTTATGTTCGTGCGCGACCAAAGATTGGATTAAAGCTGAAACTGAACAGAAAATAAGTTTTCCAGCACAAAAACGCTTGCAGGCACAAATGGAGAAATCGGCTTTACTGCAAGCGGAAACTGAAAAATTAATGTTCGCCGCCAGGTTAAATATTGAGAATATCGAAAAAATCACAAGTAATTACGAAAAGCTGAATAAAGATATGAAAGCACTTATCGCAAAAACGGATAATGCGCGGAATAATTATTTGCGGCATATGGGCTCGTTAAAAACGGAACTATCTGATAATGCTTCGGCCCTGGATAAACCGAACAAAGAAAAAACCCTGAAGGCAGCTAAACAAATTGCTGGTAAAAAAATAAAAAAATGGCTGAATTTCAGTAATGGCGTTTATTCTGATCTGACTTTACAGGACAAAAATTTTCATGCAGAAAGTAAACTTTTTGATTTAGCTGTACGCCCTGTTATTAAATATCATTATTTGCCTTTGTCGAACAAAACGATTTCCCTGCTGAATAAATCAACTGATGAAATTATTAAACAACAAAATAAGCTCCTGAGCAAGCCTGGCCGATTGCTGAAAAAAATGGATTTGCAGGAGTTTTTATTTTTTCAGGGAGCCTTGCTTAACTGCAGAAATAAGGCAAAAACAGTGAACTTGAAAATCGCTTTGAAACCAGGTGCTTCGCCCTGGCGGGATGAAGAGAAATTCCTTTCCCGGAATGTCGCGGCCGGGATTTCCGATCCCCTGACTGAAAAAGCTTTTCAAACTATGCTGCTGAACCGGGCATTAGTTTGTGACGTTTTGATAAGAAGACTTAAATTTTCTCAGGAGAAACCCTTAATGCTCGCGTATTTTATAAATCAATTACTTATGATTCATAAATTTTCAAAGAATAGTATATGGAAAACAAAAATAAATCTTCTTGCAAAGAAGTATATCAGAAATTTTAATGACAGAACTCCAATGGCAGTCAAATAAATACATAAAAACAGGATACGGGAATGTTTACTAAATGGACAGATTTTAAAAAAGACATATTTTCCACGTGGTTAAACTTCTTTATTGTTGGAATCATTCTCTGTCATACTCCAGGCTGTAAGTCGGTTCCCCCCGTCCCCGCGCCCAAACTTATGGTTTCCCAGGCAGGCATCCGCAAACTGCCGCCGGTGCTGGCAAAGCAAGTAAAAAAATTAGAAAAAGAATACGAGCGTAACGCGGTTATAAATTTAACCGAAATCGCGCTTATATCGTTAAAAGAACGCGACTCTATCGCACCTGAATTATGGCCGGCCTTAATTGATAACCCCCTGGATTTAGCGATAAAGAGGATTGAAGACGTGTACTCTGATACACCCGAAGCTAAAAAAGCCCGCTCATTATGGCATGATGAGGAAAGCAAAAATTTCAAAGGCGAGCCCTATGAACGCACATTTGTATTTTTGCTGCGCGGACTGCGGTATTACGAAAACGGGGATTTTGAAAATGCTATGGCCTGTTTCAAAAGCGGTATCCTGCAGGATTCCTTGTCGGTTGAAGGAAAATATCGCGCGGATATAGCTATATTTGAATGGCTGATCGGACTTTGTCATTTAAGGATGGGAGAAACTAAGGACATGGACGAAGCCTTCCGAAGAGCTTCAAATATTCGTAAAAATTTAAAACTGCCCAGGGAACGCAATAATACTCTGGTAATATATTTTGCCGGTTCAGCGCCGGTGAAGAAAAGGACCGGGGAGTATAAAGAAATATTACTTATTGAAAAAGGTAAATGTTTCAGCGCGGAAATTTCTTTGTCGAAGCCTGCTCTAGGGCGAAGTCCTTTTTATAAATATGCTGTTTTGCTGGAGGACGTTTTCTTTCAGGCGACGACCCGCGGCGGGCGTCTTATTGACAAGATTAACGAATACAAAGCTACGGTAAAAAATGATACTAAAGTCGTGGGCAATATCGCTATTTTCCTTGGCGCGACGGCCATGGGCACTGCCATAATACTAGCTGCCGCCCAATCTGGAAATGGCGGCCTCATTATAGCTATGGGAGCAGTGGGCCTTGGCTTAGTTGCGCTCGGCATTGCTGCTCATCTCACCGCTCTGGCAATGAAAACGAAGGCTGACATCAGGACGATCAAGGGTATTCCCAGTCGTATTTATGTCTGGTCCGGCGATGTTTTGCCGGGACTGCGGATGCTGGGTATCAAAAGATCAAATATCCTTAGTAAATCGAAGCTTACTTTCAAGAAAGCGAATATCGAATACGGCAACAATCATAATGTAGTATATGTATTTTGTCCGTAATTCGCGTGAGATTCAACGATTTCGCGCGAACTAACAGTATATAGGTCTGGTATATTATATAGCTTAAATGTTCGCACTGTATATAGAAAATGTAGCTCACTTTGCGAAGGCTGAGACTGAGCACAGCGAAAGTCAACCGTCTCGCTTGAGTATCTTCACAACCGAGACGGTTGTGCTACATTAATTTGTGAAAAAATACGAACCTTTAAGTTTTACTGTATACTAGTGAACTGAATAGTAACAACGGAGAGATGGATATGTATAAAATTATTTTATTGCTGGGAGCTTTTCTGTGTGGCTTAATTGTCAACGCTGATGTTTATGATAAAGTCAGTGTTAATCTGGCTAAGCAGATTAAAGCTGAGACTATTCATATCAGTGTCGGTAATTTTGTTTACGGCGACAGCAAATTGATGTCGGCTTTTTCCTCTATGCTGCGGGCTGAACTGCGTTCCGCTTTGGCTAAAAACGGCAAATTCAAAGTTATTTCCAGGGAACGACTGGACGATATTTTGAAAGAACAGCGTTTTCAAAATACGGATTTGCTGGATCCGGACTCGAAAAAAATAAATATCAGAATAAAAGGCATTGAAGGGATTGTCCGCGGAAAATTTTATTACCGCTACCCCAAAATTACCGTATTTGTTGAACTGCTCCGGCTCGATGGCGGCGAGATAAAGACCGCGAAGATGGTTCTCAATGCCGATGATGTTTCCACTGAGATTATACCGGCCAATATCAAAAAAAGTAAAAAAAATATCGCTGATATTCGTAAGCGGATAAAAAAAGTTCCCCATGATTTTAAGATCAAAATCACTACCGTCGGTTTGAAGCGCAATTTCAAAAACGGCGAAAAAATCCGCTTCAAGATACGCGCGGAAAAAGATTGCCATATTGCCGTATTCTGCCACCAGATCGACGGCTCGACAGTACTGCTGTTTCCAAACGTCTGGGACAAAAAGACGCTCATCAAAGCCAATACCGATATAATCGTACCGAAAGTTAACAGCAAAAAATTTGAAATAGTAGTTGGCCCGCCTTTCGGATCGGATGTCATTCAAGTGATCGCCTGCGCGCGCAAAAGCACCTTGCACAGCAAGATGGAGCGTTTAGTCAAAAGCCAGTCAAGTCCCGGTTATCGCAGTATCACTCGTGGTTTGTTTTCCAGGGCGGTTACTAAATCCGTGAACAACACGGCAAACGCTTCAAAGCTGTGGAGCGAAGCACATATTCTCATCTCAACTTACAAAAAATGAGTACTCGCAAGTGTAGCCTTACACTGCGACCAATGTCGGTTTAAGGCTAAACCTGGCACTACTCACAACTCTCTCAGGAGCAGCTTCCTAAGCAACAGTAATGCCCGGATTTTTGTGCGGTTACGGACCGAATCACGATTAGCGGGGAAAATATGTTTTGCGACAATGATTTTATCATGCAGTAAAGCCGCTATGTAAACCAGGCCGACAGGTTTTTCATCAGTGCCGCCGTCCGGCCCGGCTATTCCGCTCACCGCTATAGCGGCATCAAGGTCAAGAGCTTTCGCCACCCCCGAAACCATGGCGCGTACACATTCGGCACTGACCGCTCCGTGAGCGTCAAGGAGTGTTTGCGGAACCCCTAAAAGTTTGGTTTTGACAACGTTACTGTAAGCTACTATTGAACCGGTGAAGACTTGTGACGAGCCCGGCAAATCCGTCATCGCCGCCGCAATCATACCGCCCGTACAGGACTCAGCCGTCCCCAAAGTATAGCTGAGTTTCCTTAAACGTTCGGAAATTTCCGACACCAGTGACAGTTTGTTGTCCGCTAAAACCGCATCGCCGAAAAGCTTTTTAGCTTCCTTCGCTTTTCGTTTAAGCAAATCTTCATCCAGGCCGCTGATAAATACTTTTACGCCCTCAACAGAAGTGCAATATGCCAATGATAAAGGCAGATTTTTTATTAACGGCGCGACTTTTTCCTGCACAATTAATTCAGCCGACGCCGTTACCATGAAACCCGAAGTGAAAGTGGCTTTGCCGACAAGCTTTTTCAAAAGCGGCATCGCTTCATTTTTAAACATTGGATTTAATTCGTTCGGCGGGCCGGGTAATAATATGACAGTAACTTCACCTTTTACCCATAAGCCCGGAGCGGTGCCGACAACATTTTTTAAAACTATTGAGTTTTCAGGCACATCAGCCTGCGATAAATAATCCTTCCCGGGGACGGTCGAATAACGTTTGTTCCAGCGCCGCGTTAAATCCCTTTCTATTTCCGGGTTTCTCAGGAGTTTTAAATTGAGGAAATCACAAACCGCGTTACGGGTCAGGTCGTCATGGGTCGGGCCCAGGCCGCCGGTGGTAATTATAAGCTTGGAATCACGCGCCGCGGTTTCCAGCGCTTCGCGCAAATCCGCGGAACTGTCCCCAACGACAATAGCTCGAACCGGTACAATACCCGCTTCGCTAAGCTCCCGGCCGATAAAGGCCAAATTAGTATTTACCGTGCTTCCCTTCAGCAATTCGGTACCTGTACAAATAACACTTATCCGCATATTTCCCTCGAAATTTTAAAACAAAAATTTAACACCCTCAAGCGCTGAAAGTTCGGAGCTCAGGGTATCCATCATTTCCCGCGAATCGAGAACTGCCGGAATTCGATAGGAATGATATTTACCGCGGGATGATTTGTTCTTTTTCTCCGGTTTCGCGTCAATTCCGTGTTTTTTCAAAACCTTAAGTATTGTATCGTAACAATCAGCTTTCGCGGCTTCAACAATGACACGGTAATTCCAGGTAGTTGGAAATTCGATTTCATGTTTTTTCTCAGGCATAATTACCAGGTAAATCCCATATTGAAGTGGAAACGCAGTTTTTTGGAAAGTCCGTCCACACTGGAAACAATCGGATAAGCCAAGTCAAGCTGGATAGGAGCCTGCAGATACGGCACCTTGATACGTAAACCATAGCCGGCGCCCAGATTCATTTTACCGAAGTTCATCGAAAATGAATTAGCCCAGGAATTACCGGCATCAATAAAAATAGCTCCACGCACAAATTTGTAAATTGGATGCGTCATTGTCGCGGTAAGCAGTAAAAGAGTCTGTCCGCCGACAGGGTCGCCATTTTTATCCGTCGGCGCGATTGAACGGTAAGGAAAACCACGAATAGTTTCACCACCACCAATAAAGTACCTTTCAAATAATGGCGCTTGCTTATTGCGGTTAAAATTGGCAATCGTTCCGATTTTCGCTCCAGCCTGGAAAATAAGTGCCTTGTCAAGCAATGACCAGTAATGACTGCCTTTGGCTTCTAAACGGTAAAAACTGTTAGTCGAGCCCAGAAATTTTCCGGCCAGCGCACCAAGCGCGTTTACGCTGTATCCCGAAGTAGGATTGAACTGACTGTCCCGGGTATCACGATTGACCAGCAAAGAAAATTGACTGACCCATTGATGCCCTAAATTCTCACGCAACTCCATTGATTTGGAACTTTCCATGTTGGAAACGTCAACATTTTCAAATTTATAACCGAAAGTGGCATTGGTAAAATCGTCAAGTATTTTTTTGTTCAATGACGTTCTGAAGCCAATCCGGGTTTCGTCCCAGTTCGGATAAACAACGGTATTCCAATAGCCGTTAAGCGACAGACGCAGAGGAATATCAAATAACCACGGCTCAACAAAATCAAAGTTTACACTGTTACGCTTGATACCAACCATTCCCATTAAACGTATACGCTGGCCGCCGCCCCTGAAGTAATTCTCGGGATTAGTGATGTCGAAGTTGTTACTGACAATCTCCGCCATACCGACCAGGGAATAGTAACTTGAAACACCGCCGCCGACTTTGAACTGATATGCGGGCTTCTCCTCAACTTCAAACGCGACGTTTTTCTTGTTAAAATTATTTGAGTTAACAGTAACGGCTTCCACTTTTTTGAAGTAGCCCATTCCCATTAAACGCTCTTTACTGGCTTTAATACGGTTTTTATCCAGGGGGTCGCCGGGTTGAATTACCAGTTCCCGGCGGATAACTTTATCTTTAGTAATGTTGTTGCCGCTGATGATAACCCGGTTGACAGTGAATTTCCGCCCCTCGTCAATTACAATCTGCAGGTCAACTATATGGGTTTTGAAATCCGCCAGGCGCACTTCACGGCAGCCGATGTTGGCATATCCCAGGGACTCATACGCGTTCCGAATCATCCGCAGGGATTTTTCAACCAGCTCATCATCGTAAACCATGCCTTTTCTGATACGCAGCAAAGGCATAAGTTCCGCAGTCTTAAAAACTTTGCTGCCGAGAATGCTGATCCTGCCCACCTTATAAACTTTGCCCTCGTAAATATCAAAATTAATATCAACATACTCGGGATCATCTTTTTCCTGGGTTATTTTGATATCTTTAACCTTGAAGTCAAGATAGCCTTTGCTCCAGAAAAGCTTGCGTAAACGCGCCTTGTCTTTTGCCAGTTCGGCTCGCTCCAGCAGGCCCACTTCCAAAAATCGACTCAAATATGAATGCCGGTTGGCAATCACGCTTTTAAGCGTCCAGGCGGAAAAAGCCGTTTGCCCGGAAAACCTGACGTTGTTTATTTTAAGACGGAGATTTTCCTTGATATTGAAAATAACATTTATTTTGTCTCTGCCGACGCTTTTCAAGGTCGGAGCAACCAGTGCGTCGTTATAGCCTTTGTCTTTATAAAAAGCCCGTATTCTATTGGCACTGATTCTCAATTTATTATCATTTAATGGCATTCCGGCGTCGAGAACCACATTCATCTTCAATTCTTTGGCAGGAAACTTTTTGTTGCCTTTGAAAATAATCTTGTCAACCCGCGGCTTAACCTTTACTTTGACAATAATCTCGACCTTATCGCCGGCGATATTTTTTACTTCCGAAACCACATCATCGAAAAAGCCTAAACCGTAAAGACGTTTAATGTCGTCATTAAGTATATTTTTGTTGTATTCTTTGCCGGCTTTCTGCTGCATATTATACAAAAGCATTTTTTTGGGGAAAGTGTAGCCACCTTGCTGTTTAAATGTTACGCTTTCTATAGTGGCGGCATTCAGTACAGCGCTGAACACGCATAAAACTGCCACCCCTGAAATCAGTAACTTTTTCACAATACAATCCTTATTCATTAAGCGTCATTATTCGGACGGTCTTCGGCGGTAAATTTAACATTGACAAATTCCATGCGCGACGGGAAGAATGTCATTTTAACAATCCCGGTTCGTCCATTACGATTTTTTTCCAATATAAGTTCAGCTTCCAGCCCCAACTGATCCTGTTCCGGACTTATGGATTTTGTTTCATTCCGGTCACGATGCAGGAAACTTACGATATCGGCATCCTGCTCGATCGAACCGGACTCCCGCAAATGACTGAGTCTCGGCCTGGCGGAAACTCCGGCGGTTTTCTCAACTTCACGGTTAAGCTGTGCCAGTACCAGAATTGGTATATTCAGTTCTTTGGCAAGTTTTTTAATGCCCGATGAAATTTCAGCGACTTCCTGCTGCCGGTTATCAACTCGTCCATCAGCTTTCATCAACTGCAAATAATCAATTGCGATAAAATCTATACCATGCATCATTTTGAGACGACGGGCTTTGGCCCTCAATTCGGCAATCGTCAAACCGCCTGTAGGATCTATAAATATTTTTGCTTTTTGCAAAGTCGTGACGGCCTGGGTTAATTTCAGCATCTCATTATGTTTGAAAGAGCCGTCAAAAAATCTGCTTTCAGGAATTCTCGCTTCGGTACAAATCAAGCGGCGCGCGATTTGCTCGGAGGTCATTTCCAGACTGAAAAAAGCAACCGAGCGGGGGGTACTTGTCTGTATGGCAATATTGCGAATTAAATTCAAAGCCAATGACGTTTTCCCGATTGACGGGCGGGCGCCGAGAACAAACATTTCACCGGGTTTCAAGCCCCCGATCATTTTATCAAGATCAGGCAGGCCGGTGGGGATTCCGATTTCAATTTCACCGTTAATCAATGCCTGGATATTTTTAAAGGTCTCCCCCAGAGTTTCTTTAAGAGTTACAATATCAGAACGGCTTGTAACGTTGCGGACTTTAAAAAGATCAGTTTCAATCTGGTCGATCAACTCTTTAGCGTTTATCGAGTCATCATAGCATTTAAGCAGCGATTCGCTGCAGACATTAATCATATTACGCAGGATAAAAAATTCCCGGATAATATTGCACCAGCTTTCAAGATTGGCGGTCGTGGCAATTGAATTATAAAGTTCAGCGAGAAAAATTTCGCCGCCGATGTCTTCCAGTGTACCGTTCTTTGACAACTGGTGAGCAACTGAAATCAGGTCAACACCTAAATCGGAATGATTATAAAGCGTATCAATCGCTTTAAAAACTTCACGATGAATGTGTGAATAAAAAGCCTCCGCCGAGCCGAGCTGTTCCGTCACCATATCCACGCAAGGCCGCGCCTCGCGCAGCATGGCTGCCAGAACCGCCCGTTCAGCCTCCAGATTATGAGGCTGGGGACGTTCATTTACAGCAGGGCTTGAAACTTCATCATTATTTTGGGTATTGACCATAATTTCTACACTATAAAAACATCTTATGCCTGAGCGCGTTCTATTTTTACTTTTATGCTTGCTTTGATATCGTGTCCGAGGGCGATCACTATGTCAAAAGAACCAAGAGTCTTGATTGCTTCGTCAAGTTTAACCTGCTGATGCTTAATAGTAATATCTTTTTCAGCAAGCTGTTCAACGATATTACGGGCGCTGACTGAACCAAACAACTGATCGTCGTCAGAAGCCTGCATTGTGAAGGATAATTCAATTTCGGCAATTTTAGCGGCCAAAGCATTGGCGTCAGTCAATTCTTCAGCCCGGCGCTGTTCGTTCTGCTCTTTACGGGAAGCAAGCATTTTCGCCGTTCCGGGCGTTAATTTAGTAACCAGCCCTTTGGGGACGAGGTAGTTCCTGGCATAACCGGCGGCGACTGCAACTTCATCGCCGGCAAGGCCCAGGTCGGCAACGTCTTCGAGTAAAATATATTTTTGATTTGCCATTGATAGCACACTCCTAATTATAATACCAGGCTGATGATTCTGGCGCGTTTGATTGCGATACTGAGCATTTTCTGATGCTGCAGACAAGTGCCGGTAATGCGGCGAGGCAGAATTTTGCCTTTTTCGGTCTGGAATTTACGGAGCGTATCCGCATCCAGAAAGTCAATGTAATGAATCTGAGATTCGCAAAAACGGCAAATCTTAGGCTTGTTGTTTCTTCTTTTTCTGCGGGTTTTTCTTCTTTGCATGTTTTCTTTCCTGTTTTATTAATTATAATATATTGTTATCTGCTCTCTCTAGAACGGAATGTCGTCTTCAGCGTCATCGCCAACTTTGAAAGCGTCATTCGGCAGGGCGGGGAAAGCATTCGTTTCTTTACCCTGAACCGGAACGTTTCCGTTAGCTGCCGGATTCGCGCCGCCTTGCTGCGGAGCCTGGCTTTGCGGAGCTTGATAAGCGTCGCCTTGCTGCGGAGCCTGACTGCCGCCGTCCCGACGGCCGCCGATAAACTGAACACGTTCAGCGACAACGCGCAAAGTTGAGCGTTTCTTGCCTGTTTCGCGGTCATCCCACTGATCGAACTGCAGACGCCCTTCAATCATCGCGGTGGAACCTTTTTCCAGATAACGCTGACAGGATTCGCCCTGTTTTCCCCAAACCACGATATTAACGAAACAGACTTCTTCTTTTTCCTGATTATTCGCTACATATTTGCGGTTTGTCGCCAGTCCGAATTCACAGACCGCCACACCGTTTGGAGTATATCTCAATTCCGGCACTCGAGTTAAGTTTCCGAGTAAAAAGACTTTATTTAATGATGCCATACAGACTCTCCTTTGGCTGTTTGTTTTAAGAAAAACAAATATTCCAATTTATTGTTTTAAACTTCTTTTATTTCAGCCCGTTTAATTGGAGCTGAAACACCACTTTTTTCCACGGCCGGCCGATCAAAATTGATGATCATATTCCGCAGGATACGTTCGTCAAGGCGAAAATGCTCTTTGAGTTCTTTAACTTTGTCCGGATCAGCGGTAAATATCAAATTCCAGTAAATTCCGCCTTTGCGTTTTTTCATTTCGTAGGCGAATTGACGACGGCCCAGAGAAACAGACTTAAGCATTTCTCCGCCCCATTTTCCGATCAAAGTTGCGATTTCGCTACAGACTCCAGCACCCTCATCATCAACTTTTCTAATATCCATAATGAATATTGCTTCGTACTTTTTCAAGATTTTTCCTCCATAATTAATATGGTTCCGGCTTCTCAGCCGGATTTATTGTTTTTATCCTGCTCATGGTTTATGCTGTTAAAACAGTTCATAGCATATCCAACCCCACGAGTCAAACTTAGAATTAATGCGTCTACACTTGTCTTAAACACTTCAGCAAGTATCACTTGTTCATCCTTTTCAAATTCAGCTAATACATAATCAATAGTTTCAGCCCGGGCGCGGCCGATACCGATTCTCAATCTCGAGAACTTCGCGGTTCCAAGCTGTTCGATAAGCGATTCAATACCGCGGTGTCCGGCACTGCCGCCGCCTTTACGAATCCTGATCTTTCCCAAAGGCAGATCCATATCATCATGCAGCACAATAATCTCAGCAGGGAGAATTTTTTTGGAAAGAGCTAAAGCAGCTACTGCTTTCCCGCTCAAATTCATAAAAGTTCGCGGATGCTGTACCAGTAAACTGCGCCCCTTGAAACGCCCTTCCCAGTAAACGCTGTTAAATCGTTCCTTCCGTTTAAAACTTACCGGTGAAGCTGCCATAAAAGCCAGGCTCGCATCAAAACCGACATTATGTCTGGTTCCTTCGTATTCCCGCCCGGGATTACCCAAACCAACAATCAAACTGATTTGACTAGCTGACACCCCGCTCATTGACAATCCTTACACTAAAAGTTATTTACTCTGCCGCAGCTTCGTCTTCACTTGCTTCAGCACCTTCTTCAGACTCTTCAGTTTCGCCTTCAACCGCTTCAACTTCTTCTTCGGCAACCGGCTTGGAAACATAGAACACAACCAGCTTAAGGTCTGAAACCACCTCAACATTTTCAGGAACCCGGATTTCGCTGATATGTAAAGAGTCTCCTATTTCCAGAGCGCTGATATCCGCTTCCAGATGCTCGGGCAGATCAGCCGGGAACGCGCTGATTTCAATTTCATGAACAGGCTGCTCAAGAATGCCGCCTTGAGATACCCCGGCAGGTTCGCCGTAAGCGGCGCTGACCGGTATTGACGCGGTAATTTTTTCGTCCATTTTAACTTCCTGGAAATCAATATGCATAACACAAGCTTTCAAGTAGTTATTCTGAACTTCCTTTACCACGGCAGCCGTTTTCTTTTTGCCTTCAATCAAAGTTACCAGATTGAAGTCGTGCCTGGCAAGAGCCTCCCATTCACGGGTCGCGACGAATAAAGGCGCGGATTTAACGCCGCGGCTATAGATAACGGCTGGAATTTTACCCGCCTTTCTAGCCCGTCGCACCGCTCCTGTTCCCAGGTCGCTACGCGATTCAACTGCCAGTTCATAATTTGTTTTCGTTTTACTCATACTACTTCCTTTTTGTTATTTTAAGTATGATTGAGTTATTCTTTCATTCTGAAAAGAGAAGATACTGATCTTCCTTCATGAATACGTCTTATCGCTTCCCCGAGAAGTGGTGCGACACTCAAAATCTTGACTTTTCCGCCAAGATCATCCATGTGCGGCACTCCGTCGGTAGTAACAAGTTGTTCAATATTGCTGTCGGCTAATAATTTTTTCTTGCCCTCTGCATTCAGCAGGCAATGCGAGACGACAACATAAATTGTAGCGGCACCGGCTTTTTTCAATATCTCCGCCGCGGCGCAAAGAGTTCCCGCTGTCGCAGTAAGGTCGTCGGTAATAACACAAATTTTATCTTTAACCTCACCAACCAGATGCGATGACGCCACTGTATCAGCATTAATGCGGCGTTTAGCCACAACCGCCAAGCCGGCGTTCAACATTCCGCAATATGCCATAGCCATCTTAACACTGCCGGAATCAGGAGAAACAACCACCGGGTCATCTCCCAGCAATCCCTTCAAATAAGGAACAATAACCGGACGGGCATAAAGATGATCAACCGGGATATCGAAAAATCCTTGAATCTGCTGTGAATGCAAGTCCATTGTAATAATACGGTTAGCACCGGCGGCAACCAGAAGATTGGCTACCAGCTTGGCGGTGATCGGGACGCGTGGACGATCTTTGCGGTCTTGACGGGCATAACCGTAATACGGCAGTACTACCGTGATTCTCCCTGCCGAAGCTCGTTTCGCGGCATCCATCATTATCAGCAGTTCCATTAAATTTTCATTGGTCGGAGCGCAGGTGGGTTGAATGAGAAAAACATCGGCACGACGAATATTCTCTTCAAATTGAACAAAAATTTCACCGTCGGGAAAATGCGTAAGGTTCACTTTACCCAAAGGTATCTCAAGGTAAGCGGCAATCGCTTTCGAAAGCTTTGGATGAGCACTGCCGGAATAAACACGAATATCCTTTGGCATAACCATATTAATCCTCATTTTACGATTTTTTTACAAATCAGGAACCTTAAACCGTTAGAGGAAACTGCGGACAGTAGAGGAAACAGCATGTAAGCTTAGTACGCTGTCGCCAAAAACCTTCCGGGTTTGCCCTGAATAAGCAGAGCTAAAATCCAAATAAATGGATTAAGGTTCAATCAAATATTAATATTCAACAACAAGTTTCCAACTTAATCCCTATTTATAAAATTACAAATCACTTAGAACATTTTTAAGCAAAAAAGCCGATACGTCGGCCTCGTTATATAAAAAAAACAAATTTTTTTGGTTCTTCTGCACTTTGTGACATAAAATCCCAGCTTGCTCGTTGCGCCTCTAGCAGCCTGTCGGACTTATGGATAATCTGCTGCAAAAGTGCCGAA
>CAZEXM010000026.1:0-24433 GCA_964515915.1 uncultured Victivallaceae bacterium
AGTCGCTGAAAATGATATATAAATTTACAGTAGACCAAGCCTGGAAATGAAAAATAAGGGTAACGGGAAGTGCGCAAGCGTAAGCTCAAAGTTACTTGAAATAGTTAATTCTCAGAAGTTATGGGATGGTAGTGAAACTTTTTATTTTTGCTTTACAGACTTTTTCAGTTATGCTTTGGAGCTTGATTACCCGCTTTGAAAGATACTCAAGTTCTTTTTTTGTGATTTTATATCCAATTTTGTACCGGGCATCGACGTAGGCGCGTTTCAACAGTTCAAAAAGACGTTTTTCAAAATATTCTTTATGGTCAGGAATTTCTGGAATCGGGTAGCTTAATTCGGTCTGTAATGCTATATTTTCTATATTCATTTAGGTGGTCTTTTTGATTATAATTAACGTTTTTTGATAAAAGTGCCACCTTTTATACTTTTTAGCAAGCCCAATACAAATTTATTTCACTGATTATTAAGCCTTTCGCAAAAGTGGGACAGGCTCTATTTAAAAGTATCTTTTATTAATACAAATTAAGCAAGAGGATTATATTTACATGATTAAACATGCTTTGAAAAAGAGTTTAAGCGGCCTTGACGTATTCTGCATAGCTTCCGGAGCGATGATTAGTTCGGGAATATTTATTTTGCCCGGGGTGGCGTTTGAAGCTATTGGCCCGGCGGTTTTTATGGCATATATGCTGGCTGGTATTCTGGCCTTGACGGGAGCTCTCGCGATTATTGAACTTTCTACCGCTATGCCCCGTTCAGGAGGGGATTACTATTATATTGAGCGCAGTTTAGGGCCTTTAGCGGGAACTATTTCGGGTTGTTTGAGTTGGTTTGCGCTTTCTCTGAAAACAGCTTTCGCGCTTTTCGGTTTGGCGGAAGTCGCGCACATAACGCTGGGAATGAATACGACTCTTTGCGGAATAACAGCTACTGTTGTTTTTGTCGGCATAAACATAATCGGCGCTAAAGCGGCCGCGGTTCTTGAAGTTATTATGGTAATGGGACTTCTGCTGCTTTTAGGATTATTCATTTTCGGGGGAGTCTCGCATATTTCGGTAGCGCATTTTGAACCGTTTTTTCATGAGGGAAAGGGTGCCGGAGCAATTTTCGCGGTTGCGGGATTAGTTTTTATTTCTTTCGGAGGTTTGCTGAAGGTTTCCAGTATATCGGAGGAAATTAAGCAGCCGCGTAAAAATATTCCGCTGGGGATGTTATCGTCAATTGTTGTCGTTACAGTTTTATATGTTCTGGTTTTGATTGTAGTGGTCGGAATTTTGCCGGCTGAGAAATTAAACGGTTCGCTGACGCCATTAGCCGACGCGGCGAAAATGTATTACGGTGATTTTGGCTATTATTTAATTACTGTGGGCGCGTTATTAGCGTTCATTACAACGGCGAACGCGGGAATTCTGGCCGCGTCACGTTATCCGCTGGCACTCAGCCGTGACGCCTTGATGCCTAAAGTGTTCAGTCTGGTCAACGGCAAATCGCAAACGCCGATTATTTCAATTTGTTTTACCGGCGGCTTTATAATTCTGGCTTTGCAGCTGGAACTGATTACTTTGGTCAAAGTCGCCTCAACTGTCATCCTGCTTTCTTATGTATTGACTAACCTGGCGGTGATTATTCTCCGGGAAAGTCAAATCCAGAATTACCGGCCTTCCTTCAGGATGCCGCTTTATCCATGGCTGCCCTTTATTAATGTAGTTATTTTTGCTTTTATGATTATCGAAATGGGATTTAAGGCAATGGAAGTATCTCTGGCGATAATTGGCCTGGCTTTATTGATGTATTTATTTTTCGGTCGTAAAGTCGGTCGTGAATCCGCTTTGATGCATTTGATCGGGCGCATTACTAATAAACGCCTTGACACACACGGACTCGAAGGAGAGTTGAGTGATATTTTACGGCAGCGCGATGAATTGGTCAAAGATGATTTTGATGTATTGGTGGAGGAAGCGCCGGTAATGGTATTCGAGGATAAGTTGACGGTTCTCGAGCTTTTTCATGAAATCGCTGACAAACTGGCTGATGAACTTGATTTAAAGTCTGAAAAAATATTTGAGTTTCTACAGGAGCGCGAAGACGAAAGCAGTACAGCCATTTCGCCGACGGTGGCTATTCCGCATATTATTGTTGATCGAAAAAACTGTTTTAAACTGTTTTTGCTGAAAGCTGAAAAGGGTGTGGATTTCGGCAGTGCTTACGATGAAGTTAAAGCAATTTTTGTCCTTGCCGGCAGTCGCGACCAACGATATCGACATCTGAAAACTTTAGCCGCTATTGCCCAACTTGTCCAGCATCGTAAATTTGATATTACCTGGCAGCGCGCACGAACGGAAGAACAATTACGGGATGTTTTACTCTTAGGACAACGCAAGCGGGAAGTATAAGCTGAATATTCAACGGAATATTCAAGGATGAAGAAAAACAATATACTGTTAATCCACCTTTTTGACAACATGTGCCGCACTTCAAACTTCAATCCAGCTGTATGGCTCCGAGCCATGAACAAATTTTCTTGACTCGCTGTTGATTTTTTTATTTATTTGTCTGTTCTCCTGAAAATAATTTTTGGTTTACTTTTGCCTTTCAGCAGAGCTTCCGGATCATCATTCAGATAGTTCAGAAATTCAGTAAAAGCGTCTATCGCCTGGTTGAATTTCAGTAAAGTCCTCGAAATCATATCCCGGCCTTCAGTAACGGAATTTGCCGCTTTGCGGAAGGAATCGGCAGTATCGGCAATTCTAGCTTTATTCAATTGTACTTCAAGCCGCTTGCTTATTATGTGCAGTTTATCTAGAATTCGATCAACATTGTTAATAATTTCATTAACTTTTTCAGGAGTCAGGGCATCCGTTAAAGTCTTGGTGGTTTCGTCCAGGTTAGCGCTCATGGACTCCAACTGGTCAATCGCCTTAACAAGTTTGGGATCCGAGACTATTTTTTTGACTTCATCCAGAACCCCGGTCAAATCATTCGAAACTTTTTCGAAATCCACCTTGGCAATACGTTCCAATGAAGTATTTATCAGTTTTAAAATATCTTTGAATACTGATGGGCTTGATGGTAGATAGATTGCAAAATGTTCCATCCACTTGGGCGGTGGTATCGGGTTTTCGGATAATTCCGTCTTGAAATAATCTAATTCAATATATTTCAGGCCGGTAATACCCGCGTATTCCAATCGGCAGCGCAATCCTTTTTCGCGTTCCTTTATGATAAATTTATGAAAAAACCGCATCTTATTATCATCTGTGATTGTTTTTTCCACCGTGAACCCGCTTAAATCGATATCCATACCGACACGAATGAGTTTATTCTCGACCTGGATAGTAATACTTGCAACAGTTCCAATAGGAACACCTTTATATTTTACCGGTGAACCAACCGTAAGCCCTTGAACGGATTCCGGAAACAAAGTTACAAAATGAGCTTTGCGGATGAATAAGTCTTCAAGCCCCAGAAAAAACAAACCGGTTATAAACAACAAAAGTCCCGCCAGGACAAACATTCCTAATCTGAATTTATTTGCTTGTGCCATAAAAAATCTCCTTTTTCATATTTTATATAAAGGCCTGCCCGGCCATCCTGCGTTCTTTGCGGTTTAAAAAATCGTGAACCCATGGTGAAGGGTCTTTATCGCGGAGTTCTTTCGAATCGCCTTCCGCCACTATTGTTTTAGTTTTTTTATCAAGCATGATGACATTGTCGGTTATGCCGAAAATACTTGCCAACTCGTGCGTTACAATTATTATCGTCGTTTCGAACCGATCCCGCAAACGCAGGAGCAATTCATCAAGTTCAACCGAAGTTATCGGGTCAAGCCCCGCTGAAGGTTCATCAAAAAACAAGAGTTCAGGATCCAAAGCCATTGCCCGTGCCAGGCCGGCGCGTTTTTTCATCCCGCCGCTGAGTTCCGCCGGCATCACATTCTCTGTTCCCGCCAGGTCGACAAGCGCCAGCTTTTCCTGAACCCGTTTTAATATGTCCTCTTTGCTTAGGTCAGTATAAGTTTCCAGCGGCAAAGCAATATTCTGCCCCACCGTCATGGAACCGAAAAGAGCTCCGCCCTGATAAGTAACGCCAAAGCTGCGCATCAATTCCTGTTTTTCTGTTTCCCCGCAATTAATAATACTTTGATTGAATATTTTTACATCTCCGCTAAACGGAGGATACAATCCTATCATGTGTTTAAGCAAAGTGCTCTTGCCCGCGCCGGAACCTCCCAGAATACCAAATATTTCTCCTGTCTGAACGGTAAAATCTATTTTTTCAAGCACTATATTATTGCCATAACCGACGCTTAAATTTTCGACCTCGACAATTGTTTTTTCTTTTGCCCGCATAGCTTTAATATCCCCACATGGTGTACAAACGCGTTAAGACCGCATCAGCAACGACTATTAAAAATATTGAGCTTACGACCGCTGAAGTTGTCGCCCTGCCGACTCCCTGGGCGTCAGAGCTGGATTGAAATCCCCGCATACAGCCGATCAGCGAGATAATAGTGGCAAAAACCAGGCCTTTAAGAACGCCCATTGTCAGCGTGGACGGCAGTAGAACCGCAAGCGTTCTGTCAATATACACTACCGGAGTGAGCTTCAGCATGGTAACACCGACCGTGAAGCCGCCAAGCACCCCCGCGAAATCCCCGAAAACAATCAGTAAAGGCATTGTTATGAGCATTGCCAGAAGTTTGGGAATAACTAAAAAGCCAACCGGCGAAAAGCCCATTGTCCGTAAAGCTGAAATTTCTTCGTTGACTTTCATTGTGCCAATTTCGGCGGCAAAAGCACTGCCTGCCCGGCCGGTTGAAATAATCGCCACCATCAATGGGCCAAGTTCTTTTAAAATAGAAAAGCCCACTCCATCGGCAACATAAATTTCCGCTCCGACTTTTTGCGCCTGCAGGGCAAACTGAAAACCTAAAATCACCCCCATTAAATAACAAATGCAGATGACAATAGGAAGTGCCTGACTGCCGCATAAGTCCATATAATAAAACATATCTTTCATGCGGAGCCTGCCCGGATGCCGGATAATGTCTGCCGACGCCTTAGCCAACTCTCCCAGAAAACAAATGAAAAAGTAAACATCAACTCCAATTGTATCGGCGGCTTTGCCGATTTTATCCATCATGTCAACAATTGGATTTGGTTTTATTGATTTTATCATAATATTCTTTAACAAATGTTATGTGCAAGCGCAAATATATTTGGATAAACAAATGAAAATAAAAAAAAACTTATGCTTCGGATTTAATAAAATAGCACGCAAAAACGAAAAGTAAAAAAGCACTTGCGCTTAATAAGCTAAAAAGATTTGTCTTTATTCTATTCGACGCATCCGACAAAAGTCATCAAGTTAAATACTCGAACGCTCAACATTATCTAAAAATTTGCTTTGCTCATTTTTAGATAATATCGCTTTTCTAGGCGGAATTATTCAATTGCGCGACTTCGTCGCTTAAGTTTCGTCAATTAGAGATTGACGACAAGCGACCCGCCGCTTGACCGCGTCCCGAACGTCGGTTTCGTTATCTTTTTCGTTTTTGTCGATGCCGTCCTATTCCAGCCAGGCTTCGGCTATCGTGTTCCAGAAAAGCAAACCTTTCTGCGTTAGATGAATGGATTTGGGAGTTACCTCCAAAAGGCCGGGGTAAGTTTTTTTAACCTTTAGAGACTTTTGCACCATTGTCTGCCATTCAATATTCACTATCTGCTGTAAAGGAATTTTCTCCCAATGATCGCGGGTCCAGCCTTCTACTGTACGCAAACCGATAATGAAAATTTCTATTAAGCGGTATTCTGGCTCAATAACATCTTTTTCCACTTCTTTATCCGCGAGCCAATCATCCAGCGAAGCCGGTTCCGTCCAACGGGTTCTGCCGTCGAAAGATGACGCGGCCGGCCCTAATCCAAGATAAGTCTGTCCATGCCATATATTAACATTATGTTTGCATTCCGCTCCCGGTTGGGAATAATTAGACACCTCGTAACGGGAAAAGCCCTGTGTTTCAAGAAAATCCCCGGTCTTTATCCACATTGCCGCGGTTTCGTCGTCATCGGCAGGAGCGAAGCTCTCGATTCTGTTGATCAATTTACTTCCCTCTTCCACCGTAAGCGAATAACAGGAAATATGCTTTATATCGGAATTGACCGCCAATTTCAAATTGGACATCCAATCTTTCCGGGTCTGGCCGGGAATTCCATAAATTAAATCAATACTCAGATTATTAAAATTAAAGTCCTTTACCAAATGTAAAGCTTTTTCAATATGCTCCCGTGTGCCTGAGCGCCCAAGAACATCCAGGGAACTGTCACTAAAGGCCTGCACCCCGATGCTGATGCGGTTTATTATGGGTTTTATGACCTCTAAACGTTCTCTGCATAAAGTTTCCGGATTACATTCCATGGAAATTTCCGTATCAGAATTCAATGGTATGTGTTTTTTCACCATGAAGTACAAACGCTGCAATTCATCAGGCGAAAGTAATGACGGAGTTCCTCCACCCAGAAATAAAGTATTTACTGGTTTAGTCAACTCTAAAACAGCCAATTTTTTTTCCAGTTTATTTAAAAATTCCTTAATTCGCGTTGAAGATGGAGCCGGTTCCGAATAGAAACCGCAATAATCACATTTCTTCCCGCAGAATGGAATATGTATATATATATTTTCGTAATCCATAGTTTTTGTGTCTTTTATCTTAATTACATTACTCACTTGTAATTTAGCACCTTTTGCAGCTTTTTCCACCTCTTACAGGCATTATGGGTGCAAATCAGCTATGCTTGTTTACAAACCAGCTCCTCTATTATATTATAAAACTTAAGATCGCAATATGCAACTTATAACACAAAAGTATCCTCTTAAAACTACTTTTCCGGCTTGCTGCGCAAAGCGTTCAAGCGACGATCTGCTGATTACAAGTCAAGTGACAACATATTTCCAATTTTTCCCGTATTTCCATATATATACACACGCCCGCCAAAACTCGGTCTAACTTAAATTCTTGAAAAAAATAAGACTTTGCAGCAAGGCTCGAACGCTCACATCTTTTCAAAAAGCCGAACGTCGGTTTCGTTATCTTTTTGCTTTTTGTCGGTTCCGTCAAAGGGGGGAAAGACTTCATTACGGGCCTTTATGTCTGTTGCGGTACTCGCTTGGGGAAATTCCTCTGTATTTTTTGTATAGCCTGGAAAAGTAGAGTGGATCCTTATAGCCTAGCCTGAACGTTATTTCCTCTATTGATGAATGAGGCGCGTTTCTGAAATATTCTTCGGCTTTGCTTAATTTTGCCTCTATAAGAACTTTGGAAAAAGATTGTCCTAATATTTTCTGGAAAGAATGTGAGATGCCTGAACGGCTTCTTCCCGCGTTTTCAGCGACTTCGTTCAGAGATATCGGACGATGTATATGCTGTTCGATGTAGGCTAAGCTTTTATTGATTAAACGTTCGCCTTTTACGCTTATTATTTCTTTGGTAATGATATAATCCACGAGAATGGTAAACAGCCCGAGGATATTTTTGATCTTAATTTTATTGTAATAGGGCAGTTCGTAAAAGTATTCCAGCAATTTCGGCAGACAAGCGTTTTCTTTGGCGGTTTTGAGCACTTTGGGCGGCAGTTTCCGGCTTGAACGAAATTGTCCGAACATGGCATAACCGACTAATTGAGTTTCTACAAATATCGGCGCGACAGCTTCTTCTATTCCGGCGTGACACAGGTAATTGATAACTTTTTTCTGTTTAGCGCACTCGCGGCATTTGCCTGCGTCCATAAAAAAACATTCGTTTCTGTCGAAAACCTCGCTTTGGATGAGCTCGCAGAATTTTGAGTTCGCACATCCGCGCCCGCGGCGCAGGATTTTGCCGTTGAGGGAATAAAATATAATACTTATCCCGAAACTTGCCGCGAAGTTATCAAAAATATTCTGTATTTCGTCATGAAGAATTATGTCTAATGTCTTATTCATATTGACTATAATACAGCATATTTGCATAATAATCCATGTCTTTGCACAAAATTGCATTCATTTTTTGCCTGTTTAGCTGTAAAATCATATTAAACTTTATAAATAAGGAGTTTACTATGTCTGAAAAAGTCAAAGTCGGGATAATCGGTCTTGGTTTTATGGGAACGGTTCATTTTGGAATATACAATGATAATCCGAAATCGGAAGTCGTTGCTGTCGCGGATGTTGACGAAGCAAAACGGCGGGGCGACATCAGCAAAGTTGTCGGCAATATTTCAGGTTCGGATAATTCCAAACCATTGGATTTCAGTAATATCACGACTTATGCTGACGGCTTGGACCTGATTAACGATCCGAATGTTGATTTAGTTGATATTTGTGTGCCGGTTTTTCTGCATAAAAAATATTCGCTGGCGGCAATTGCGGCGGGTAAAAAAATACTTTGCGAAAAACCTTTAGCGGGCAATAGCCAGGATGCTTTGGAAATTGTGGAGGCTGCCGAGGAAGCGGACAGTATATTTATGGTTGGTATGTGCGTCCGTTTCTGGCCGGAATACCGTCATACTCAAGCGTTAATCAAGTCCGGCAAAGCGGGAAAAGTTTACAGCGCGACCTTCAAGCGTTTATCACCGAATATTGACGGTAACGCTTGGGAAAACTGGTTTATGAAGGCTGATTTGAGCGGTGCCGCAGTTCTTGATTTGCACCTGCACGATACTGATATAGTTAATTTCATGTTCGGCATACCCAAGACGGTAACTTCATTTGGAGCCAAGGCTGTCCGCAGTGATAAAGGTATTGACCATATTGTCACACGTTATGATTTTGGCGATGGTTCCCTGATAACGGCTGAAGGCGCCTGGGACGCGGCACGTGCGACTCCCTTTGAAATGAGTTATCAGATTGTTTGCGAAAATATGACTTTCCGCTTTTCAGAAACGGGTTATAAGGTAATCCATGAAGACGGTACTGTTGATACCCCGGAAGTCACTGATCCTGAATTACCTACCGGTTGGCATCAGGAAATTGATTATATGCTCGACTGCATAGTCAGGGGCGAAAAACCAACTGAACTTTTGACTCTGTCCGACCTTGTCGATTCAATCCGTATTATCGAAGCCGAAATAGAATCAGTTGATGCGAAACGAAGCGTTAAAATAAGGAAATAAGTTATGTCATTTAAAGCATTAAACTACTGGGTGCTGGGCGGATTTGACGGTAATACCGGACCGTATAAAGCAATTAAAGCAGTCGCGAAATTCGGCTTGGACGGTTTGGAAATAACTGTCGGAGATTGTATTCCAATTGATATTGGCGAAGCCGAATGCAAAAAAATCCTGCAGGCGGCCAAAGCTGCCGGAATAGCTTTGCGCACATTGGCCAGCGGCTTTTACTGGGGCTGTTCGCCGGGGTCGCCGGATGCGGCGGAAAGAGCGAAAGCGGTTGAATTTACCGAAAAATATATCCAGATAGCCGCCTGGCTTGAAGCGGAAACTGTTTTAGTGGTTCCTGCGGCGGTAGACGTGGACTGGGATCCTTCCCGTCCGGTGGTATCTTACCAGGACGCCTGGAATTACTCAATTGAGTCTTTGAAAAAAATCCTGCCCTTAGCTGAAAAGCTTGGCGTAAACATTGCCCTGGAAAACGTCTGGAACAAGTTTTTGCTTTCCCCGATGGAGTTCAAAACCTACGTCGATCAATTTAACAGTGAACGTCTCGGCGTTTATTTTGACACAGGCAACGCGCTTGTTTTCGGTTATCCGGAGCATTGGATTGAAATCCTTCAGCATAGAATCAAAGCTATTCACATCAAAAATTTTGTCCGCAGCGATTCGGGCGGCGGCCTGCATGGATTCGGTGACGATTTGATGACCGGCGACATAGATTTTGATAAAGTTAAAGCCGCCATCAGTAAATACGTCCCGGATGTTCCTTTAAGCGCTGAAATGATTCCATTCTCACGCTTACCGGACATGCTGTTGCCGGACATGAAATTAGCCGAAGACACCGCGAAAAAACTTCTCGCCTTGTTCCAGTCTGATTCCGTACGGTAAATAGTTTGCCTCTTCACACGGCACTGGAATCGAGCAGGATTCTGCCGCTGCCGCCATTTCGGCGGGGCGATTACCACAGGCGGATGCTGGAATACAGTCCCCTTATTTAAATAAACCGGCTCTTTTCAGCAATTTTATTTTTTCCTATTTCTCTCTTTAATCATCTTTTCAAGATAGAGTCTTGCCGCATATTTTTTGGGAGAAACGAAAGCCAGTAAATAATAAGACAGATTATCGAGAAAGGAATAGCTGTCCATAATTCCCATATGCGCCCCCTGAACATTGAAAACCACCTGCCACTTAATAGGTGATATATTAAATGGCGTCCACTTGCGCCCCGCCCGTTCGTCAAAACGCGCGCTGCTGGCTAAAACCTTACCATCGCCCACATCCCATTTTATAACTTTAAGTTTTCCGGTTTCGGGATCAACGGTCGCGCAGCGGCTGGTCTTTACCGCGTCGCCCGCAAACAATATCAGTATAACATCACTTGGCGGAGTTGACGGTATGCGCATTGCCCGGGTGAATTTTTCGGCTCGAAGCAGACATTTCCGCAGATGGTCAAGCGCGATTTCCCGCCGTTTCCGCGCCGACCATACTTTCGGCAGCAATGCTTTGAGAATTTTATCCTGTTTAGGATCCGCCAAACCCCAGCCCCTGGCGATCCAGACTTCGGGGTCAAACATATCGACTGCGGGTTTGCCCGGCCGGGAATCTAAAATCACCGCGCGCATGCCGTTTACCGGCAGCATTTGATAATAACTCGGGAAAGTTCCGATAAGTCCCGGAGGATAAACAGGTATGCTGGAATCCAGGCGCAAACCCCGGGTTAATTCAAGGCAGGTATCCAGATAACCGGCATTGGGAGTGGCGATGATGATAGCTTTATCAATGTTCCTGCTTCCGCGCCAATCCAACTTCGGCATACCGCCGCCCGGGGGCGGGAGTTTCTGATTCCCGTAACGCAGATAATAACGCGCCAGCAGTCCGCCCATTGAATGCGCAACTATATCAAACTGCACATCAAACTTTTCAAGTCCGTAATATTGTTTATACTTCCGCTGCAAATATTTTTTTCTGACCATAATAAACTCATGCAGCCGCCTGGCGTTTTCCGCAATATCGCCGCGCCAGTCATAATGGAAACAGAACAATGAATAGAATTTTTTATTTTTCGGCAACGGACTACTTTCAGGCATATAACCACTATGTTCAAGGGCGTCTATTATCGTTTGATAGGCGGCCATACGAAAACTCACCGCCATAATGTCCACTTTCATATTTTTCAGCAGCTTTACCGCCCGTAATTTATTGGGCAATTCAGTCACCGGCGTTCCCAGCTTCATGGAATAAGCCAGTTCGCGAAAATATTCTCTGGTGAAACCGTTCAATATCTGTTCCCCGGTGAAAGTTCCCCAAATACACTTCCCGGTACGCCGGTTTTGTAAACGGGCTCCCAGAAAACCGTGAATAAAAATCACCGGATTACGTGCCGGCCCCTCATATTCCGCGGATTTTACCGCGATTGCACCGAATAAAGGCTTAGTATAAACCTTAGCCGACTGATACGAACCCTCCGCTGAATCAGTGGAAGAACACGCTCCGCAGAACAATATTGCCGTTACTGCCACGGCAAACAAGGAAAGAAATTTTATTCTATACATATCTCCTCCGTCAATAATTAAATTTTGTTTTTCTGCAGGACAAAAGAACCGGAATAATATAAGCCCGGTATATGAACTTAGTCAAGCACAAATCGAATATTATTCCTGTTTAAAAGTTGAAAATCCGACTCCGGGATTTATATTTGTCAAATCAACAGGAGCGCAATATGGACAGTTTGAATAAAAAAAACGATTCCAAGACCAATGATTTCAAAGGAATCACAAAAAAACAATACTGGCAGACATTGATTATAGTTCTTATCTGCGCTCTCGCGTGGACTTATTTTTTCCCCGGGCGCGCCGGTGATTCCTCGGAAATAAACTCAAATCCATATAAAACAAAACGTAAATTCGTCGTGATGGGGACTTTTGCCGAAACGGTTATTTACGGCGAACGGGAATCAGGCGAAAAAGCAAGCGATGCGGTGCGCGAAATATTCAGCCTGATTGACAAAACCTGCAACATATTTGACCCGGAAAGTGAAATTTCCCGCCTCAACGCCACAGCCTATGCCAAAGCGTTTAAATGTTCTCCCCTGCTCTGGAATATGTTTAATTCCTCACGGCGTGCCTATGATATTTCCGGCGGAGTTTTTGACGTCAGCGCGCGCCCCCTGATGTTGTTGTGGGGATTCTACCGCAAACGCGGCGACACTCTCCCGGACGCCGCGGAAATCCATCAGGCTAAAAGTAAAGTCGGGCTCAATAAAGTAATTTTTGACAATAAGAACCATACTGTTAAGTTTACGGTTCCGGACATGTCGATAGACTTTGGCGGCATAGCCAAAGGCATCGCGGTACAGATCGCGGTGCGGAAAATAAAGGCGCTGGGTATTAAACACGGAGTTATTAATCTCGGCGGCAATATGTATTGCCTCGGACGCCCGCCGGCGCCGAAAGAATTTTATATCATCGGAGTCCGTGATCCATTGGCGAAAAATAAAGTCTGCGCGGTATTATCACTGCGCAACCAGGCCGTTGCCACAAGCGGCAACTATGAGCGTTATGTTACAATCAAGGGGCGTCATTACACACATATAATGAATCCGAAAACCGGTAAACCGGTTGAAGACATGCTTTCCGTCACCGTAGTCACTTCCAATGCCGCTAACGCTGATATACTTTCGACGGCCGTTTTCATCAGGGGTGTTGATTTCGCGAAACTCATCTGCAAAGCAAACCCGGATACCGGCATTCTTATCATCAAACGAAACCCCGGGGACAAATCCAAAGCCGAAATTATCAAAATCGGAAAGCTGCTTTTTCAAGACACGATTAATCTTCCATCCGGTCATTCAACAAGTAAACGTAAGTTCTGAAATCTCTAATCATTCTGTCATAATTTAGATTTTTATTTTTCATGGGAAATTTTATCAGTGTATTCTTCTCCGTCGACAACTTCCCCGAAACGGCGTTCAACTAATAAGAAAAGAATGTCGTTTTTGCGGACTTTACGGGGCGCGGGGACTGAAATGACGCTACCCTTAGGCGCTGAATTCACTTTTTCTCCAGCCAGGCGAATTTCGCTGACATCGAAGCGCACGGCTCCAGTCGTCGGGCCGATCACCAGAAGTTTTCGGCCAATTGATAAATCGCCGGCCTCAATACTGAGTTCAGCTACTTTTATTTTATTGAAATATTTATTAACGCGTCCGATTTGAATTTTGTGGAGCTTGGCCCGGCTGCCGCCGGTGCCGCACCATTCCCCCAGGGGCTCGCCTAAATAATAAGCGCCGCGCCAGAAACCGCGGTTGAAAACGGTTGTTAAACGCTCGAACCATTCAGCTGTTTTAGCGTCTGTATATTCGCCGGCGCACCAGGCGTCAGCGGCCTGCCGGTAAACCTCGGTTACTGTCTGAACATAATCCGCTGAACGGCCGCGCCCCTCAAGTTTTAAAATAGCGACACCGCCGGCTAAAATACGGTCAAGGAATTCGATGGTGCAAATATCTTTAGGGGACATGACGTATTTATTATCGATGATTAATTCTTCGCCGGTGTCTTCGTCGATAACCCGGTAGGCGCGGCGGCAGTTCTGGAAACACGCACCGCGGTTGGCGGATGAATTATAAACAGCTAAACTCATGTAGCATTTGCCGGAAATCGAAACACATAAAGCGCCATGCGCGAAAATCTCAATTTTCAGCGGCTTGCCACCCGGGCCGATAATATTTTCCTGTTTGATGGCGGCGGTAATCTTTTCTATTTGCGGCAGGGTCAATTCGCGCGCGAGCACGAGTGCATCCGCGAATTTCGCAAAAAACCTGACGCTTTGAATATTGCTGATATTGGCCTGTACGGAAATATGGACCGGTAAGTTTATGCTGTTCGCGTAAGTTATTACGGCGATATCCGCAGCGATGACCGCGTCAATTCCGGCGGCTCGGGCGGCATCGCAGACTTCCCTGACATAATCGAGTTCATCGTCATAAACAATAATATTCAGGGTGAGATAAGTCTTGACATTCGCCCCTTTGCATAGACGGACTATTTTAGGCAGGTCGCTTAATTGGAAGTTTACCGTGGCGCGGGAACGCATATTGAGTTTTCCCACCCCGAAATAAACAGAGTCAGCTCCGGCTTTGACAGCCGCGGCCAAAGATTCAAACGAACCGGCCGGAGCCATGATTTCAATGTTTTTCATGTTCTGTTAAAATAAGTCCCTAAGGTTTTGCTGATATTCTTACATAAAAAATTTTCCATCTCCCCCCAATTCAATAAAACATTACCAGCTTGGAAATTCGGGGAGAGCTTTGTCGAATTCGTCCAGCAGGGATTCCTGATAGGCGCCGGCGTATGTACCTTTGAAAAAGCGTTCGAGGCCTTCTTCATTTAATTCTGCCCATGATTCTTCTTCACGCCCGGGGACAACAGGGCAGAATAAGACATTATTGGCTTGAGCCGCTTTGAGGTCGCCGGGAGCATCGCCGATCATCAATATTTTGTCGGAATCATATTTACCGGCGGCAGTATATTTCAAATGTTCAGTTTTAGTTCCGTGTTCCTGACCGCAAATCATGCCGAGGTAATGATCGATTTTGTTTTCTTTCCACTCACGCGTCAAAGCTTCGAGAGGAGTTTGGGAAACGACGACTTGATCTGCTTTACCCTCGGCTTTCGCTAAAATTTCTTTAACTCCCGGGAAGGGGGGGATTCCATAAACCATATCTTCAATAGCCGCGTTAACTTCATGTGACCATTTCAGGACAGCGCTTAACTCAGGGTCGCCACCTGCGGCAACTTTGGCTTCCAGTGCCGGATTGCCCAACTTGGTCTCTCCCTCAATCCAGGCATTCAGGGAATTATAATCTTTAATGTTTATTCCGCGTTTCGCGAATTCTTTATGTTTACGCATAAACGCCAGGGCATGTTGAACCGCTAAAAAACGGTTACAGCCGCGGGTTTTGCTGTACAGGTTCACAAAAACCCAAACTTCACGCGCGTATTTGCTCGCGGCCTGCAGGCCGAAATGTTTAATGAAATTCGGGCAGAAACATTCTTTCTGTTTAATCTCCATCGTGTCAAAAATACAACCATCACTATCATAAGCAATGAAAAAATCATGATTCTTGGGCAAACTTTTCATTTCAGCAACATGATCCATAAATCCAGCTCCTTAAACTTATCATAACATCAAAAACGAACACTTTGTTAAATCATTAAACTAACTCTGTTTTAGTTTTTCGCAAGTCCCAAAAGAAAAAAAGTGGGTCCAGCGGATTTGTGTTTGTCCGTGTTCATCCGTGTTCCCCGGGGCGCAACTGTTTGAGGGGGTGCTCACTCAGGCTCAGCCTGCGCAAAGTCGTAATTAATTAAATTACATTCCCCGGAATTCGTTGGGTGAAACTTTCTGGAATTTGCGGAATATTTTGCAAAAATAACTGACATCCTCAAAACCGCAGCGCTGTGCGATTTCCTTTATCCTGAGCTGTTCGGTCTGCAACAGCCGGACAGCCATGCGGATTCTGAGTTCATTCATAAAATACTGCGGGCTGCTGCCCATGTACTGCTTGAACAAACGGGTAAAATGATAACGGCTGTATCCGGCGCACTTTGCCATATCATTAACATTCACCTGCTTATCAACATGCTTTAAACAATAATCATAAACTCGATTTATAAATTCCGGCGGCCCGCTTTCCCCCGGCTCCGCCGGGCGGATATAGTCGATCAGCGACATCAAGAAATCATAGACCAGCGCGGAAGCAGTATATTGGTTGTCAATTTCATTTTTCTCACTTTTCCGACAAATTGAAAAAGCTTTCTGTACAGGCGGCGAATCTTTGTCAAATTCAACTATCACCCCGGCTTGCCGGCGCAACTGGCGAAAGAGACGCATTGCTTCACGTCCGTGTATAGTGATAAAAATAAATTCCCATGAATCTGAATTATCCGGGAAATAATAGCAATGATCTTCAGGTATGGTTAATAACATCGCCGCCCCGGGATTAACTGAATAAATTTTATCCGCAATCCTGAGTTCGCCGCGGCCGCTAAGCGTGTATTGCCAAAAACAAAACTCCTTGTCTCCGCGCTTGAGGCCGTCCCAGCGATAATCACGACTAGTTATCAACTGATAACCACAGCCTAATAACATTGCGGAAAGATGTACCGCACGGTCAGGGAAAAAGATATTTGCCTTAAATGTCATTTAAAAACTCAAAAATAGCATAAAATTACCGTAAATAGCATCTTGTTTATATTTACAAACTAGATTATAGCTTATATTATAGCACTATTGTTTTATTTTTTCTCTAAAACTATCAATAAAAATGGAATTTTAAAAATGGCTGACAAAAACCCCCACGGGCATGAAGCCCACATGAAGAAAGCTGAAAACCTCGGTATCCTAGACAAAGTGAACAGACCTCTGAAAGTGGTTTTTCTCGGCTCGGGAAGCGCTTTTTTCAAAAACCTTTTCTGTGATGTAATAAGCATTCCAGGCGCGACTAAAGGCGAAATGGCATTAGTCGATATTGATTTGGAACGTTTGGAGCTTTCCCGTCAACTCGGTGAAAAAATTCTTGAAAAAGCCGGAATGACCGGTTGGAAAATTACCGCCACCGCTGAGCGTACAGAAGTTCTGTCCGGCGCGGATTACGTCATTAGCTGTATCGAAGTAAGCGGTACGGAATGCGTTCGTTTCGACAACGATATTCCACTGGAATACGGCGTCGACCAATGCATCGGCGATACCATCGGGCCGGGCGGATTATTCAAAGCATTACGTACGGTTCCGGTATTTCTGGAAGTCCTCAAGGATATCGAAAGACTTTGCCCGGACGCATGGGTGTTGAATTACACTAACCCGATGAGCATAATGTGTTTAGCCGCAAACCGCGCGTCATCGGCAAAAGTCGTTGGCCTTTGCCATAGTGTTCAGGGGTCTTCGCATGGTCTGGCGAAATACGCGGGTGTGCCATATCAGGAAATGAAATGGCACTGCGCCGGTATTAATCACCTTGCGTGGTTCACTGGATTAACTCATAATGGCAAAGATTTATATCCGGTTCTAAAACAAAAAGTCGCTGAAGATCCTGAACTTTTAGCTGAAGATCCTGTTCGTCTTGACTTGCTGAAATATTTTGATTATTTCGTTACCGAATCAAGCGGGCATTTCAGCGAATACATCCCTTATTACCGCAAACGCCGGGAATTAATTGACAGGCACTGCGGTAAAAAATATAAAGGCCAAAGTAGTTTTTACGCGGACGAATGGCCAACCTGGCGCGTTGAAAATGATGAACGCCGCAAAAAATTCATCAGCGGCGAAGAAGAAATCGTAATTGAACGCACCTGGGAATACGCCAGCTATATCATTCAAGCCATGGAAACGAACAATCCGTTCAAGATTTATGGAACTGTCATGAATACCGGCTTAATCACGAACTTGCTGCAAAACAACGTAACGGAAATTGCCTGTATGGTTGACGCTGAAGGTATTGTTCCTAATTATTTCGGGGAACTGCCGGCACATCTGGCGGCGCTTTGTTCGGCACACCAATATATGTACGACGTAGCAGCTGAGGCATGTATTCAGAAATCAAAAGACCTGGCAATGAAAGCCTTAATGCTTGATCCGCTCACCGCGGCAGTTTGCAGTCTTGACCAAATCAAGGAAATGACTGAACGTCTTTTCGAAGCCGAAAAAGAATTTTTGCCTGGATTTAAATAATTGATTGACGGCATTCTCTTTTAATCCAGGGAGGGGGTAATTCCCCGCTCCCCGGGGCGCAAACTGTTTATCAAAAATTCTGTCCATATCGGGGCAGACCCGAATGGAATGATTTGATACTTCAATAATAGCACAGGGCCTTCAATAATTATCGGGAATAATATACAGTTATGGTTGATTTCGCTAAAACATGCTGGTTTAAATAAAAACCAACCAATGCGCCGGAAGCATTAGCATCAAGGGGCAGCTTCTTAATATCCAACGCGTAGACAGTAAATTGATAACGATGTGGTTTATCTCCTCGAGGAGGCGCAGCTCCGCCGTATCCGGAGCTTCCAAAATCTGTTTTGCTTTGCACACTTCCTTCAGGCGCCAGGTTCAATTTTAGATTACCGGCATTTTTTGGCAACTTATTTATATCAGCAGGGATGTTAAAGATTATCCAATGCCACCAGCCGCTGCCGGTCGGCGCATCGGGATCATAAACTGTAACTGCAAAACTTTTTGTATTTTCAGGCGCTCCTTTCCAATATAAAGCCGGGGAAATATTTTTACCCGTACAGCCGAAACCAGAAAAAACCTGCTCTATATTAAGTCGTTTACCCTGCCGGAGTTGAGGACTCTTAAGTATAAAATTTCCTGCCCGGACCGTATTTGCCAATAGACAGCCGAAGAAGCAAGCCGTAATCACTATGTTCCTTTTCATTTTCTCTCCTTTCCTGATTAAGGGTTTTGTCAAATTGTTATATTGAAATAATACTCTATCATGTTGAACATTAGGTGTTTATCGCAAAATTCCATTCATAAAAATGTATTTTTATTAATGTAGCTCAAGCGTCTCGCTTGAGAATATTCACAAGCGAGACGCTTGACTTTCGCTATGCTCAGTCTCAGCCTTCGCAAAGTGTGCTACATTATCAAACAAGCTGAAAAAAACAATTTGTTTTTTTCAGAACACTTACCCATTATTTCCGTCATCTCCTAATCTTTCATCACTTTTCATCGAACTTTTGACAGTAGCTGATTAATATATTTTTCTTATAACAGTAGAATTACAACTCCTTATCCCCGGTTCTGTACCACTTTTCCAAAAAGACAGGTGTAAAGACTCTGACTTACTATAAAACATTGTCTGCATATTGCAAGCGACTGTATATCCTGTATCGGACCCCGAACCAGGAACTCCGGGTGAAGTATTCTGTGTTATTATATCATAGTATTATAAGCTGAAATCAACAAATTACACATTTATTGCTGGAAATATCGTAAAAAGGATTTATTTTATACTATGTTACTTAATAATAAAAGGGATAAATAATGCAATTACAAAAATGTTCGTATGGTGCCTGGGAAAATTGTCTGGAATTGAGCAATGATGAAGTGAAATTAGTAATAACTCTGGATGTTGGTCCGCGAGTTATATTTTACGGTTTCGTGGATGGACAGAATTTGTTCAAAAATTTTGACGAGCAGATAGGGCAGACCGGCGGTGATGAATGGAAAAGTTACGGCGGGCATCGTTTGTGGCACGCGCCGGAAGTCATGCCGCGTACTTATTTCCCTGATAATGAAACTGTCAGTTACGAATGGGACGGCAGAAAGTTAAGTCTGGATTGTCCGCCGGAACCGGATAACAATCTCAAAAAAATTATTGAAATAGAATTAGACGCGAATAGCAGCGAAGTTAAATTGTCGCATAAAATATTTAATATCGGTTTATGGGATATAGAACTTTCGGCCTGGTGCCTGACGGTGATGGCTCCCGAAGGCAGAGCAATCATCCCTCAAGAACCATACGTGGCGCACGGATCTGAGGCAAATGAATCATTCGCCCCCGCCCGCCCGCTGGTACTGTGGCAATTTACTAAAATGAGCGATCCGCGTTTTATCTGGGGCGATAAATATATTCAGTTCAAGGAAGATTCAAAAATTGACTCCAAGCAGGAAATCGGTATCCTGAATAAACAGGCCTGGATGGCATATTCCTTAAATGGCGATTTGTTTTTGAAAAAACAAGATTATTGCGAGAACGCGGAATACCCGGATTACAACTGCAACGCGGAATTTTTCACCATGCCGGGATTTCTGGAAATGGAGACATTTTCACCTTTGGAATGTATTGCTCCGGGAGAATATGTGGAAAATTGCGAAAGCTGGCATTTGTTTAAAGTCGATGTCAGCGAAGATGAAGCGGATATTGACGCGAAGATTTTACCTTTGATTTAAAGGCTCGTGCGAAATGCAAAATTCCGCGCTCAGAATACGTGAGTCAATGGAATCAACATCATGTTGTTAGAGATGGAGTAAGAGTTCTATATCCGTTTTACTTAAAACGATATGTTGACGTCGCCGAAGATTTTTGTCGGCGGCGGCATCAGGATAATGCCCTCTTTTTTGGTCCAGTCGCGATCCCAGCGGCTCAGCAATAATGGATCAGTTTCCTCGCCCCAGGGATTTAAATCGATAACCAGTATCTTTTTGCTGGAAGTAATATAGATGTCCATAACAAAAGTTTCCGCCGGCAGATTCCAGGAAACATTGTTGAAAAATTTATTGGCGCGATTCCATAATTTGTTCTTTATACCCTCAAGACGGCGGAAATGACGAATTAACCAATATTGGCTCATCGCCACTAATTCGCCTTTGTAAATGAATAACCTGAACTCGCGCGTTTGATTCATGCGCCGGAAAGGACGCAGACAAATATAGCTTATTTCTTTTTTTGCCGCCGCTTGACGAACTTTACGGCTCAGCGTTAAAAACCGCCAGGCACTTTCAGGTGAATACACCGCGCCGCGTTTTGATTTAAAACGTTCAGTATCAGTCGGGGCGCAAGTGTCAACAGAAACAAAACAATTTCCAGAGATATAATGCATTGGCTGCCTCAGGCGCTTAATGACGTTATAGGCAATCGGCCCGCCAATCGCTCCGTCGGCTAAAGCTTCAACTTCCTCGGGGTGCAGTTTGACAAAAGAAGTCAGAAATGTATTGCCGGACAAAGCCGGATACCAATTCTGCATTTTGCAAAAGTCATGATTATCCATAAAACAAAAAACCTCTTGAAAGTTCTAATGTATCTGTTATCTAAAAAACTAACCGGAACTATACAGCCTCATCGCGCGAAAAACAAATATTTTTTTGCAATTAGCTCGTCCGTTACAGGGCTTTATCCCGTGTCCGGGTGTTCAACTCCAGTTGCAGACGGGTGAATACAGTTATTAAATATATCGAAAAACAGATTACATAAACGCTGTCGAAACTCAAAAAAGGCAAGTCAAAAGCACTAAACATGCTCGCAATCAGCAGCGGCGGGAAACTGGCGTAAATTCCAATGATAAAACGATTACGATACTTTAATACCGGTGTAGCGTTGCTGCCTTTAGATAAATTCAAAATAAAAGCAAACATCGCGACAAAAAATAATACTCGCAGAAGAATTGTGACTATGTTTCCAAAAAATACGGCTGAAAAATATGTATTTTTGCAGTAATCCCTGAATGCCGGCCAGGACAGTTCCGGAAACAGACAAATAAGATTGTCTTTCACGGATGTGTTGTTTTTAATGTAACTCAGCATGGTGGAACGTGTTGTCTTTCGCGGGAGCAACTCTTGTTTTGAACAGTAGGCCAGCGGCATTATGATGAAGTTATCAGGCCCGAATTTAGACCAGAAAGTGAGCATTGCCGGCGTCCACAAAAAACCGGAATTAATATCGCCGGCGTCTATTTCAGGCAAACCAGTTGCCGCGGGAACAGGTAAATAGGTTAATCTCAGGCTATTATCGATGCCGGTAAGTGATTTCGCTGCCTGTACTTTCCCCGGTGTTATCCCGTTTTCGCCAAGCTTAATGTTGCCAAAACTTTCCTCCCATCTGGCAAATGTTTCGTCCATTTTGCGTGAAGTCCCGGAATAAGTACACAACAGTATGAATGATGAACAAATAAATGCCATTACAAATAAATGCCAGAATGTCCGCGTCAGGGATTGTGACGACAAGTTTACGAATATTTTTGTACCTTTGCAGGTTCCAATCAAGCTTGTAAAGAAATTCATGAGTTAAACCTGAATTGTTTTTTTGAAATCTTTTTTGCGTCCGTTTTTCTTCAGTCGTTTTAATTTGGACTCTATATCACTGAAAACCGCCTCTGTCAAGCGGTCAACGAACAATATCCCGTCAAGATGGTCAATTTCATGCTGCAGGCAGCGCGCCAGCAAGCCGCCGCATTCGCATTCAATCACTTCGTCATCAAGAGTTTGAGCGCGAAACTGAATAAATTGCGGGCGTTTGACCGGAGCGTCAATTTTAGTTATACTCAAACAGCCTTCCTCCGCGGTATCGGCAGTTTCGCTCACGGCAATGATTTCCGGATTGATTATAAGCATTGGCATACGCGGCAGAAGAAGCGCTTCACCCGGTGAAACCGCGGCCTGGTCAGGACCGGGCACAGCCAAAGCGACAATCCTTTTACTCACCCCGTATTGAGGCCCGGCCAGGCCGATACCGTCAAAAAGCTTCATCGCGCAAAGCATTTCTTCGGCAATTTCGCGGATTTCCGGAGTAATTTCTTTTATCCCGGCAGCCGGCTTCCTGAGGATTTCAGCCCCGTAGGTATAAACCGTATATTTATTTTTGCGTTTGAAAAACATTTTTATTCCGGGTTTTCAACCCGTTTCCTTATATTTATTATTTTCCGGGGCTTTATCCCCCCATCCAACACTCACACTCACAACTTTTTTCAGTTATCAGTTATCAGTTAAGAATGCCCAGCGCTCCCAGTTTTTTAATTCGTAATTCGTAGCACGTAACACGTAACACGTAACACGTAACACGTAACACGTATCTCACAACTCACAACTCACAACTTTTTCATAGGCAGCCAGGGCGTTCGCGATTCTTTTTTGACATGATGGTGAAGCTATCAACAATATTATTTCGTCGAGTTCCGCGCCGCCGGCGACACCGGTAACCGCCAACCTGACCGGCGCGAATAATCTGCCCGGTTCGAGATTGTTTTCGTTTTCCGTGTCAGCGAGCATTGTGGAAATAAGTTCCCTGGAAAGTTCCGGCGCGGCGGTAAGTTTCCGGGAAAAAGCGATCAGCGCGGCACGGTTTTCGTCTTTTTTAAACTGTTTTCTAAACTGTTTGCCGGCGTATTCGAAATCATCGCTGAAAAAATATTTCCAGCTTTCAATTTGAGTGAAATCTTTAGTCCTTGTCTGCATCAAAGCGGCAACTTTGGATAATTTATCCTGATTAATATTTTTGCCCCAGTCAAAGGCCGCGACAAATTCAGCGGCTTCGGCAAGGAACTCATCAAAGGGCATTTCGGCGATGTACATACCGTTTATATTCAAAAGCTTCCGCACGTCAAACTGTGCCGGTGAACTTTTTACTCTGTCCAGGGTAAAAGCTTCCACCAGTTCTTCGCGGGTCATTTTTTCGCGGCCGTCGCCGGGGGACCAACCCAGTAAGCTCAGATAGTTGAATAATGCTTCAGGTAAAAATCCTTTTTTGCGGAAATCGCCGACGAAAGCGTCGCCATCGCGTTTACTGTAAGGTTTTCCTGATTGGTTAACAATCATCGGCAGATGCGCGTAGTTCGGGATTTTTTCGCCGAGCGCGTGATAAAGTAAAATGTGGCGGTAGGTATTTTCGACATGGTCATCGCCGCGGATAATATAATTTATTTTTTGCAGAATATCGTCGCAGACATTGGCCAGGTGGAATATAGGAGAGCCGTTGCCGCGGATAATAACCAGATCCTTGATACTGTCCAGAGGCTTGGATAATTCACCTTTGATTATGTCCTGATAAAAGACTTCGCGGCGGGTGAAAATCATTTTAGCGCAATTCCGCAATTCAAACACTTCGCCGTCTTTTATATTTTCAAGCTGGTCATTCAACTCAAAGAGCAGTTCAGCATCAGCATTAAAGAGCTTTAAATCCTTGAAACCGGCGAGACAGGCGAAATTCGGGACGGCCTTGCCCTTTCTGCTGACTGTAGCGAAGCTTAATCCGGAATACGCGACAGAAACATTTTCGTCACAGTGCAGAACAATTTCAGTTGTTCCCACGCTTCTGACGGATGAAATATCATCGGCGTCAAAGGGAATTCGGAATAAAACCGGAGCTTGTCCCTGATCATCGGCTTTGCCGTAGTAAGCTTTATTTTCAGCAAGCAGTCTTCGGGCCGCGGTTTCGTGGGCTTTCCGCTGTGAACTCTGGTACATGATTTCTCCATCATGATCCAACCCCAGCCAGTCCATGCATTCAAACAGGGCATTAATCGCTTCCCGGGTGGAACGTTCCAGGTCGGTATCCTCGATCCGGAGTAGAAATCCGCCGCCGGCATGCCGGGCGAAAAGCCAATTGAAAATGGCTGTCCTGATATTACCAATATGTACCTGTCCCGTAGGGGAGGGAGCAAACCTGACTCTGTATTCCATTATAAAATTTCCTGATTGTGTTTTTGCTGTTTAAGCAATAATCGCTATTCTCCGCGGAGAATAGCGATTACTGTTATAATTTAATAGTTTTTAACGCTTAAGTCAAGCCC
>CAZEXM010000027.1:0-24089 GCA_964515915.1 uncultured Victivallaceae bacterium
AATTTTGAGGCGGAAATTTTTTTCGCTTTTTTTTACCCGCGGAAGTTGGGTTAGTCATCAGCGGGAGAGTTTTATGGTTTTCAAAAAAACGGATATTCATATCAGTGCGGTTGAATACGCGATTGATTATGACTGCGGGGAAAAGATAGCGACGATAAGGCCCATTATTCACGCGGCTTGTACTAAAGTGCAAATTCTGATTGCCTCAGTGCATGTTGACAATCATGAATTACGTCCGTCCTTGAAACTGGTGCTTGAAGCCGGGAAGCATTCTTACGAGCTTCCTTATGTGAAAATAGTAAATCCCCTTCTCTCCAGCCCCGGCGATGAGTCAGGCGATAAAGAATATAAAATGACTTTGAAGCTGCATTTCGGTAATGACGAAGTCTATGATCTGAATAAATATATAAAAATTACAAATGAATGAACGTTCGATGTTCAAAATACCGGCGCAGCCGCTTATCTTTTCTCCAGATTACCGTGCCTGACAATCTCCCCCTTTATCATGTAAATCACGTCTTCAGAGATATTAGTGGCACAATCCGCGATGCGTTCGAGATGGCGTGAGACATTTAACAAATTTATGTAATATTCGGTTCGCTCGGGATTGGCGCGGATGTACTTTTGCAGGTCGGTAAACATTTTGCTGTTATATTCGTCGACAATATCATCCTGCGCCATAACTTCCATTGCCAGGTCAACATCCATGTAAATTAATGAATCCAAAGCGCGTTTAAGCATTTGACGGGTAATGTCCATCATCGGCTCAAAATCCACGCATAATTCGATATCCGGGCTGTCCGCGATAGCCAGAACGCGGCGGGCGATATTGGCTCCGAGGTCACCGATGCGTTCGAGTTCGTTATTAACCTTCAGGCAGGCGACGACATAACGCAAATCCGTCGCGACCGGCTGATACAAAGCCAGAATCTTCAAACATTCTTCTTCGATCTCGATTTCCCGGCGGTCAACGTAAGTGTCGTTTTCTACAATTTTTTCAGCTTTACCGACATCTTTGTCAATAACCGCGTCCACCGCATGTCTTAACGCGCTTTCGACCATTGAACCGAGAATTAAAATATCCTTTTTCAAATGTTCTATTTCTTTATGCAAATGTACTTTCATAATCATTTCCTTGTTTATCAACGGTTATTGTCAAATCGTTACATTGAAATAATACTCTATATTGTTGATTATCATATATTTATCGCTAAACAGAGTTCTTTTCCCTGCTTTTGCGCGAAAATTCCATTCAGAAAAATGTATTTTTAATCAATGTAGCACAAGCGTCTCGCTTGAGAATATTCACAAGCGAGACGCTTGAGCTACATTATACACTTTTCATATTTTTCATAATATCTTTGACTGTACCTTATCAACCGAAACGTCCGGTTATATAATCTTCTGTCTGTTTCTGTTCGGGACTGGTGAAAATCTTTTGCGTTTGATTATATTCGATTATTTTGCCCTGGTAAAAAAACGCGGTGTAATCAGAAATCCTCGCAGCCTGCTGCATATTATGCGTTACGATGACCAAAGTAAATTTGGTCTTGAGCTCTTCGATTAAGTCTTCGACTTTGAGTGTCCCGACCGGGTCAATGGCGGATGTCGGTTCATCCATAAGCAGAATTTCCGGTTCAGTGGCGATGGCGCGGGCAATACATAAACGCTGCTGCTGGCCGCCGGAAAGAGTCATGCCGCTTCGTTTGAGTTTGTCTTTGACTTCGTCCCAGAGGGACGCGCCTATCAAAGCTTTTTCGACCCGTTCGCCGATTTCTTTTCGGTTCAACTTGAAGTGCAGCTTGAGTCCGTAAGCGACGTTGTCGAGGACTGACATAGGAAAAGGAGTGGGTTTTTGAAATATCATTCCGATTTTACGCCTCAATTCCAGAATATCAACTGATTTGTCAAGAATGTTTTCTCCATCAATTATAATTTCACCTTCAGTGCGCTGCTCCCGGTAAAGCTCGAATATCCGGTTGAAACAGCGCAAAAATGTGGATTTTCCGCAGCCGGAGGGCCCGATTACCGCGGTAACGCGCTTTTCCAGAATATCCAGAGTATTATTGAATAATGCCTGATGCTTCCCATAGTAAAAATTCAAATCATATGTGGAAATCTTATTTTTTTGACCTTCCGGATTTAACATAAAATTTTAAGTTCCTTTTTTATCTTTAAAAACAATTCTGCAAAATACATTCAGGGTCAAAATCGCGACACTTATGACTAATGCGGCTCCCCAGGCTCTGGTCTGCATGACTTCGAATGGCGAATTTGTGGCATATTCGTTTATGGTTACGGTCAGATTGGAGGTCGGTTCCGAGAAAAAATGAAAGGGCCAGTCGTCACTCCATAATGCGGTAAACAACAAAGGGGCGGTTTCTCCGCCAACCCGGGCGACAGCTAATAAAACTCCTGTTACCAGGCCGCTTTTCGCGGCGCGGCAGACAACGCTGAAAATAGCCAGCCAACGCGGGGCGCCTAAGGCCAAAGCCGATTCGCGCAGGGAATCCGGAACCATTTGCAGCATATCCTCACTGGTCCGCAATACTACCGGAAACATAATTATCGCCAGCGCCACCGATCCTGCCAGACCGGAAAAATGTTTAGTCGTGTAAACCAGCAAAGCATAAACGAACAGTCCGCAGAGAATTGAAGGAATACCCATCATGACGTTTGCTGAAAATCTTATATACTTACTTAATTTGCTTTCCTTAGCGAATTCCGAAAGGTAAATCCCCCCTAAAATTCCCGGAGGCACTCCGATAACGACCGCACCGGCGGTAATGAGCAAAGTGCCCAGCAGGGCATTGGCGATTCCGCCGTCGGGTATTCCGTAAGGTTTGGTCGGCTCGGTAAAAAATGACCAGCTGAAAGCCTTTAAGCCCGAACTGAATACTGTGTAAAGTATCCAGAGTATTATCGCGATGACAAGGATAACAAAGAATATTGACCAGAGCTTTATGCCCAGGTTCAACATTTTTCTGAAGGCCATGCCGCGTCGTTTCATATCAGCGTTCTCCCATTTGTCTGCTGACGCGGTTCAGCCAAAGTTGAGCGAACGCCTGAACCCCCAGCGACATAATCAACAGTATAAGGCCCAACTCAAACAAACTGCTTTTCAGAATACCTTCAGCTTCGCCGAAATTGTTCGCCAGCGTCGCCGCGATAGTTGTTCCGCTGCCCAAAAGTGATTCCGGCAGATTTTGAACATTGCCGATGACGAAAAGTATAGCCATCGTTTCACCTACGGCGCGTCCGAGCCCAAGAAATACCGCGCCGAGCAAACCCCTGGCCCCATATTTCATGCTGATGTCATAAGTAACTTCCCAATGGGTGGCGCCGGCTCCAAACGCGGCTTCTTTGAGCACGGGCGGGACCAGTTTGAAAACATCACGCATTACCGCGCAGATAAACGGCAGAATCATTAAAGCCAGAATAATGCCGGCGGTTAAAAAACCGAAACCATTATATTCGACACCGAAAAGCGTCAAAATGGAATCCTGCATGAAAGGGACGAAAACAAATAATCCCCACATGCCGTAAATAATACTCGGAATCGCCGCTAACAAGTCCAGCGCGTAACTGACTGGAATACTCAAATACGGCGGCGCGCTTTCAACCAGGTACATCGCGACGATGAAACTTACCGGTACAGCAATTACTACGGCTATTGCCGTAGTCAGCAAAGTCCCGGTGATCGCCGGCAGGGCTCCGTAAACATTGTTTACCGGGTCCCAGTCCGAGGAGGCCAGGAACTGGAAACCGAAGTGCCGGATTGACGGCATGGCATAATAAAACAGTTGTCCGAGAAAGCCGATTAACAATAAGCTTATCAGCAATGCCGCCCCGGCGCATATAAAGCGGAAAAGCCGGTCAGACAATTCCGGGTTTATCAATTGTTTCTTCACGCTTGCCATGTTTATTATTTAAGAGCTTTACCGTTAACGCGTATTTCTTTTGCCCAGCTTTTTTCCACCATGGCCACAACGGAACGGGGAATCGGCACATATTTTAAGCTTGCCGCCGCGGAAGCTCCCTGTTTGTAACACCAGTCAAAGTATTTCAACAAGGCTTTGGCTTTGGCCACAGTGCTTTGTTGTTTGTAGATCAGGATGTAAGTTACACCGGTAATCGGCCATGACCCGGCGCCGGGTTTGTTGGTAAGCACCATGTAATAGCCGGGAGCATTTTTCCAGTCCGCGCTGGTACCGGCCGCCTGGAAATTTTTCATATTCGGTTTAACGAAGTTTCCATCTTTGTTTTTGAGCTGGATTGTAGTGATTTTGGATTCTACGGCGTAAGTATATTCGATATAGCCGATAGCGCCGGGAATTCTTTTCACGTTATTGCCCACGCCCGGATTTTTCTGTCCGCCGAGCCCGACCGGCCATTTTACTGATTTGCCGTTGCCGATTTGTTTTTTCCACTTGGGCGAGACTTTGCAGAGGTAATTGGTAAAAATCCAGGTAGTCCCGGAACCGTCGGAACGGTGTACGACCGTAATAGGAACTGACGGGATTTGAAGACCGGGGTTCAGGCGGGTAATTTCAGGAGCATCCCACTGCCTGATTTCACCGCTGAAAATATCCGCCAAAGTCCGGCCGTCAAGCTTAAGCTGATTGTTTTTGAACCCGGTAATATTAACGACGACGACAACGCCGCCCATCAACATCGGGAACTGCATTAAACCGAATTTGTCAAGCTCGGCTTTTTTCAGGGGTTTATCAGACGCGCCGAAATCAACTGTTTTGGATTTTATCTGATTGATGCCGGCGCCGGAACCGACCGACTGATAATTGACTTTTGCCTTTGTCGCTTGTTTGTAGTTGTAAGTCCATACCCGGTAAACCGGAGCCGGAAAAGACGCGCCGGCACCGTTCAGCGTTGCGGCCTGGCTTGCGAATGAGGATAAAGCGATAAGCGCCGTAGTTCCTGCCGTTAACATTTTTTTCATGCTGAAATCTCCTTTAAGATTACTTATTAACTTTCCCGTTATCGGGTTTTGCAGTAAGTTTAGCGCAGAAGTATTAGAATTGTGTTAAAGGATGATTAGAAATAAAATAATTTACACTGAAGCTGCAATAAAGCTTGATTTTCTTATTTTGCCAAATTATGCCGCATATAAACATGTTCGATGCTTTTTACCAGTTTCGGCAGAGTGGCGTCGTGCGACAAATAATCATAAGCCTTGTGAAAATTATGTTCGACAAGTTTTCTGCGCTTTGCGGGGGCAAACATTTTATCTATCCAATTAAAAGCGTCCCGCATAAACGGCAGGGATGCTGATTGGCCGGGTTCATAGCTGTCTGCTTTGACTTTTTCCACTGCGGGAGTAATCAGGGAGAAATCCATGCCGTGGGTTTTTATGCCGATTTCCTTAGTCAAAGGTTTAAAGGAGTTCAATTTTGAATCCATGCAGAATGGAATGCAGAAACGCGCCATTTCGTTGAGAGCGTTTTCCCAGCCGCCGGCGGAACTGGCGATAATGCCGACGGAACTGAAGGAGGCGAGATTTTCATAAACCAGATCCAAAGTTTCAAGCGAGAAATTTTTGCCTAAATGGTAATACGGCAAATTAATTTTTTCGGCGAATTGAATAGTTTTAGCGAAATATTGTTTGTCGTCATTGTTGGGGTGGGTAACAATGAAAATAGCTTCCTTACCACGACTGTAAGCGTATTCTTGAGCGAGCAGCATGGCTTCTTTAAGGCGTTTGCGGTAAACCGGCCGGACCGGTGAAACAAAAATCAAAGTATTTTTATCCACCTGTCCCTTTACATACTTATAAGAGTTTTTGCAGCTTTTCAATTTGCGGTCGGTCAAATATTTGACAAAGATTTTCCGCGGCGCGAGCCTGATAAGCGGTTCTGAAGACGGGAAATCCAAAAAATCCGGAATTTCAAATATATGGTCCCGATGAATTTTATATTTTTTCAAAAAACTCCGGTGCTGGGTGGGGTTCAGGACAATATGGTAGAGATTAGCCAGATTATACGGGCCGCCGGAATATTCTTCTCCCGCCGGATTCGCGGAAATCCTTTCCAACACAAAATCCTTGATCCGGTCAATTTTTTCCGGACGTTCGGCGTCAGGGTCGGCGGAATGGCTGATGAAAGCGCGGTTTGAGTGTTTCCGCATAATTTCCAAAAGAGCCACTGCCGCGGCCGCCTGGGCGTGGCGCAGCGAAACCAGATTATAAATCAATACCGGGGTATTGTGTGAAATGCTGTTGAGTATTTTATCAATACGTTGAAAGATTTTTTCTTTATGATACTCAAACAATTCAAGCCAGTGGGCGTCGGATATTTTTTCAATCCCCATCGTTTCGGGGCCGCGGGTGAATTGATTGGCGAAGAGCAGCATTGAATCATGATAATGGAAATCCAGCCGTGAAACAACTGTCTGTTGATGCCCGATAGGATTTGCCGGCGCGAATTTCGTCCGGCAGCGCCCGGTAATGACATGGACGTTAATGTCCAGCTTGTTTAAAAGATGCCGGTATTCGCGCGCCTGAAGAGCAACGCCGTCAAGTCCGCCGGTGCGCATGATAATAACGGGATAAGTCAAATGTTCTTCTGAACTGAACGGCATACTGATTAACCTTTGATAAGCACAAATTATTTCTTGTTTAAAATATAAAATAACTAAATCTATTGTGCTTTACAGTTTTTTCAAGCGGCAAAAAGCATATTCAGGCTTTTATCAGTTTTATCATCTCTGCCAGGCCGGTAAAAACGTGTCGCGGGCGGTAGGCGAACTGTTTCGAAGTATTGATGTCGCTGACGCCGCTCAAGACCAGGACGGTGTCCACTTCGGCTTCGACTCCGGCGATAATATCGGTATCCATGCGATCCCCGATAATAACGGTTTCAGCACTGTGGCAGCCTAAAGTCTTAACCGCGCGCCGCATCATCAGGGGGTTGGGTTTGCCGACAAAATAAGCTTTACAGTTCGATGCCAGTTCAATTGGCGCGATGAGGGCCCCGGTAGCCGGGACAATGCCTTTTTCGGTCGGGCCGGTTAAATCCGGGTTCGTGCCGATGAGTTTCGCGCCGCGCTGTACTAACAAGGCAGCGTGTTCAATGCGTTCAAAACCGTAAGTGCGGGTTTCGCCGACAACCACATAATCAGGGTTGCTGTCGTTCATCGAGATACCCTTTTCGTAAAGCGCGTTGATCAAACCGGCGTCGCCGATAAGGTATGCTGTACAGTTTGGATGCTGCCGGCTGAGAAAATCCGCGGTCGCCAGGGCGCTGGTGTAAAAGTGTTTTTTAGATACGTTTATTCCCAGGCGCAGGAGTTTTTCATGCAGTTCCTGGGGAGAACGTTCGCTGCTGTTGGTCAGGAACAGGTATCGTTTATCATTTTCATTCAACCATTCAATGAATTCAGCGGCGCCCGGCAGAAGTTTGTTGCCATGATAAATCACGCCGTCCATATCGCAAATGAATCCTTTTTTCCCGGTCAAGCTTTTAATTTCGGCTGAATTATGAGCCATATTTTCTTTCCTTCTTTTGTTTACAGTTTCGGGATATACATTAATATCCCGTTTCAACCTAAATATAACAGCCTGTATTGATTTTAACAAGAACCTAACAAATCAACTTGTGTTAAACTAACCAAAAAACAATAGTCCGCTAACAGTATCATCACATAAGATCGGGGTAGAGAAGGTCAGTATTGAGATTATTTCAGTAATCTGTACAATGTACATTTTCTGTGTCCGAGTTTGCCTTTAGCTACTTCCTGAAGGCGTTTTCTGACTTCCGTTTTTATGAATTTAGTTTTGCTGGATTTGAAGACAATTAAAGTTCCGGACGGCAGTTTGAGCAGTTCTTCGTTTTTGTCCAGGGCGACAAAAATTGGAATATAAAACTTGCTGCGCGGCTTTAAATTGACGATATATTTTAAATCTTCGCCATCAGGCCCGATTCCGCAAAAAGTTAATCTGCTGCCTGCCGGACGTAATTTTTCTATTTGTTTAACGAATTTGTATGAAGATTCACTGTAGGTTTCAATCGGTTCGATCAACATTATTTTGATAACGAAAAACGTCATCGCGGTCAACGCGACGATGAACATTATTTTGTCCATGTCCTTCACTTTGCGCGTCCCCGCAATCATAGCGAAACCCAAAACCATAAACATTATCGCCGGCAAAAATACGGGTACCGGAATATCAAGTTCTAAAATTTTCAGCACTATAGCTCCGATCGCGACAATCCCTAAAGCGGCAAAGGGTACGACACAACAAATTTTCAGGAAAATATCACGTACTTTTTTGAATATTTGCAGTTTGTCGGGATTCACAAACAAAAACGCCGACAATAAAGCCGCCGCCGGTACTGCCGCGACAACATAACGCAAATGTTTGGTGCCGGGAATACTCATTCCCAGGACAATAACCAGAAACCAGGCAGTAAGGCCTTGACGCAAAGCGGCATAACTGTTCTTAGGCGCTTTCGCAAAATACTTTTTCCGCTCAATCCAGACATAAGTTCCCATTACTAAAAAACCCAGCGGATAAGCTAAAGAATAAGAACCCAGCGCATTGCTGAAGTAAAACCAGAATGGTTTGCCGCTGGACATGCGGCTGTCGACCTGTGCCTGTTGAAACTGTTTAACCAACTCCCTACCGCCGTATCGGTGGATAATTATAATAAAAAGCATTAAGCAGCACGTCAGCACCAATGTCCCCAGTACTCCTCCGGCAACGGCTGTTTTCCAACGCCGCAGAGAGAGATAATAAACACAAACCACCCCGATCGGAATCACCGCTCCAATCGGCCCGCGCATCACGAAACCTAAAACAAATAAGAAGGGCAGAAGGAATAAACGCATGGCTTTATTTTCCCGTTCAGCCGTATACATCAGATAAAAGGCGAATACTGTCGAAAAAGCCACAAACATATCCGGCGAAGGGGCGCGGGCAATACATAAGAATTCATAACTTGCCGCCAGTATCAGGACCGCGAACAAGCCAAATCTGTTAGACATCCGCGCGCCGATTAAATAAGTCAGGCTCATAACCGCGCCGGCCGCCAGGGCGCTGGGTAAAGTCGCGGTCAACATCGACACTCCGCCCAGAAACGATGCCAGATACATTAAATAAGTATGAATAGACGGATAATCACAATAAGGTTCGCCATACAGCAACGGAAACGGCCCCAAAGGGTTTTCCGCCATTTCGTGTACGAATAATGCGAAACGGCAGTTTATTTTAACGAACTCTGTAGACTGCAGGCCGGCTAAAAATAACGCGACACTGGCTAAAAATATAAAAAGCGCAATTCTTCGTCTACTCATCATTTTCCCTCGTTTTTCGTTCTTTCTCATTGTCAGCTGATTTTAAACCCCCAACAGGGTTTCTTAACGTAGCCCGCCGCAACGCGGTGGGTTAAAGTACAACACAAAACCGTTCCCTGTAAGGGAACTTTAATCCCGTTAAGCCAATATATATTTGTCTTATTCTGATTCTTGATTTTCTTTTACTTTAAGCGGCTTGGGTTTATCCACCCAGTTTGTAATATAAAGATGTTTCTCAATATATTTTTGCTGTTCTTTTTCCGGAGTCGAACTTTTAAATTCTTCTTCCTCAATTATTTTCCACTTTTTAAATTAACTCTTGGCATAATAATCTTCCACTTTTAGTTTTCTGTTGTCATTTAGAGTAAATTTTCACGTTCTAATTTGTCCGGTTCCGTAAACGATATATTTATAACTGGTCAATTCCACTAATCCCATCGGTCCGCGCGCGTGCAGCTTATCGGTACTGATGCCGATTTCCGCTCCCATGCCGAACTCGCAGCCATCAGTAAAACGCGTTGAGGCATTATGATAAACCGTTGCTGAATCAACCCCCCGGAGGAAGATGTCCGCGGTTTCATCATTATCAGTAATTATCACGTCGCTGTGATGTGAACCGTAATGATTGATATGTTTGATTGCCGTCGCTACGCCGGGAACTATTCTGACGGAAAAAATCAGATCGATATATTCCGTATAAAAATCATCTTCAGTAGCGAATTTCGCCGTCGGCACCAATTTGCAGAATGCTTCATCACCACGCAATTGAACATTATTTTTTTGCATAATCTCCACGAAAGGCGGGATAAATTCAGCCGCTATTTTTTCATCAATCAACAAAGTCTCGAGCGCGTTACAAACTCCCGGACGCTGGCATTTGCCGTTTTCGGTAATTTCCAGAGCCATAGCCGGATCAGCATCAACATCCACATAAAGATGACATACGCCTTTATAATGTTTAATCACTGGAATCGTTGATTGTTCAACCACCGCGCGGATTAAACCTTCGCCGCCGCGGGGAATAATCAAATCGATATACTGATCCATTTTCACCATTATGCCCACGGCGCGGCGGTCGGTTATCGGGATCAGCTGCACCGCTCCGTCCGGCAGGCCGGCAATCACGCCGGCGCGGTTCAGGCAATGCGCCAAAACCAGATTGGAATTAATCGCTTCCGAACCGCCGCGCAGGATAACCGCGTTCCCGGCTTTTAAACAAAGCCCCGCCGCGTCAACTGTTACATTCGGACGGGATTCAAAAATAATACCGATTACCCCGATTGGAACTGATACTTTATCAATTTTAATTCCATTCGGACGAATAGTGGAAGAAAGTTTTTTGCCGACCGGGTCATCAAGCGAGGCAACTGTCCGCAAACCGTCAGCCATAGCTTTAATGCGGGCGTCAGTCAGTTCCAGACGGTCGAGCATCGCCCCGGAAAGCCCTTTGGCTTTACCCGCGGTTAAATCTTTCCGGTTGGCCGCTTTAATCTCTTTCGCGGAATCTTCAATCGCATCCGCCATTTGGAGCAGGCATTTATTTTTGGCTTCAGGGCTCAAAAGCGCGAGCGCGCGGGAAGCATCCAAGGCTTTCTCGCCCATTTGATTTAAGGTATTCCGGATTTCTTCAACAGCAACTTTTTTAGGCATATATTCACCCCGGGATTATTCGTTTTTATCAGATATTTTACTACAATATACTATTTCAACTTAAATGCAAACCAGAGAAACGTGCACTTCCGCCAAAAAAAAGAAAAAATACATCGCATCGGAACGTTCCCGGACACGGTTCAGCGGCGGGGTGAACGCCACCTTCGATAGAATAGATTTACTTTATCGGGTTTATTAAGTTTATATTAGGTAGTCAGTAACAGTAATATCCAAATAACTACGAATTACAAATTTTCATTTATTTGCCCGTGTCAATCCGTTCCGCAATTAAACTCGAACCTCTGAAATATCCGCGGCATCGGTAAAAATCATTGCTAAACGGTCTACCCCAAGCGCGGCTCCCGAACATTCCGGCATACCGGATTCCAGCGCCTTAAAAAAATCATCGGGAAATGGATAAGCTGTAAAATTATTCTTTGCCCGCTGCACCTGAGCTTTCAAAAAACGCTTTCTCTGCTCAAGCGGGTCAGTCAGTTCGCCGTATGCATTGGCCAATTCCATGCCGGCAAGATAAAGTTCCCAGCGCTCAGCAAATCCTGAATCGTCTGTTTTTAAACGCGCCAGAGCCGCACGCTCAGCGGGATAATCTATAAGGAAAGTCATTCGCCCCCTGCCTAAATTCGGTTCCACCTGAGAAGTCATGATTTCGTCAAATTCCTCCTCCGTCGCTATCTGGTCAAGCTCAATCCCGGCATATTTTTTATATGCGGAGCGAACCGTGATGACCTGCGGAGCCAAGGCTAAGTCAATAGCCTGGCCCTGGTATTCCATTTGCAAAGAAGCCTTTATTTCCCGCGCGGCAAAGCGCAATAAACCAGTGGTGAATTCCAGGAGTTGGAGATAATTGATTTTGGCTTCATACCATTCGAGCATGGTGAATTCAGGACGATGGCGCGCGCCGAACTCGTTTTTGCGAAAACAAGCGCCGATTTGATAAATCTTTTCGTATCCGGCGCAAAGCATTTGCTTCATTTGCAGTTCCGGACTCGTCCGCAGGAAAGCGTTTTCGAGAGGAATTCCTTCGATGTATTCTTCCGGCGCCGGTGCTTTTATCACAATGGGAGTTTCGGTTTCAATAAAATCCCGCTCGTCAAAATAAGCGCGGATTGCAGCAACAAGCCCGGCACGCCGGCGTAACCGGGCTTTGATATTTTGCAAATGTCTAAGCATTTCCATTTTCAGGCTGCTAGGCTTTTTTCACCCGTTCGGCATATTCGCCTGTACGGGTATCTATTTTTACAACATCACCTATATTGATAAAAATCGGCACTTGAATTTCGTAACCGTTATCTATTTTGGCGGGCTTGGTAACATTAGTAGCAGTATCGCCGCGTGCGCCGGGTTCAGTTTCGGTAATTTCTTTTTCGATAAAAATCGGCAAAGTTACCTCAAGCGCCGCGCCGTTAAACAATAATATGGTACACAAACTGTCTTCAATCATGAAATACGCACTTTTACCCAGAACCTCTTTGCTGACCCGCATTTCTTCGTAAGTTTCAGCATCGCTGAATACGAAAAAGTCGCCTTCAGGGTAAGAATAATACATTTCACGTTCGCCTAAATCCGGTTTTTCAAACTTATCGCCGGAGCGGTAAGTCCTATCCATAGTATTGCCGGTAATCATGTTTTTCAGCTTGCAGCGGTAAAGAGCGGTGCCTTTTCCGGGTTTACAAAAGTCAAAATCAGTAATCAACCAAGGTTCACCGTCAATTTCGACTTTTAAACCTTTCCTTAAATCAGATGCGCTTAACATATTCTAGAATCCTTTTTGTTTGGTTTTATGTTCCCTATATTTCACTTTAAAATAGCTTATTTAGAGCAATTTTCAAGAAAGCCGGGAATCTAATCCTACATCATACTAATTCTATTAGTATTTTCAATCAGAGTAAGTTATATTATGTTGTGAGTTGGCAACTGATAGCTTTCTTGCAAAGTTCACATTTTGCAAGAGTCTAAGAACTTTAAAATGAGAATTTACTTTGAAATATTCAGCAGCAATTGATTTATCCGGAAAATTTGCCGGTTTCGCTTTAGCGGAAACCATCAGTGCTAAAATACTATTGTCTGAGCACAAAGCAATGCATGGCCGCAGTTCTTCGGGACTAAGCGACTGGATATTGGAACTTATGGACAGATCCAATATTACTCCGGTGCAAATCGACAGATGGACGGTAGGCAGCGGCCCGGGAAGTTTCACGGGGATGCGTTTAGTTGCCGCCTTGATTACGGGGATAACTATGGGGCGGAACGATGTTAAAACCCGTTGTGTGCCGGGTGCTGTTGCTTTAGCCGGTGCTGTCGAGCTGTCTGAGGGCGATAAAGTCGTGACTGTTTTTGACGGCCGCAACAAAGAAGTTTTATTGTTTGAGCTGATAAAACAAGCGGGTGAACCAGTTCCTTCCGGCCGGACAGAAGTTCTTAATCATGAGCAGGCACAAAAGTTTTTTGCTGACAACAGTTATCCGCAAATAGCCGCTTTGGATTATGATTCGGCTAATATCAAGGCTGTTCTGCCGCCTGAAGAGTTCGCGAAAATACGTTGGGTTAAACATTTAGCCTTTGAAAAACTTATCGAATGCAAGTATAAGGATTTTGATAATGACCTGACAGCTTTAGTGTACATACGTCCGGCTGTTTTTTCTCAAATTAAGTGAGCATGATCACTTAGGATTGTTCAAATGCGAAAAAAAAGTTCCAAAAAAGCTAACAGAAAAAAACTGAAGAAAAGTAAAGTTCTCAAAATTATTTTGATTTCTTCAGGTTTTTTCACACTTTTATTTTTTTGGATATTAGTCTGGTTCGTGCATTTAGTTTTTGATCCTGCACAGACCTATGCCGTGGAGCCTTTAACTCCCAAACACATTTTTCATCAAACTGAAGTTATCAAGCGTTTAACAACTTTGCTTTTGCAAAGCAAACCGGGAAAAGTGTGTGTACTGACCCTCAGCCAGGCAGAGGTTAACGCCCTTATTGTCACCATCTCCAATTCCGATTCAATCGGTGATTTTTTATTCAGCGCCGGTCAAATCGGCAAAACTCCTAAAAAACGTCCATATAAAGTCATTTTCAAAGAAAACCGTTTTGATATTAAATATTCTTTCCCTACTGAATTTAACACGCCTTTCGGAAAATACATTAATCTGACTTTGTCCGGCAAGCCGGGTCTTGATAAAAAAGGTGTCCAGCTTGATCTTAAATCGATTTCAGCGGGGGATCTTCCTTTGCCGGCACAGCAGGTCCAGAAAATTCTACGTTCTTTATTGCGCGACTATGAAGAAGACAAAGTGTTCAAACGGATTCATGAGATTATCGTCAAAGCCTACATTACACCTGAAAACAATTTAGTCATCTATTTTTATCCATACCGCATCAAAGACTACCTGACCGGGGGATTTTAAGAATTTCAAATAAGAAATCATAATATTTCATCTAAAAGCTGTGGAAATTCAGGTAATTTGATATACAGTAACGGTCTCATAGATATGCCCGGGTGGCGGAATGGCAGACGCAACGGACTTAAAATCCGTTGACCGAAAGGTCGTGAGGGTTCGAGCCCCTCCTCGGGTACCACTCTTTTATTGCTTCTTTTTGAGCTTAGATTTCATCTTTTAGAACCCATCAAAATGATGGTTTTTGGGCACCGCTTGGGCACCAATACCAATTTGCAATACCTAAGAGTTAGTTACTAATAATATACTGCATTAACAGTTTTGCGCCTCTAGAGACAGAGGCGGCTACATCTTTCTCGATTCTACAATGTAGCCACGGCTGTCTCTAGCCGTGTTTTTACTAACCTTTTGCAAATTGGTACAAGCACTAAAATAGCTGTGTTCTTTAGCCAAGGATGGTAATGATGAATACGTCTGCACAGTACACGGAAATGATTGGAGAAAGGTATTACTTCAGAGTAAAGGTTCCAAAACATATCACATCAATATGCAGAACAACATAAATAAGAAAAAGTCTTAAGACTAGCGATTTGCAAACAGCCAGAACAAGAGCTAGTATATTACATCAACTGGTGTTACTGCTTTTCAAACAGATGGGGGATGGAATGTTATCTACAGCATAAATGAATCAACTTGTCGATGAATGCATTAATAACATGCTTGTTAGACAGGAAGAAGCATTTGAAAAAAGACTTGCTGATAACAGTGCTGTTTTGCCAAACGTTTCAAGCGAATTAGAAAATGTTAAACGTGTAAGAGAACTGCGATGAAGAGCAAGGATTCATAGCAGTTTCTTGGTTTTTAGATTCGGTAGGTCAAATATTTCCAGTGGAAATACTCTTCATCACGATAGCCATAGGCTTGTCGCATAAGCCAACGGATTTTGTTGTTAAAACCCTCCATCGGGGCGTTTGGCAATCCGTCTGTTCGCCAAAACGCCGTAATTCCTCTCATATGTTTTTCAATGGTTTTTGCCATCTGCACAAGCTCATTGACCTCAGTTTGCCTTGCAATTGAACACCTGTTTCTTAATGCCGCTTCCGCTTGAGTGTCATTTTCTGCTTTGCGATAAATACTTCGCAAGGCCTCTTTCAACATGCTTGCATCACCAAGTTCTTTAAAAGTTTGACGTAGATTATCAAGTAATAGTTTTGCATCCGGTTCAAGTTTTTCAACATTCCGCAGGAACAGGAAACGTTGATTTTTGAGCAGCTTTTTGTGTTCATCATCAAGAGTAGCTGTGATTCTGCGACGAACTTTATCCAATTTATCATTCATCAGTTTTATAACGTGAAAATGATCAAATACAGTTTCTGCATTCGGTAGATTATCTTTTACCCAAGCAATAAATGCCGCTGACATATCCATAGTGATAATTTCAATATTGCATTTTGCCCGTTTGAGTTTAGCTCCAAATGACGCAAGCGCTTCCGCACCTTTGCCTTTTCCGACATGCAGGACTGCACCGGATTCCAGATCACGAACAATACTTATGAACTTTCCTTGGTCTTTTTTACGGGAAACATAAATCTCATCAGTGCCGATTGTTTTGACATTCTTCAATTTGATTTTCTTGAACTTTTTCTTTAAATAACGTTTTTCTGTTGCTTTAACAATACGCCAGTCCACTCCCAAATATTTAGCAATGGCGCTGATACTCATTTCAGCTCGTAGTTCAATTATAGTGCGCTCCATCGGCATTTTCTACATTGAAACGACTTGCGTTTATGCGTTCAATAACCTTACTGTCGGGGTATTTGAAGTTACTGTGTTGAAATCCTGAAATTCGTTGAGTATGGTACATAAGACTGGTTGCGACCGGTTATGCCGGATTGAGCCTTGACGGTTTAAGGGTTCTGGCTATCCCTCTAGAAATTTTGTGTACCAAAGTGCAGAAGAACCTGATTTTTAATAGACAACATATATATTTAAGTTTAAAATTTAAAAGCGGAATAAGGTGTAGTCAGTAAAAATAAAAATTTTTTACTGCGGAAATACCCTCAACTTTTAGTCAGTAATATCCGATTTAGGTAAAATTGACGCAAAAAAAAGACGCACCAGTAGCAGGTGATAATAAAATCACCATATTTACCGGCATGTCTTAACTTGACAGCCTGAGTTTTTTTAACACCTACTGTTCTATACGTCAATCCAATGCCAACTTACCATGCTGCAAAGCTTCCATGATCCGTTATTCTGGTTGTTTCAGTTATTTTTCTACATTTGTTTCACTCCCTATTTAAATCACTCTATTTTTATCCATATATTTCATTATATCGACTGTTATTTTATCTTTTTTAGTGTAAATCGTACTTCCTTTTTACCGAAACAGTCATTGGTCGAGCTAAAGATATTTTTTGCGAAAATCGTTTAAATGCATTCTCAATCACACTCGTTTTAACGATTTTCAAATCAACGTAATTGGATGTTCACGTCTGTTCAATTCAAACTTTTTTAATTACCTTTATTGTTTGAAATTTATAATTCAGAAACAATATTTTCTCTGATGGATTGAGCTAGCGACAACCATCCTTCCAGATACTTATTCAATTTATATCTTTACAGGAACAAAGTCATTATTTATATTCCTGTAAAGATTGTTTTTTTGCTATGGCGAATAAACTGAATTATCAATAATCAGCTCATCAACATATCCGCCGAATGGCAAAGAGCTTCCTCCGCAGAAACTGCCAAGATATATGCTTTTGGCTTTTACTCTTTTTCCAGTTGAGGTATTTACAGTTTTAACCAATGTTCCATCAACATAGAGTTTGATTTGTTTTACCTGGCTGTCAAAAGTTAATACAACGTCAACCCACTGGTTTAGCAAAATTGGATTGGTAGTTGTGCTAAATCCGTTAGCAGTACTATTACCGGAATCGTCGTCAAGCCAAGTCCATAACCTGATATAGAAGTTCCGGTCTGGTATCAGGCGTATTTCGAATCCGCGGCCATAAGAACTCCCGTTTTGAATTATTACCTGATGTGAAGCCGTCGAGTCGGTAATTTTCAATTTGAACCTGACATAAAAAGAATCCTCCAATTCCAGATTTTCATAATAAGGAAATTTTATCTTGGAATTTGTGCCATTGAAATAGGCGCACTTGCCGGTTCCGCTTGCCCCGGGCGATGAGAATGAGATGTTAGCGGTATTACTTAAATTGAAAAAACGACTGTGATCAGCGGTAATGCTATAAGCAGACGGCACGTCTTCATCAAAATCCGCCCTGAACACACCCGCCTTCAAATCATCTTCAGAAAGCGCGGAATTATAAATCTTCACATCCGCAACTGCTCCTCTAGGATAATATGCGGATCCCATCATCTGGAGGGGCTGAGTAGTTGTTTTCAACCCTTCCGAATCAGTTTTTGTCGCTGTCGCATCCAGTTTTCCGTCAATATAAATCTTGGCGACAGTATCTATCTGGGCGCCATTTTGAATATCTTCCGCGGTAACTGCAATGTGGTGCCATTGGTTATCCTGCAAAGTCGTGCTGGATGTTAAATATATCCGATGCGGAGTGGCGCTTTTATTATAAACAACCACCCAAATCAATTTTCTGTCACTATTGTTCAGGCGCAGAGAAAAACCAGAGTTATATGCATCCCCTTTACCGATTATTCTGCCGATACTGTGGGATGGATCACCGGAGTTCTTATACCAGAATTCCAACGTATATTGATCTCCGAAGCAGTCAAACGCGGAATTGTTTGGAATTGATACATAGGTGTTGTAGCCGGAAGTGTTGAAACTTTTTCCTGCAGTAAAATAACTGTAGAGAGTTGTATCGGCTTGGTAGTCATTGCCAGTGATTGTCCCGTCGGAAGCGCTGCTTCCCGGTAGATCGTTCGGCACGCTGTTTCCCGATAGGTTGAAGTTGTAAGAAGCAATACAGTTGTTCTTAGTAAAATCAGTTATGCCGGTAGAATTGATGATAAAGGCGTTTTCCCGGACTACATAATTGTCCTTGGAAGTATCAAAGCCTGACGTGGAATCGGCGTCATAATAGACGAACTTAACGTCCCATGGTCCGGTGGTCGCGGCATACGGGATATCGTATCCGCCATGGCAGGTCAGGGACAGAGACGTTCCGCTGCCGTTAGTTATATTTTTATCCGTGGCGAAAATAGAGGTTGCTGCGGTCCAGGATGTTCCGGAATGTGGTTTGACGTAGAAAGTCCCGGTTAATTGCCCTTGCGGGGTTTCTGTATCGTTCACATATGCGGAAAGATATATTGTGTCATTTCCGGAATCATTGAAAAAGGTGTTCAGATAGTAAAGGCTGTTATCCTTGGCATAACAGCGGAAAGTTGTAGCTGCCGGGATATTTTTCATCCCCTCAACGCTGCCAATTTCCAGGAACAACGAACCAGAGGTGGTTAGCATCGATTCAAAACGGTCTGCTCGATAGTAAATATACCGGTTGTTATCGCTCCAACTTGTTGCAGACATTCCAATTACATTTGTCAGGCCACCAAGATTATTATGTATATAGTCAGACCAACACTGTATTGCTTCCAGATTGTACCAACTTGTGCCAATTGTCTGGTAACCTTTATTGCTAAAATATTTTATACTTGGGTAACCTGTTGTATTGATGGAATAGTTCCAGTCAGCAATGACGATATTTGACGAAATTTCCTGATTAAGTACAGCAAGGTACACATTATCCGCCGTTCCGTTAAATGCGCCGCGATAAGTTAAAAAATCAGTATCATTATATGGCGCATTGGCAAGTTTTTTACTGAGGAACATATCGCCCCACATCATCATTTTCGTCTTGCCGCCACTGATGTTGCTGACAATGCTGTTAGCGCTGTTAACGGTCCCGACGTATTTTGACCTGACAGTATCTCCCTGACTGCCGCAGTTGTCGATAAAATATTGCAACTCACTGTTTTGTAGTTCGTCGAACCCAGTTAATATGTAATCAGGATATTCGTAATCAATATCTCCGGAAGCGTAGAGCTCTGAAAAAAGCGACAAGACTTCCGTTATGATATTGGTGGTAATGCCGGTAAAAGTATGGCCGTTGTATGAGTAATAGGGGTTGGCGGTCTTGCCGGAACTGGAGACCACCATTTGTCCGGGAGTCGGACTTGTCGGCTGATAATTTGTATTACCGGGCAATGCCGAAAACATTTCATTTGCATGTGTTAGTATTCTGATTCCAGGTATTACTTTAAGCTTTTTGCTGTGCGCATACGCGATCAAACTTTTTATCTGCGTCGGGGAATACACGGAGTTGGAATTTCCGAGCGGATCGCTGGTATAATCCATATAATTATTGATATGCAGAATGATATGCGTGTAGTTGCTTGCCGCCGCAGAGTCAATATCACCCCTGATCATGTTGTCGTAGTAGCTCGAATATATGTTGTTCAAATGAAGATGCAGCGCCCTTAGTCTCAAGGGAGTGTCAAATTTATCTAAAGCAACATCAGATATTTTTACTTTGGTAATAACCCCTCGGGGATAATATGTGGCCCCCATCATCTGGAGTGGTTGAATAGTTGTTTTCAACCCTTCCGAATCTGTTTTTGTGCGGGTGGCATCCAGTTTACCGTCAATATAAATCTTAGCGACAGTGTCTATCTGGTTGCCATTTTGAATATCTTCCGCCGTCACTGCAATGTGGTGCCATTGGTTATCCTGTAAAGCCGTGCTGGATGTTAAATATATCCGATGCGGAGTGGCGCTTTTATTATAAACAACCACCCAAATCAACTTTCTGTCACTATTGTTCAGGCGCAGAGAAAAACCAGTGTTATATGCATCCCCTTTGCCGATTATTCTGCCGATACTGCCAGATGGATTGCCCAAGTTTTTATACCAGAATTCCAAAGTATACTGATTGCTAAAACAATCAAAAGCAGAATCGTGTGCAACTGAAACATAAGTGTTATAACCAGAGGAGTTAAATGATTTTGCGTTATTCTGATAAATATTAAAAGTCGTGTTTTCTGTCCAGTCGCTTCCAAAAATAGTACCATTTAAACCATTTCCGGATGAATCAGTAATTTGTGAACCTTTATCAAACTCATACCAGGCAATGGTTTTCGAATAACCCAAAATTGTACAAAAAAGAAATGTAAGAAAGAAAAATAGCTTGAAGAAAGACCTGACAATATAGGATTCAGTATTCATTTGTGATTCTCCTGTTTTTTTGCATGTTTAAACATCTTCTAGCGCTATTAAAGTAAATTTATGTTTTTCTTTAGACCCTCCTTTATGGTTTAAGACCATTTTTATTTGAATACAAAATTCATTTATTGGTTAATGATTCCGTTATTTTTAGTATTTTGTACGTCTAATTCCTGGTACAATTCTTTAAAATCCAGCTGCGAAACTTCCAGGTTTTGTAGCACACAAATTGCCGCAGCAGTTCCAGCCGCTTGCCCGGTAGCAATACATGAGGGCATTACCCGGGTTGATCCCTGCATGGGACGGTCTGCGGAAATGCAGCGCCCGGCAACCAATAAGTTGTTTATTCCTAATGGAATTAAAGATCGAAATGGAATACCATATATTTTTTCTCGAGCGATTTTTGCCAATTCCATATAAGGATTGGTCATTTCTGTTCGCTGGTGAAAATGCCTGCTGTCATGTACATCTGGAGGATAATCGTAAACAGCAATATCATCCTCATGTCTCTCGCTATCTGTAAAAGCCTTACTTCTAAGCACAAATTCCCCTTTTATGCGGCGAGTCTCTCTAACGCCAGGCAACGAAGCGGTAGCAACCACTCTGGCATTTGTCATGCCAGGGACTTCGTTCTTGAGGAATGTTACAAAATCATGAACGTGCAATCTTCCTGCAAGCATAGCTTTAGTCAACAGATCTGGATTGGTGCCATCAATACCGAAAATATGTCCAAAATTGAACGGAACGATTCCCGATTCAACATCAAGTCGGGTCATCATGATCCGGTATTGAAAGTTGGCAGTGTTTTTAAGTTTCTCTGATTCAATAGCTAAGTCAAGTTTTTCACGCAAGTAATCCAGCAATGACTTATCTCCTGCGGCCATTAATAATTCACTGCTGTTTATCCCGGCCAGCATGAAACACAGAGATACGGCCTGCAGGTTACCATCCGCACCGCCTTTTTCGGTTGGACATCCGGCAAGATAAGACAAGTCGGCGTCCCCGGTAGCGTCTACAAAAGTTTTTCCTTGAAATTTTTCCTTTCCAAACTTGCTCTGGGTAATTATCGAAACAAGCTTTTTTCCTGACTTTTCTATATCGGCAAGTGTGGTGAAAAACCTGAGCGTAACCCCGGAGTCAACGATCAATCGGTCGTAAACAAGTTTCAGCTTTTCAGGATCAATAGAAGGCCAAAGCTCTAAGTCCGAACCACCGACTGTTGCAAGCTTTTTCAGAATTTCTCCAGCCAGCCCGGTAATCAGAGGAGCGTTTTTATGCCAGGAAAATGGAGCAAAGGCTGGAACCAGGCCATTAGTGCCCATCCCTCCGAGGGCGCCAGTCTGCTCTATCAGCAATGTTTTCGCACCTGTCCTAGCCGCCGCCACCGCCGCTGCCACTCCGGCAGGGCCGCCGCCGCATATAATTGTATCGTAACTTTTTTGAAACATTTTCTCTCCATTATTATTTTATTTCGCGAGCGCTTATTGCCAACAATGCATAGGAAACATATGGCTCCAATGCAGTAATTGAAATTGACTGAATTGTTTTGCCCGGAAATGGATTTACCCATTCATATTGATAGATGGCAATGTCAGAACCTATATTGTTTTGGGCAGCATATGGGGTTTGTCCTTCCCAGACAAAACGGGCATTAGCTAAATATTTAGAAAATACCTCCTTTTTTGAAAGCGGGTCTATTCGCCATTCAGAAATATTCCACCCATAGTTAATCGTAAAAATACTTTTACTACCATCTGTATAAGATACTGTATATTTGACAATTTTTTTACCCTCCAACGGATCTTTATAGTATTTGTAATTCCAATAATTTTTTGCTTTTTTAGGATCCAGATGCGCAGCATGCAATAAAATCAAACTGGCTACCTTTTTCTCAAGAGTTATTACTCCAGATGACTTATGACTAAGGATATAGCATTGTACTTTATCCTTTACCCTGGCAAATTCGACAGGAATTCCCGCGAGCTGTTTGACTTTAAAATCAACTCTTGAAAGATCAAGATTTTTGCCTTCTCCAAACCATCCCTTATTTCCTGTTACAGAAGTATTAGCTATCGCACTTAAATCTAAAGTGTAAAGGTTTTTCCCTGCATGTAATAATGGTTTTCGGCTCCAATTACGCATGAGTAAGTTACCGTAAATCCTGGTATTCTTCCGCCATATTGAACTGCCATCGTTGGGCAATGAATTCCAGCAATTATTTAAAAATAATGCTTGGGCCATTAAACCATAGTTGCTGTTACTAGGGCATCTGGTCTTAGAAAGCCACCAATGATAGGTACAGACGTTAAAAGCATATCCTTTAACGTCTTTTTCGCCGACTCTGGATTCACTATATGCAGTCAAAAATTTCCAGTTATCAAATCCAAGTTTGCTGAATTTATTAATAGAAGGAAAATCCAAATTTGACCAATGACACATTATTACATTTTTCGGAATCTGATTCAATATTTCAGAACATTTAAATTCATTAAGTCCGTTATGTTCTTCCGTAAGCATATCAGTCCACATCATCATTTTTGCGCCTTTTTTATTAATAAATGAATTTAATTTTTTTATATGTTCTAAAAATATTTTCTTCTTAGAAATATTTTGACAGTATTTGCAAGTTTTTTCCGGAGAAACTTTCCAACGCACTTCATCCAGGGATACTAAAAAATACTTTGGTTTGAATTCAGGATTACGTGAGCAAATATTCCAATCTTCATTGTAAAGGCTAAAGAGCAGTTTGTAAGAATCGGGGTTTCCGGTACAAAGAACATCGTTACAACCGCTTTCCCATAAATTTTTTAAACGTTTTCCCCTAAACAGCCACCATTTCATATGTCCAAGAGATTGTATTGAAGGCATTACAGGCATATAACGACAGTTAATAAAATCAACCACCTGGGAATAATCTTTAGGAGACCAACTGTAACTGTTTCCCAAATTAGCAGCTTTCCATTTATAATAATCCCCAACTTCAAACAGAAAGCCATTAAAGCGAAAGGACATTGGAAAACGTTCCAACATTTTATCAAAAAAGTCAACTTTATATTTATTTCGAGGATAAAAACCGTGCATCATGTGATGGAAGAATCTAAATTTACTACGTGGCCAATCAATTATTTTAACTTTGCATACTTTGGGAGCTCCAACGTCTCCTGAGCTCATTTTGATTAACTCAAGCAAGGCATTCACTCCATAATATAAGCCGCGTTTTTCGTTTGCCGCAACTAATATTTTTTCGTTGTTGATTATAAGCGCAAAACCATCATATTGTATTCGTTTAAAAACTTTTTCTATTTTGAGTTGTTTAAGAAGAGTTTTTATGTTTGGATTTGAACTTAAACCGATTACTATATTTGCGTCTTGCCAGTTTTGTTTTGTTTTGTTTTCAGTTTCAAACCGTAGAATTGTTTCAATTCTGAAATTAATTTGTCACGACAAAAATCTATTCCATTGTAAGCGTAATACCTGGCGCATCTTTTATTTTGCTGTAAATGCTGGTATTTTTT
>CAZEXM010000028.1:0-23765 GCA_964515915.1 uncultured Victivallaceae bacterium
TCAAAATTGCATCATAATATCAAGCAGAAAAACGAACTGCAAAACTTAAGTATATATAGGTTCAACGATAAGGAATTATTTAAATGTTAACTCAAACACAAGTTCTATGTGATAAAGCGTTATCCTTTCCTCCTTTTGACAAAACCAAAATTTCATCAAGGAGATGTTAGTATGCTTAAAGGTAAAAAATTCATTGTTTTTTTAATTGTCGCGTCAATGGGAATTACATTTTGCCGGGCCGCGGAAAAGAATGATGATGAAGTACAAAAAAGTGCCTGGTTTGAACTTGGATTCTATTCTCCTATACAGCTTTTCGGCGAGGAAACTGAAATCACCTGTTTCCGCCTTTCAAGCGTATACACCTATAATGAGGCGGTAAATGGTCTTGACGTCGGTATTATTTGTGAGTCAGGAAACTCTAAGGGGGTTCAATTCGCCGGATGGAATAAAACATACGGCTCTATGAATGGCCTAAGCATGGGCTTGTCCAATATTGCTGAAATCGAAATGAACGGAGTGCAATTAGCTATAGTTTACAACCAGGCGGGGTCCGACAGTGTGGATAACGTGGCCACTAAACATGCCGTTTCCAACGGTTTTCAATGCGCGTGGGTAAATTCCGCCGATGCTGTTTTTACCGGTTTTCAGCTGGGCATGCTCAATGTTTCCACTACCCTTTTAAGAGGACTGCAAATCGGCCTTATAAACATTTCAGAACGACCGGACAAAACATACGACGAGTTCCAGACTAAAGAATTCAAAGCGGAAAAGGGAAAAAGATCATGCATCCAGCTTGGACTAATAAACTTTAATCCCAAAGGCATATTCCCCGTAACTTTATTGATTAATTTCTGAAATATCACCTGAACAGGAACTGCGTGTTCCCGTTTCACTTTCAAGCTGAGTAAAAAAACTATGCATGAATTCGGCTCTGCCGGCGGCGTAACGCCTGCCGGGCACGGTCAGCATTCTATTGGAAATATGACGAAGCTTTACCAGATATTCGCGATAGGCTGAATCATCACGGCTGTACTCCCTGGAATTCAGGGCTTCTTCAATGCTGTTGTGAACCCGGGCGTTTTCGCGGCCGGCAAAATGAAAAGCCCTGCCTATGCCGATAGCTCCAATGGAATCAAGTTTGTCCGCGTCATAAATAATTTCAGCTTCCAGGCTCTCAGGCGCCGGGCCGTCCCCCCGGAAACGATGACTGCGGATACAGGCGCAGACCCGCTCAATCACAGCCGCCGGAAAATTGTTCTTTTTCAGCACGGAAGCGCAGGCGGCGGCACCTTCCCGCGCATGGCAGGGCTTACCCTTGCCGCCCATCTCGCCGGGACGGGCAATATCGTGCAGAAGCGCCGCGAGGCGGATGATTTGCAGCTCGGCTTCCGGCAGGTCAGCGGCGAGCTTTTCCGCATTGTGTAAAACCCGCCGGGTGTGGTCAAAATCATGACAGCCGGGAGCTGATTGAAGCTTAGCTTTCACAAACTCATAAATACGCGCGTATTTAGACTTAAAATCCGAATCAGTCATTTTTTCCCTGTTTCCTCCAGTCTTTTGGCTTTGCGCTGCTCCTGCAGCCGGGATTGAATCAGCGAGTAAATCATCGCCGCGACCCCGCCCATGCAGATATAACCAACGATCGTCTGCAGCGCCGCGACCATTCTGAATTCAGGCCGGGGTATAACATCGCCATAACCCAGGCCGGTAAAAGTTATACAACTGAAATAGGCGCAGGTCTGCAGGTCGTCCTGAGGAACTCCGCTGCTATCGACCAGGGCGTGGCAGACAAAATAATAGATGGAAAATAAAAAGATGAACAGCAGTATCACACCATACCAGTCAACGATGATTTTGATGATATAATTACTCGGGCTGTCCGGCTTGGTCATGGCTATCAGCAACATTACCAAAATGGCGGTTACGAAAAATGACACGACAATCAAATCCTCCACGCCGAAGTTCACCCGCTCGTTTTCATAAGCAAGGAAAAAGAATGAAAATACGGATATTAAGGTGTAGGTTACAATCAAGGGGCGCAAAGGCAGAAAGCTAACATCCATGGCGCCCAGAATCAAGCCCATCAGCAAACCGCCGATAAGCAGGAGCATGCTTAATTTGATATCCGCGAAAATAATTACTACCGCCATATAAATAACAACGGTAATTATTCCCGGGATCAAAGAGATTAAATTGTCGCAAAACTGTGAAATTTTAGCTTTCATTCTGCCTTGTTTGCTTTTGCATCGGCTTGCCAATGTAAATCTGACGCGGACGGGTTATCTTGGTATTCAAGCTGATCATTTCCTTCCAGTGCGCAATCCATCCCGGCATTCGGGCCAAAGTAAACATCACCGTAAACATGTCTTCAGGAATACCGATCGCGCGATAAATAATTCCGCTGTAGAAATCAACATTCGGATACAAATTACGCTCCACAAAGTATTCATCCTTCAACGCGACCTCTTCCAGCTGCATAGCTACTTCAAGCAGCGGATCATCAATATTCATCGCTTTAAGGAAATCATGACACGCTTTTTTGATAAGTACGGCGCGCGGGTCAAAAGTTTTATAAACGCGATGTCCGAAACCCATCAGCCGGAAACTGGAATTTTTATCTTTAGCTTTGTCAATATACTTTTTCACATCACCGTCTTTAACAATTTTTTTAAGCATTTCAACAACCGCCTGATTGGCTCCCCCGTGCAAAGGGCCGGACAAAGCGGAAATACCCGCGGAAATAGTCGAATACAAGTTAACCTGGGCGCTGCCCACGGTTCGCACCGCGGTTGTCGAACAGTTTTGTTCGTGATCGGCATGCAGGATCAGCAGGGTATTTAAAATTTTCACCACTTCCGGCTTAATCTCATAAGGATGTACCGGCGATGAAAACATCATATTCAAAAAATTTGCGCAATAAGGTAAATCACTGCGCGGATAAACCACCGGTTCACCGATCGAACGTTTGTACGCGAAAGCCGCCATCGTCCTGAAAGTGGAAATAAGGCGCGCGGCGCAGATATCCACATCCTCCCGCATGGAAAGAGAATCCACATTAGGATAAAATGTCGACAGGGCATTGAACATTGTAGACATAATCTGCATCGGATGCGCGGCCCTGGGAAAACGGTCAAAAAAGTGGCGCATATCTTCATGCAGCAGGGAATATTCCGTCAAAAGCAATGAGAATTTTTTTATCTGCTTAGGTTTGGGAAGTTTACCGCGCAGCAGTAAATAAACTGTTTCAATAAAGCGATGCTCGTTGACAAGCTCTTCAACAGAAACGCCGCGATAATGCAAAATGCCTTTTTCGCCGTCAATATAGGTTATTTTACTATAACATACTGCTGTATTTAAAAAACTCGGATCGATAGTTACCATACCGGTAGTTTTGCGCAAGTTGGATATATCAATACCAACTTCGCCTTCACTGCCGACAACTATGGGCAATTTTATTGTCGTGCCATTGTATTTAAGTTCTGCATATTCATTACTCATATAGTCTCCTTTATTTCGTTAGCGGTCAATTTTAAGCATATAGTTCATATTTAAAGTTCAAAACACTGTGGAAAAACCATTATTTGAATCCTCTATTAATTATAGCAGTAAATTTCGAAAATACAAGCTTTTCATTTTTTTACAAATTAATAAAGAACAGAGCTAATTGCAAAAGTCCAACCCAAACATGCTTTTTAGTGTTTCAGGCGAGCAGATTTTGACTTTGGGGCGATTGAGCATACCCGCAGCTATGTGAATGAGCTCAAAATCAAAAGATGCCGTATAAAACCAAAAATCTGTTGTGGAGACTTTTGCAATTGGCTCAACAATAAACAGACTTGGGAAAAAGCCGTCTGAAATCGTTTTTCCCGGCTTGATTTAAGTTGTTTTCAGCTTTAAATTAAGCCTAAAGAAAAACCAGGATTTATCAGCTATGAATACTGAAGATACAATTTGCGCGATTTGTACCGGCGTCGGCGGAGCTATTTCGATTATCCGCATCGCCGGTGCCGACGCGTTAAAAATCGGGCGAAAAATTTGGCGCGGACAAAGCGAACTTAATAAAAAAAATGCCCGCAAAATGCTGCTCGGCAAAATCGTCCTCCAGGACGGCAGCGCTGGAGATTCCGCCCTGGCGCTATATATGCCGGGCCCCAACAGCTACACCGGCGGAGATGTCGTGGAATTACATTGTCACGGCGGCGTACTGGCGACTCGACAAACTTTGGATACAGCCCTGCAGGCCGGAGCACGTTCCGCCGAAGCGGGCGAATTTACTTTCCGGGCTTTTGTTAACGGCAAAATGGATTTGACCCAGGCAGAAGCGGTTTGCGATCTGATAACAGCACACAGCGACATGGCATTACATTTGGCGGAACGCCAGATTCAAGGGAAATTGTCTGCCTCTATTGGAGAACTGCGGGCACAACTGATTGATATTTTAGCGGAATGTGAATCCCGCATGGATTTTGCCGGCGAAGACCTCGACTGGACGGATGCTTCCGTATTCATCGACAAATTGGAAAACATCGGCGCGAACATAGCCAAACTGCTGGAAAGCGGGCGTGAGGGTATTGTTTTGCGCAACGGCATCCGGGTAGTTCTGGCGGGCAAGCCGAATAGCGGAAAGTCCAGTTTGTTAAATTTACTCCTGGGTTTTGACCGGGCAATCGTTACCCAAGTCCCCGGAACAACCCGGGACACCCTGGAGGAAACCGCTAATTTGCGCGGCATTCCGGTTACTTTAATTGATACTGCCGGAATTCGTGAAGCCACGGATTTAATTGAAGGCATCGGCATCGACCGCAGCCATCAGTCAATCAAACAAGCCCAGATAGTATTCTGGCTGCTGGACGCTTCCGCCAGGGATTTGGACGCGGAAATAAACGAAATGAATACCCATACCGTTGATAAAGAAAATTTAATAGCAATCTGGAATAAATCAGATTTAATCCAGGATCGGGCCTTGCCCGGCCTGCCGTGTCCATCGCTGAAAGTTTCTGTTTTAAAGTCTCAGGGGATTGAGGATTTATTAAATTTATTAGAAAAAGCCGTATGGGAATTTCCGCATAGCGGAGAACCTGAAATAGCAGTTAACGCCCGGCACGCCAAACTCCTGCAGGAAGCTATCGAAGCCCTGCCCGGCGCGGCAGTGAATTTAGGCGACAACGACTGGGAATTAGCGGCAGTGCATTTGCGTTCGGCAATCAGCGCTTTGGCTTTGATTACCGGCGAAGAAAGTGATCCTGATATTTTAGACAATATCTTCAGCCGTTTCTGCATTGGAAAATAATAATTTAGTTAATTTGTGCATGCTGATACCAATTTGCAATCTAAGGGATAGTATCAGTAAAAAAACCTCAACGAGGTTTCTTATCGTAGCCCAGTGCAACGCGCTGGGTATAGAATAAGATATATAATGTTCCCTGTAGGGGAACTTCAATCATTTTTCGATTATTATTGACCTTATTTTGAAGTTCCCTTACAGGGAACGATTCGTGGGGGCACATGATACCCACGGCGTTGCCGTGGGCTACGGTGAATATCCCCTTCAGGGATAATTAATGCAATCTTTACTATCTCTAAGATTGCAAATCGGTATGAATAGCATATATCTTGCTTATCGTTAGTGAATTATAGCTATTTTATGCTATATTAATGTAAATTATTTTTGTTTTCCTTATTTGGCGGAGCCGTCGCATTCAATACTTCTCGTAATAAGCGAGTATTTCTTTCTTGTCCTTCAGCCCGCTGTGGAATTTTATAGGCAAACCGTTTTTGTCGTATTCGATCGGACGTTGATAAGGTAAAGCTTTCCAATACAAACCATGAATGGAATTGTCCTGCTGTTTTAAAAAGGCCGCTTCATATTTTTTCCAGTATTCCGCGGCACGCTTGACGTCCTTTTTCACCCCCTGCCCTTTGTAATAGCAATCTCCTAATTGATAATAAGCTCGAATATGACCATTCTTCGCCGCCTGCTCAAAGAACGCAAAAGCTTTAGCCTGATCCGCGGCCTGATTAGAGACATACTCCTTAAGCAGAAGCCTGCCCAGCTCAAATGCGGCTTCCGCGTGTCCCTTCCGGGCGGCTTGTCGATAACACTGCAGCGCTTGATTTCTCTCTCCCAATTCAAAATACAACTTTCCAAGTTGCCAGAGGGCGCGGACGTTTCCCATTGCGGCGGCTTTTCTGTATAAGCCTGTTGCCGTATAAAGGTTCCTTGATTTATTCTTATTGGATCCGTAAGAATCAGCCAGTTCAAAAGCCATCCAATGATTGTATTTTGCGCTTCTGTACAGCAGGGACAACGCTTTTTCAGGAGATTTAACAGTGCCGATACCATATTTTAGACAAATCGCCCGGCGGCCTGCGTAAGTGCTGTTTTTTTTGTGCGTACATTCAGCGTTTCCCGCCTTGTCGCCGCCGTAAAAAAACGGACTTGACGGAGAATCAGGCGAGTTGTTTTCCTGCAGCAATAACAAGGCGATCAATGCCCGCGGCGAAGCATATTGCGCGGCACGGGTAAACAATTTAATCGCTTGTTTTCTGTCCTTTTCCAAACCCTTCCCCAAAAGATAACAACACGCCAGCCTGAAAATTCCTTCCGGATTATTTTCTTCCGTCGCCAGCTTGAACCATTTGAGAGCTTCGCCCGGGTTTTTCTCCGTGCCGAAAGCTTCCTGGTAACACTTGCCCAGCTTGACAAAAGCCGGCACAAAACCAAGTTCCGCCGCCCGTAAATAACATTTAAATGCAACTTTTCGCGTCCGTTTATTTTTAGCGAAATGCATTCCTAAATAATAAAAAGCTTTGGGATGCCCGCGCCTGGCGGCGTCTTTGAAACCATCAAGATACTTAATCTGCATTTTCGCCACATCATAATAAGCGCAATAGCTCTGCAGAAAACAGGCGTTGGCGTTACCCTGAAAAAACGCCGGCCCAAGAAGCGACTGCAATAATTTTGCCCGTCTAAATTCATTTGTCTTTTTTACATTGTCAATAACGCACTGCGCCGCCAAAACCTGGGCTTTATCATAAAAATATTTGGACGAGCGTAAAATCCATTTCCATGCCTGTAGATCGTCCTGTTTAATTCCACGTCCATACAAATAGCACAAACCCAGATAATATTGTCCGAAAACATGTTCATGCTGCGCGGCTTTTTTGAACCATTTAACGGCTTGATAGTAATCTTTTTCAGCGCCGCCGCTGCCTTCATAGTAATTCATGCCCAGAGAATACATTGCGTCAACATCTTTATACAAGTCGATCAGGCGCTGATAGTAAGCACAGTCAAGCCGGGGGAAAACAGACTGTTTTTCCTGGTTTTTAAAACGTCTTTCATTGCCGCCCGTTTTAATGGTGGTGAATTCGTATTCGAGTGCGATTACTGTATTCTGATTGACTCCGATAGTGGAAAACAGGGTTGCCAGGCCGAAATATTTCCAAACCTTCAGGAAGTCATCTTTTAAAATAACTTTGTTTCCATTGCAGTTGAAACTGACAATTTTATTACGATAATCAAAAATTACCTTCATATCATAATTCTGAAAAAGGTTTATCGGCAAAAGCCGGGTATCTCTGAATAAAAGAGTCACACCTTTCCCTTTTTTGGGTTTTTCAGGTAAATCCGCAGAGCGTTTACTGTATTGCAGTGGAAAACTGCGATGTGTCGCCTTGCGTGTCGCGCTGCTTTTAGTCAAGTTGTCGTTCATGCTGACCACAAACGCGGGGGTACACATTATACCGTTTTTCACTTTTCTAACTTTGGTAATCCCCAGTGATGTTTTGATATAAGCTTTTATTATACGGCGCAAATGCTGAGTATTCGGAGCTACCGGATATAAACGCGCCTTGAAGCTGAACGAAACAAGGCCGTTCGCGGAGAAAAAATTTTCAGCTTGCGGTACTTTTCCCAGAACATAAGAGTATGTATTAGGGGTTTCCCTGCTGTAGCGCAATTTATATCCCCAGTCAGCTCTTTCAAGCAAAATATTTTTATGTGAGGTGAATCCATATTTCTTGAAATCATTATTAACGAAAAAAACCGCCAGGCAACAATTCGCCAGCAGAAATCCACTCGAAAATATAATTATCAATTTCAACATTTAGTACAACTCCCCGAAAATGACCCCTAATTCGTGTTATTATTGTTTGTCCGTGTTCATCCGTGTTCGCCCATGCCCGAACGCTCCAGGACTTCAATAATTTTTTGCGCGACATTTTTTTTGCTGTCCAGGGGAATTTCAATTTTTTCGCCGTTCCGGGATAACAAAGTTACGGCATTAGCGTCCGCCGCGAAACCGCAGTCCGCTTTGCTGATGTCGTTTGCCGCTATCCAATCAAGGTTTTTGCGCTGCATTTTGCTCCGGGCATTGACGAGTAAATCTTCGCTTTCGGCAGCAAAACCGACCAATATCTGGCCATCCGGCTTGTTTTGTCCCAAAGTAAATAAAATATCTTCAGTCGGCTCAAGCTCTACTGTTAAATTACCGGAAGTTTTCTTGATTTTATGCTCACAAACTTTCCGGGGAGTAAAATCCGCGACGGCGGCGGCCATGATAATTAAATCAGCGTCATAAGCTTCCGCGTAAATTGCTTTGCCCATTTCGGCGGCGGATTCCACCTTGATCAAACGGACATTATCCGGAGCCCTTAGATTTACCGGGCCACTGACCATTACGACCTCCCAGCCGCGTTCAACAGCGGCCGCAGCTAAAGCATAAGCCATTTTCCCCGACGAGCGGTTGGAAAAAAACCTGATAATATCTAATTTTTCACGGGTCGGGCCCGCGGATATTAATACCTTCATCTTAACATTTCTTCTGGATAAAAGGGTTTTCATTCTTAAACTGCCGGGGATGACGCAGCAGACGGCAGCTTTGACACATGAAGTTTTCAAGTCCGTAAATAACCGCGTTTTTTGTGGATTTGCAGATAGAAACTTCGCTGTCCTGCGGAATTTCAACGATATCAGGATTATTATCCGCGACCATGATTCCGGGGCCGCGAATTATTTTTATTCTGACTACAGCGTCTTCCGGTAAAACTAAATGATTAACGACTTCGGTGCTGTTACTGAATGCTAAACCTAAACCGATTTTAAAAATACTGTGCGTAATACTGCGGTAATATGCGGTACTGCCATGAACCGTTGCCATGCCTACCGCGTCCCCGACAATCTCGTCAGCGTAAAGTTCATCATTTATCCATACCCGGTAGCGCATGGCGCTGCCGCGATTATAGTTGTGAATGAAAATGTCATTAAGCCCGAGCATTTCCCTGCCGTTAAAGCTGCTGTACAACTTTGACTTAATTGTTTTAGTCATTTTCCCCGCGCAAAAATTATCGAGTTGTTTTTCGTAGGAATGCTGGTCGCAGAGAGCTGCTGTTTTCTGATCGCGCAGCGCCAGTTTCGGGATACCCGGGTATAAACGTTCCGCATTCAGGAAAGCGCCGTCGCCGCCGTGCGAGATAATCAAATCCGGCGTGTCATCTGTCAATTCAAAGTCCCTTGCCTTCAGTAGAGGACTTATATCATCAAGGTGTTTTCCAATAAGTTTAACTTTCATAATTATTGTTTCCAAACGGCATTCACTTTTTTGTTGAAGCAATTATCGCGTAAAGCACCGCCGCGGCACAATTCCCGACATTGATTGATTCTTTTTGCCCCAGCATTGGTAAACTTATCACCGCATCGCACAATTTCAAGGCATCTTCATCAATCCCCAGTGCTTCATTGCCCATAATTATCGCCAGAGGATATTCATAATCGTATTCCCAGGCAAAAACACTCTCGTCAGTGCATTCAACCGCAAGTATCTGTTTAACTCCCTCCGCCCTGAGCTGCTTGATCGCCGCGATAGAATCCGGCATCTGCCGGCAGGGCACCATTTTATCCGCGCCCATAGCGGTTTTTACTAATTTCGGATGCGGCGGCGCGGGAGTATAGCCGCAGGCAATAATCTCCTTCGCGCCAATCGCGTCGGCAATACGAAATATATTACCAGTGTTAAACGCGCTGCGTAAACGGTCTAATACAATCGTAATTTCCGGATGTTTTTTCTCAACATTCATCAGCTTTCCTTATTTATTCATATAAAATACTTATATTTATTACGTTTTTCAATCAATTTCGCCTGCAATAATCTAATTTCGGGCGTATATTAAGGAAGTTTAAACCAGAATACCCCTTAGATGAGGCGAATATTCAATGAGTATCGACAACACAGATACAAAACATTACAAGTTTCAGGCACGATTTGCGGGCTGGCTGTCAATAGTCACTAATATTTTGTTGTTTGTTTTTAAATTATGGGTGGGTATCCAATCCGCTTCAGTGGCAATTGTCGCCGACGCCTGGCATAGTTTGTCGGATTCCCTGACTTCGGTTATTTTACTGTTCGGCTTGAAAATTTCCGACAAACCTGCCGACCGGGAACATCCCTTCGGACATGGACGCTCGGAATTGATCGCTTCGCTGATTATCGCCATCCTGCTGGCAATGGTAGCCTTGGAATTTTTCTGGAAATCGCTTGAACGCCTGAATTTACATCAAGCCGCCAACTACGGAAATTGGGCTTTGTGGGCAATGATTATTACTATTCTCTGCAAAGAGGCAATGGCGCAGTATGCTTTTCGGGTGAGCAAACTTACTGGAATGACTTCTCTCAAAGCCGATGCCTGGCATCACCGCAGCGACGCGATAAGTTCAGTCATCATCCTGGCCGGGATTATTTTTGGCAGACATGTCTGGTGGCTTGACGGCGTGATGGGGATAATTGTCGCGGTCATTATCATGTATGCGGCGTTTAACATCCTGAAAGGCGCGATCGGCCCTTTGCTGGGGCGTTCTCCAAGTAAGAAATTAGTTGAAAAAGTTAGAGCAGTTTGTGAAAAATACGGCGACGGGGAAGTTTATGTGCATCATTTCCATATTCATGATTACGGAAATCATACGGAATTGACTTTTCACATTCATCTTAATGGTCAAATGTCATTGGAAAATGCTCATGCCGTCACCAAACAAATAGAATTTGAATTGCTCAAAGAATTTAAAATCGCCGCGACCATACACATGGAACCCGAACTGTCCGGGCCGGTAAAAAAGGATATTTCAAGATGAAAAATTTGTTAATGATTCGACATTCGAAAACCGAAATGACCACCGGTTCGGATATGGAACGCGAGCTCACCGAAAAAGGCATGGCTGATGCCGTAACTCTCGGTCGCCTGCTTCATGACGGCGGAGTCAACGCAGATATTATCGTTTCCAGTCCCGCCGCCAGAGCTGAAAAAACCGCGCGCTTAATTGCGCGCGGCATCAGGTATCCGGAAAGCGCGCTGGTCAGCGAACAAGTTCTTTACCATGCGCGTCCGGAAGAAATTGTTTCGTATATTCGACATTTTGACAGTAAAATAAAATCTTTGATCATCGTCGGGCACAATCCAATATTGCTGGAGGCGATCAATCTTCTGGGTAACGAGCGCATCGCGCGGCTGAAAACCAGTCATACGGTAAAATTTCAATTTGACACGGATTCCTGGGGGGATGTCGGGCCGGACAGCTGTAAACACATGGTGAAAATATTTTAAGCACAAGTGCTTTTTTACTTTTTTATGTCAAATTCCAGAATTAATGGATGATGGTCGGAAAATTTCACTTGCGGAATCTCAAAACTGCTTATTTCTATGTCTTCAGAACATAAAATGTAATCAAGTTCTTTCCGTGCGTCCCAGGATGGGAAAGTTGCTTTGTTGTCATTATTGGCGCTTCTCAGGCCACATTTGTGCATAAAATTCCGTAATTCACCGCTTCCCTGCATGGTGTTGAAATCACCCGCGACAATCAGGGGTTGATTTTTGGGAATCAGGGTTTCCAGATAGCGTAATTGTATTTGCCGGACCTTTTTTGTCAGGGCCAGGTGAACGAGGAAAAAACTCACATTGTTGATTTTGCTTTCGATAACCAGTTTTTTCACGCCGCGCGGCATATAGTGAAATTTTGAATCCTCATTTTCCAGCGCGGTCAGGATAGCATTACTCTGACTGCGTAAATAGGGTATTTTGCGCAGAAATGAATTCTGTCCGTATTTGACGCCGCAAACGTGGAAATGATTCAGATGCCCGGCGATTTTTTTTACCTGGTCCATCCGGTCGGTGCGGTAGGAACCGGTATCGATTTCAACCAGGCCGATTACATCAAGGTCCGCCCGCTTGATAAAGTCAATAATTTTCTCAAAATGCCTGTCGTGCGCCTTGATATAGCGATGCGACGTCAAAACGTTGTTGGAGCTCCCGCTGGGGCTTCCGGTACCGTAGGCAATGTTGTAAACCAAAAATCTCATTAATTAATTTCTCATAAGCCATTTGAAATTTCTTTAAGCCCGACAATATTATATAAGCACAAGTGCTTTTTTACTTTTTGTTTCCAGATGTTATTCAAAATTCAAATTCATATGTAATTTACAGCAATTCGGGAGATTTTCCATGTCAGCACAGATAATTGACGGTAGAAAAATAGCGGCTGAGCTTAGCGAGGAAAGCCGCAAAGAGATAAGCATGTTGGCGCGGGACTACAATTTACAGCCGGGACTGGCGGTTGTTCTGATTGGCGAAGACCCGGCGTCACAGGTCTACGTCAATATGAAAGACCGCAAATGCCGGGAGCTCGGTATTTATTCAGCTAAACATGTTTTTGACAAGGACGCCGCGATGGGAGAAGTTCTTGAACTGATCGATAAGCTCAATAAAGATCCGAAAATCAACGGAATACTGGTTCAGTTCCCGCCACCGCCGCAAATAGATGAAGAAAAAGTCATCGCCGCTGTCGGACCGGCAAAAGATGTTGATTGTTTTCATGAACAGAACGTCGGAAAAATGCTTATTGGCAGACAGGATGGTTTTTTTCCCTGCACGCCCTATGGTATAATGATTTTGCTCGAACGCAGCGGCATTGATCCCTGCGGCAGGCACGTAGTCATTGCCGGGCGTTCAAATCTTGTCGGCAAACCCATGTTTTCGCTGTTGGTGCAGAAAGCCGCCGGCGCAAACGCCACTGTTACTTGTGTGCATTCCAAAACGCGGAATTTGCCGGAACTCACCCGCCAGGCGGATATTTTAATTGCCGCCATCGGCAAACCCGAATTCATCACGGCGGATATGGTCAAGGAAGGCGCCGTGGTTATTGATGTCGGCATCAACCGCGTCGCGGACGCAGGCGCCAAACGCGCTTATCGTCTTGTCGGGGACGTTAAATTTGACGAAGTCGCTGAAAAAGCCGGCTTTATCACTCCGGTTCCGGGCGGAGTCGGCCCAATGACCATCGCCATGCTCATGCAGAACACAATCAAAGCATGCAAAATGCAAAACAAAATATAAAGTAACAAATTTTCTTTATTCGTCCGTGTCCATCCGTGTTCTCTCCCCCCTCCTCTCCTTTTTATCCCAGGCTGACATACTGGCTTTGGATTTTGGGGGCGCGTTCAGCGATATTGCAGAGATGATCGCCTATTTTTTCCATTTCAGCGAGCATTTCGATGAAGATTATACCTATTGCCGCACTGCATTTGCCGTCCTGCAGGCGCTTGACATGATTTTTTTCGTACCCGTCAACCAGTTTATTTATCTTTTTTTCGTCCCGGAGCGCGTGGCTGACTATATTACTGTCCGTACCGTGCAGGGCTTTAACAACATTATGGGCCTGTTTTTTCAGAATTTCCCACAAAGTATTGATTTCCTCCTGGCCCTGGCCGCTTAATTTCTGCCTGGATTTGGCGAGACGTCTGGTCAAAGTGAGGATGTTGGCGGTGTGGTCGGCAATGCGTTCGGCGTCATTCGTACAGTGCATTAACAAGGGCACTAATTCCGCCTGCTCATCGGATAATTCACGGCGGGTAATTTGCACGAGATATTCCGTTATATCCTCCTGGAGCTTGTCTATTTCATCTTCGCGTACCGCCAGTTTTTCGAATTCATCATCATCTACTTTGATTTTGACGAAATGCTCCGTAATGGCGCGATCAACCATTGCCCAGGCTTCTTTAACCATATAACGAATGGATTGAACAGCCTGTTCCAGCGCGATGGACGGAGTATTGAGCAAATGCGGCTCCAGGGGCTGTATCCTGACCGCTTTTTCATCCGTGACCGGGACAAAGAACGCGCATATTCTGGCAATGATTCCAATGAACGGCAACAGCAATAAAACGTTGAATACATTGAAAAAAGTATGAGCCATAGCTATGTGACGAACAATATTTTGCGGAACCGCCGCGAAAACATCACCGCTGGTTATGAAGTTTATAAAGTACATGAAAACCGGAATCTTGTCCGGGCCCCACGGAACATAAAATAATATCATCATCCCGACGGCGCCGCTGAAGTTAAACAGACAATGAGCAAAAGCCGCCTGCTTGGCATGTTTATTAGCGGCAAGCGAGGCAAGGACCGCGGTAACCGTCGTACCGATATTGGTACCGATAAGCAAAGGCACAGCGGTGTAAAAATTAATCAAACCTCCACCGGCAAGCGCGAGCACAATACCCATTGAAGCCGAACTGCTTTGAATAACAACCGTCATCAAAGTCCCTATTCCAATGGCGCCCAATATGGCGCCAATCGGCATAGCACCATTGACGCTTGTACAGTCAAAGCTTTGAAAGAAGTTAATGAATGAGGGGAAAACGCCCAGCATTTTCAGTTCGTGGCTCATAATCGACATACCGAAAAACAAGAGGCCGAAACCTAAAATGGTTTCGCCCCAGCCTTTGGCCAGGCGATGCTTGAAAAACATTATCAACAAGCCGATGGTTATCGCCGGCAGGGCCATGCCGGAAAGCTTGAATGAAATAATCTGCGCGGTAACCGTCGTTCCGATATTCGCGCCGAAAATGATTCCGATAGACTGGAACAAATTCAACAATCCGGCATTCACAAAACCAATTACCATTACCGTCGTCGCGCTTGACGACTGGATCACGGCGGTAATGAAAGTCCCGGCCAGAACGGCTACAAAGCGGTTGCTTGTAAAGAAGTGGAGAATTTGTTTCATTTTTTCGCCGGCGACTTTCTGCAAACCGTCACTCATCTGTCTCATTCCGAAGATGAATATTGCCAGTCCGCCAAGCACACTGATTATCACCGACCAGAAACTCAAGCCCAATTCGCGAACATTGATACCGCGGATATGATAATTATTTTTGACGTCGGCAACTTCGACATTAATATTGTATTCCCCGGTTTTTCCGCCGAGTTTGAGATTAGTTTCAGCAACACCATCCTGATTGGTGACTACGTATGTTTTTTGTAATTTGGCTTTAGTTTTTTTGCTGCCCGGCGCGGAGCTTATTTTGAAATAAACCGGCACCCCCTGAACGGCTTTACCGTCAGCGTTGACGATTTTGACGACTAAAGGCTCATGCATCAACTGTCCCGTAGCGCATTCCTGGTCCGTCCCGCTAATCGAAATACCGGTTACAAAACGAACCAGGACACTTTTATCCTGAGCAATTGCCCGCAAATATTGATCACCGACTTTACGCCCGGCGCTTACTTCCACGCTGACGCTGCCGCCCGCGTCCGAAAACGCGGAATCGGCGGAAAGTTTCAGATCCGAACCGTCAAGCGGCACAAACAAAACTTTAACTTTAGCAATTGGCGGACGTTCGCCTTTGCCGCCCAGCAAACCGGATTTCTGTTTACCCAACAGTTCAAAACGCAATGTTTTTTTAAATTTTTCACCGGGCAAAGCACACTGCTCGTTTCCCTGCAGGATATTTATTTTGTCGACAAGCTTATTTTCAGCGGAACCGCGCTCGGAACAAGCAGTCAAAGTCATCGCGATAACAGCCAGTAAAGGTAAAATTTTAAACATTTTTTTCATTAATATAATTGTTTTCCCTGTGTTAATTTTATGTTTCATTTCCGCTAATATACTGCTGGAAACAGCCCGGCACAAGGCGGCGGGCACAATTTTAACGAAACTCTAACAATAGAAATTTCTTTATGCCTTTGCGTCTTGGCGGAATATTCTTTTGGTGGACACGGATTGTTGCTGAACTCATTTTTTTTCTTTCTTTAGTAGAGTTTTTGAAAATTTACTGTATATTAAATGGTAATTACTTAAAAAAATGACGATTGGGTTGACAGGAAATGAACATTGCTGGTAAAAATATTTATGGAGGAAAACCCCGGCGCCGGATTCGGCCGCCGGGCGCTTTAGTGTTAAAATTTCTATCAATCGTCTCTTCTTCCCGCTTCATTTCTTAAAATATAACAGTATTTCTGTTTTGCGGAGTAAAACATTATGAAATATCCTAAATATGTATACCCTGAACCAGTGGCAATAAAAAACCGGCAGTGGCCGGATCGAAAAATAGAAAAAGCACCAATATGGGCATCCGTCGATTTGCGCGACGGCAATCAGGCTCTGCCGGTCCCGATGAACCCCGAAACCAAACTCGAGTATTTTAAAATGCTCGTTGAAATAGGCTTCAAGGAAATTGAAGTCGGCTTTCCTTCGGCATCACAGGATGATTTTGACTTTGTCCGCACCCTGATTGAGGACAATCACATCCCGGATGATGTTCGTATCGCGGTTTTGACGCAGGCCCGTTCGCATTTGATTACCCGTACCGTTGAATCTCTCAAAGGAGCCGGACAGGCTTTGCTGCATTGTTATGTGCCGACTTCAGATCTGCATGGACGTTTTGTTTTCGGGCACAATCGCGAAGAAGTCAGGCAAATGGCGATAAATGGCACCCGCATGATCAAAGAAGCGCTGAAAGACGCGGGCATGCGGGGAGTGGTGGCTTATGAGTTTTCTCCTGAAGAATTCACTGACACCGATATTGATTTTGCTATTGATGTCTGCAAAGCCGTTAAAAAAGAATGGGGGGTATGCGGGAAAAATGATTTCATTTTGAATTTACCCGCGACGGTTGAACGCCGCCCCCCTTATCAATACGCGGATATGATTGAGTATTTCTGCAGCAATTATCCTTATCTCGCCGAAACTACAATCAGTATTCACGCTCACAACGATCAGGGCTGCGCGGTAGCAGCCAGCGAAATGGCCCTGCTTGCCGGTGCGGACCGGGCTGAGGGTACAATTTTCGGACACGGCGAACGCACCGGTAATCTGGATATTTCCATTATTGCCCTGAACTTCTTTTCGCGCGGAATAAATACCGGGCTGGATTTTTCAAATATGCCTGAAATAGTCAAATGCGTTGAGAAAGCCTCCGGGCTGGACGTTCATGTCCGGCATCCTTACGCCGGGCAATTGGTATTTACCGCGTTCTCCGGTTCGCACCAGGACGCGATCCGCAAGGGTATGGATTGCAGGGATAAAAGCTCCGAATATTTTAAGCAGGGCTGGAAAGTACCTTATCTGCATATTGATCCCGCTGATCTTGGACGGGCTTATGAAAAACTTATCCGCATCAACAGTCAATCAGGCAAGGGCGGTATCGTTTTTGTGCTTGAAAAAGAATTCGGCATTTACGCGCCCAAGCAGATGCATCCTGAAATTGGCGCTGAAGTCCAGCAATATCTGGACAAAAAGGGCGGCGAGATAAATTCCGGCGAATTGCTGGAAGTATTTAATGAGCGTTTTGTCAATATCGGCGGCAAATATGTGATGACTAAATTTTCGCGCAGCATTCGCGACGACGAATCCATCGGAATAAAAATCAACGTAAAAATTGATGGGAAACCGGTAAGTCTGGAGGCATACGGAAACGGGCCTATTTCCGCAGTTGTTCATGCCCTGCGGCATTGTCCGGAAATCGCGGATTTCAAGCTGGAGGATTTCTCTGAAAGAACCATGGGACACGATGCCGACGCCAAAGCGATTGCTTTTGTGGGTATTCGCCATAAAGACTCTGAACGTTTGATTTACGGCGCCGGTGAACACTCAAATATTGACCGGGCGGCGATTGCCGCGTTGTTCAGCGCCCTGAACCGCCTTGCGGCAAAATAAAAAAGTATTCAGTAATCAGCGAGAAAAAAAACTGATAACTGATAACTGATAACTGATAACTAAAAAAGGATATTGAGGCTGATGAAGAAATATGTTACCATCGGGATAATCTTAGCTGTTGTGGTCTTAGCGCATATTTTCTTCCTCAGCCCCCTTTTTTCTTCCAGGCCGGAACCTGAACCTGGGCTGGTTCAGGCAGTTACAGAAGTAGTTGCGCCTGTTCGCGAGACTTACAAAGTCCCCTCTGAAAATCCTCATTTCGGCAAATTTTTTGATTACCGCAAAGTGCTTTGGGATAATAAATTGCCCGTTAAAGGCTGCAAACAGGTGCGTGGCGGTATTCTGGTCGATCTTGATACGCATAAGGTTTTGTGGGCTAAAAATCCGCGGGACAGTGTGCCGATTGCCTCGATGACCAAGATGATGACTCTTTTATTGGCTTTTGAAGCTCTCGATAAACGTTCTGAGCTTGACTTGGATACTCCGCTGAAAGTAACTGCGGGCGCTGCCGGAATGGGCGGTTCGCAAGTTTATCTGGATGTAAAGGAAACTCATCCTTTTAGAGAGTTGCTTAAAAGCATGGTAATTAAAAGTGCCAATGATTCAGCTTATTTAGTGGCGGAATATCTGGGTGATAACAGTATGGCCGGTTTTATCAGTGCGATGAATAAGCGTGCTTACAAATTAAGGATGCCAAGCACCAATTTTGTCAACGCGCACGGTTTGACGAGCAATGACAAAACAAATTCCGTCAGCAGCCCGGAAGGAATGGCTGTTTTGGCCGAACGCTTATTGCAATACCCGCTGCTGATGAAATGGTTTTCAACGAAACGAGCATATTTTCGCCCCAGGGGCAGCAGGCATTGCCAAATGATGGACAATACGAACCGTTTACTGGGAAAATGCCCCGGGGTTGACGGCATGAAAACCGGTTACACCAAAGCCGCCGGTTTTTGCATCACGGCAACTTGCCTGCGGAACGGCAAAAGACTGGTCGCGGTTGTATCCGGCTTCAAGCGTTCCAAAGATAGAAACGCTTTTGTGAGTAGACTTTTTGACTGGGGCTATAAAAAAGGTGAATGAACGTCCAACATTCGATGTTCAAAATCCCGGCGAAGCCGGTTAAGTTCACCAACCTTTGGACTGCAGTTTGGTATAAATATTAAGTTTTCACCCCTGCGAAGCGTAGTTGATATTTTTGTGATATTCCTGAAGCGTGCAAACTTCCAGTTGACCGAATTTCTGCTGGTTTTTGATTCCCGCGACCGCGGCGGCCAGGCCGGCGAGAGTGGTGGTTACCGGAATGCCGTTGATAACGGCTTTTGAACGCATTTTGATTTCAGCCACCATGGCTTTGGCGCCGCCCTCGGTGGTGTTGATAATCCATTGAACCCGGTGTTCGCTAATCAAATCAAGCATATTTGGACGTCCGCTCGAAATTTTGTACACCGCGTTGGTTTGTATACCGTTATCGTAAAGCATAGTTGAAGTGCCAAGCGTCGCATAGATGATAAAGCCCATACCGACCAGTTCTTTGACCAGTTCCACTGCGGGTTCCTTATCCTTATCGCGCAGGGTAACACAGACGTTTCCGCTGAGCGGCAAAGAGCTGCCGGCAGCCAGTTGGGATTTCAAATAAGCCAGATTACGGTCGTAATCCAGACTCATTACTTCGCCGGTTGATTTCATTTCCGGAGTCAACATGATATCCACTCCCGGGAATTTAACAAAAGGAAATACCGCTTCTTTGACCACCGTGTAAGGAATATTGATTTCTTTGGTGAAACCAAGTTCTTTCAAACTTTCACCCATCATGCAGCGTGCCGCCAGACGAGCCAGGGGTTTGCCGATGGCTTTACTGACGAAGGGCGCGGTACGTGAGGCGCGGGGGTTGACTTCAATGATATAAATGTCATCGCCTTTAATCGCGAATTGAATGTTCATGAGGCCAATTACATTTAATTCCCGTGCCAGGTCGTGGGCGTGTCTGCGGATTTTGACAATTGCTTCTTCCGATAAATTCGCTGCCGGAATGATTCCCGCCGAGTCGCCGGAATGGATTCCCGCCGGTTCGACGTGTTCGATGATCGCTCCGACCACCACGTCGGTACCATCGGAAATACAATCCACGTCCAGCTCAATCGCGTCGATCAGGAAACGGTCAAGCAAAATCGGTTTACCGGGAGAAATAGCTTCAGCTTCCCCGACATATTTGCGCAGATATTTTTCTTTGTAAACAATGACCATGCCGCGTCCGCCCAGTACAAATGAGGGGCGAACCAGCAGTGGATAACCGATTTTTTCAGCAATAAGCAAAGCCTCGTCAACATTAGTGGCAATGCCGTTTGGCGGTTGTTTGATATTTAATTTTTCAGCCAGTTCCTGGAAAAAATCGCGGTCTTCGGCGGCATCAATGTCTTCCGGGCTGGTGCCGATGATTTTGGCCCCGGCAGTCTGCAGTTGATGCGCCAGGTTCAGTGGAGTCTGCCCGCCGAACTGAACGATGATTCCGTCACAGTTTTCACGTTCATAAATATGCATGACGTCTTCGAGAGTCAACGGCTCAAAATAAAGTTTATCGCTGCTGTCGTAGTCGGTTGAAACCGTTTCCGGGTTACTGTTGACCATGATGCATTCATGTCCGGCTTCGCGCAAAGCGAAGGCCGCGTGAACACAGCAGTAATCAAATTCAATACCCTGCCCGATACGGTTGGGGCCGCCGCCGAGGACCATAATTGATTTTTTGCCGCCGCGGTCGCGGACAGGTTCGGTGCGTTCCCCGTAAGTGGAATAGTAATAGGGGGTTTTAGCTTCAAATTCCCCGGCGCATGTATCAACTGTAGAGAAAATCACTTGAATTCCGACTTCTTTGCGTGCATCCCATACAGCCGTTTCATCGCTGTTCAGCAAAAACGCTAACTGGCGGTCTGAATAACCCAGTTCTTTGGCCTGGCGGAAGAGGAGCGGGTCTTTGCATAAACCCTCCAGTGAAACAGCGGAAGCTATTTCTGATTCAAAAGCAATCAGTTCCGCCATGTGGCGCAGGAAATAAGGGTCTATCCGGGTTAACTCAAAAACTTTTTCAACATCATAGCCGCGTTTAAACGCCGCCCGTATCACGAACACCCGTTCGCTGTGGGGACGAATCATTTCAGCTTCAAGCTCTGCTTTGCTCATAGCTTCAAAACTTTCGTCTTTGCCGTCGGCGCCGAACCCGGCGCGTCCGGTCTCCAGGGAGCGCAGTGCTTTCTGGAAAGACTGTTTCAAGTTCCGGCCGATAGCCATGGCTTCACCGACTGATTTCATCTGGGTTCCGAGAGTTGAATCGGCTTGGGTGAATTTTTCAAAGGTGAAACGTGGAATTTTGGTAACGACATAGTCCAGAGATGGTTCAAAACAGCTTGGAGTTTCGCCGGTAATATCATTTAAAATTTCATCAAGAGTATAACCGATAGCCAGCAATGTCGCTATTTTAGCAATCGGGAAGCCGGTTGCTTTTGACGCCAGGGCCGATGAACGGGAAACCCGCGGATTCATTTCAATAATAATCCGGCGTCCGGTTTCGGGGTCAACCGCCCATTGAACATTGGAACCGCCGGTCGCGACTCCGATAGCTTCCATTACCTCCAGACTGGCGTCGCGCATTTCCTGATATTCGCGGTCCGTCAAAGTCTGAATAGGAGCAATCGTGATCGAATCACCGGTATGAACACCCATTGGATCAAGGTTTTCAATCGAACAGACAATTACCGAATTGCCTTTTTTGTCACGCATGACTTCCATTTCAAACTCTTTCCAGCCAAGTAGGGATTCTTCGACCAGCACTTCAGTATTCTGACTGGCATCCAGGCCGCGCATGACAATTTCAGTAAATTCTTCGGGATTGTAAGCGATGCCGCCGCCGGAACCGCCAAGGGTGAAACCAGGACGGATAATCAATGGCCATGAACCAATATCCCCGGCGATTTCTCTGGCTTCTTCCAATGAATGCGCCGAATCGGAACGAGGTAGATCGAGCCCTATATCGAGCATGGTTTTCTTGAAAAGTTCACGGTCTTCAGCTTTGTTGATACTTTCCGCGTCAGCACCGATTAATTCAACTTTATAGCGATCCAGGATACCGCTTTCAGCCAGTTCCATAGCCAGGTTCAGCGCAGTCTGGCCGCCAAGGGTCGGCAGTAAGGCATTCGGGCGTTCGCGGCGAATAATTTCGTGGAGAATATCGGCTGTCAAAGGTTCGATGTAAGTACGGTCGGCAAACTCCGGGTCCGTCATGATGGTAGCCGGATTACTGTTGACCAGAATGACTTCGCAGCCTTCACTTTTCAAAACCTTGCAGGCCTGGACCCCGGAATAGTCGAACTCGCAGCCTTGCCCGATGACGATCGGGCCGGAGCCGATTAGCATTATTTTGTGTAAATCAGTACGTTTGGGCATGTTTTTCAGCGCTCCAGGGATTGAAGAAATTGTTTGAATAAATATTCGGAATCATGTGGTCCCGGCGCGGCTTCAGGGTGATACTGCACACTGAACATTGTTGCGCTGCGGTGACGAATTCCTTCGACGGTCCGGTCATTTAAATTGATATGTGTGATTTCCAGTTCTCCCGGCAGATTATCCATAGTCAAAGCAAAATTGTGATTTTGCGAAGTAATTTCAACTTTTCCGGTCGCGCAATTTTTCACCGGATGATTGCAGCCGTGATGACCGAATTTCAAACGTTCACATCCAGCCCCTGAGGCCAGCCCCAATATTTGATGGCCAAGGCAAATTCCCATTAATGGAACCTGGCCGATCAGCTCACGGGCGCAGTCAATAGCGTATTTTACCGCCGATGGATCCGCCGGGCCGTTGGAAAGAAAAACGCCATCCGGTTTCATGCTCATTATTTCCGCCGCAGTTGTTGAGGCGGGAACGACAGTCAACTGCATGTCATTGGCGGCAAGTTGGCGCAGAATATTATATTTTATTCCAAAATCGAGCGCTATTATTTTATATTTACCCGACTCGTTCCAGACATAGGATTTTCCGCAGCTGACTTTTGCCGCGTAATCCTGATTATCCAGACCGCACCAGGCTTGCGCGCGGGCCATGGCGTCAGCTTCAGGAACATCTTTGTTGGAACAGTGCAGAAATGCTTTTTGCGTTCCAAGCGAACGCAGCAGTATAGTCAAACGGCGGGTATCAACTCCGGCAATTCCAGGAACATTGTTTTTAATCAACATTTCATCAAGTGCTGTTTCTGAACGGAAATTAGAAGGTTGATTCAATTCATGAATTACCAAACCGTTTAAAAACAGGCCGCGTGATTCCATGTCAGTTTCGTTACAGCCGTAATTACCTATTTCCGGTGAAGTTAAAGTGACGAATTGCCCGGCATAGGAAGGATCACTGATGATTTCCTGATAACCGGTCATGCCGGTATTAAAAACCAGCTCGCCTACTTGATCAAGCGGAGCACCAAAACTCCAGCCCCGGAATATTTCACCGTTAGCCAGTGCGAGAAAGGCGGGGCGTTCGCGTTGGGTCTTCCAATTATACATTTTTTGAACCTGCCTGATTAGCTATGTTGTTGTTTATTTGTCCATATATAAAAGTCGACAACTTTTCAGTTGTCGACTCATTTTAAATACTAACAATTGCATCTGATTCGACACAGTCATCCTAAATAGACACCATTTAACAAAATAAACAAATTAAATCTTTAGAAAAAAAGATAAAAAAAAGCGCATCTTCTGCACTTTGTGACATAAAATCCCAGCTTGCTCGTTGCGCCTCTAGG
>CAZEXM010000029.1:0-23344 GCA_964515915.1 uncultured Victivallaceae bacterium
TGAGCTACATTTTTTATATACAATGCGAATATTTAAGCTGTATAGTGTACTAGCGAGTCTTCATCTCAAGCATTCGCAAGATCTTAAACACTGAATAATACCGATTTGCAATCTTAGAGATAGTAAAGATTGCATTAATTATCCCTGAAGGGGATATTCACCGTAGCCCACGGCAACGCCGTGGGTATCATGTGCCCCCACGAATCGTTCCCTGTAAGGGAACTTCAAAATAAGGTCAATAATAATCGAAAAATGATTGAAGTTCCCCTACAGGGAACATTATATATCTTATTCTATACCCAGCGCGTTGCACTGGGCTACGATAAGAAACCTCGTTGAGGTTTTTTTACTGATACTATCCCTTAGATTGCAAATTGGTATAACAAAAGGCACACATTGTGCTATTATACTCTATGAAACATTATAGCTGGGACAACGAAAAGAACATTCTGCTGAAAGAAACTAGAGGAATCTGTTTTGAGCATATTGTTATGCGTGCAGAAAAAGGAGATTTACTGGATATCATCAAAAATCGTATAAAACAACGCAAAACAAAGAAAAAAGTGGACAGAAAGTAGACATTGCAAATGAATAAAAAAACTATCAACTTATTTAATATTAACTATTTGTATTATGTAAAATGGTACCCCGGACAGGATTCTGTTATTTTTGCTTAACCTCCTTGTTGTTAACTGTTTAATTTAGACTGCTGTTTTTTATTATGTCCACTTTGGGTCTACTTTTTTCGCGGTCGTTATCCGCTTTTAAACGCTTTTAATAAATCAACAGGATTATGATAATCACCGTAAGCGCGTTTGCATCGTTGACGAATGTCCTATTGCACTTCCTATTTGCTCATCATTAAATCCAGCCTTCCGCATCTTGTCAACAAAATAATGCCTGAAACAATGAAATGTTTTATCTTCAATTTTTAATAGCTTTTAGCTTTTTTATAATTACATCCTGAATCCGTGAAAGAATTTCCGGATTCCCTTTTTTTGCTAATTGATTGGCTAAAAATCAGCCAATTTACTCAATTCAGCATAAAAGTGGGGGATGATATTTTTTAACATTTTCTCTGATTTTTTTCGTTATATTTTTACTATAGCTATTGACAAATAAAAACTTATACATTATAATATTAGGTAAACATTAGGTAAACTATAAAAAATCAATAGCTTATTGCACACAATATGACAGCTTTACAGAATATAAAACTTGATAAAAGCACTCCGTACCCGGTTTATCTGCAACTGTCCGAAGCTTTACGGAATAAAATAATGCTGGGCAAATTCAAACCTGACTACGCGTTGCCGGAAGAACGGGAAATGAGCCGTTATTTCGGCATCAGCCGCCCGACCCTGCGTAAATCCCTGAAACTCCTGGAAAACGACGGCTTCATCTACAAAATCCGCGGACGGGGAGTATTCATTGCCGCCCGGGATGAAGCACCTGTAAAGAAATTGGAGTATTCCAGTCGAGCAGTCGGAATCTCGTTTTTTGAAGCTTTTGAAGAATCCCACACAGTAATCACCAGTAATGGTGCGACATCTTACCTGCGGGAGAAAAATTTCCTGACCATGCGAATGAATTATTTTAATTTAGATGATGAACGTGAGCATATCCGGGCCAATCATCATTTATTGTCGGGAATAATTATCCATATCCCTTTTGTGGGAACTCATAAAAGTGAAAGAAATATCAATTTTGCCCGTTCTTTCGGCTTGCCGGTGGTGATTACTTACCATCCGGAATTTGTTGGTAAAAACCTTGAAGTAGACGCAGTGGAAAGTGATGACATTCAAGGTGTAAAAAGTGCGATTGACTATTTTCAGAGCCGGGGACATAAGCAAGTTACATTTGTTTGCGCTAATTCTAATAGAGAAGTATTAAGTTTGCGTCGTGAAGGATATCACAGAGCCATAAATGAAGCGGGAATGACCGAGGACATAGTTTCCCTTAAAAATCCAAAGGAAAGTAGTACATCTGTAATTAATGATGCTCTGGAAAGTGCTTTGGAACTGTTTAAGACCCGCAAGAAGCTGCCGACTGCAATTCTTGCTGAAAATGATATGACGGCAATCGGCATTTACAGTGCCATGAAAGAAATGGGTATCAGTAATGATGATATTGAATTGATTGGTTACGGGAACGATATCGAGGCGAAGATGTTTTTCCCTGATAATAAACTGCCGTTTTCAAGCGTGGCAGTTGACCGCGCCGGAATTGGCCGCAAAGCTGTGGAACTACTTTTGAAACGTCTGGAAACACCATCAATGCCGTTTAGAACCGTAAAGGTTCCAACCAAACTGATTCATTGCAAAACAACAAAAGAAACTAAGCAAATATAAACAAGTAAAACGAAATGTAGCCGCCTCTGTCTCAGAGGCGAAAGTGTTTGAACGGCTGAGACAGTTGCATGTTATTAGGAGCTGTGAGGAAGCTGCTAAGATAAAAGTAAAGATGTCTGAAACGAAAAAAACAAAAAAATGGAGGTTTAAAATGTCTTGTAATAAATTGAAAATTTTCACACTCGTGGAGCTCCTCGTTGTGATCGCCATCATAGCGATCCTTGCTTCAATGTTGTTGCCGGCCTTGAGTAAAGCCAAAGAAAAGGCGGTTATGATTAACTGTCGTAATCAACAGAAACAGATTTATAATTTCTTTGCTTTTTATGCCAGCGATTTTGATGATTTCTGGCCGGCGGTATATTTTGCTGACTATCCAACCTACCATCAAACTTGGGTCCAGCTACTATATGATTTGTATTCTCCCAACAATGCATATATTTTCAATTGTCCGACCGACCGTGATACAGCCTTGAAACAGAACGGTGGTGGCGCCTTTGGTGCAAAAGTGAGTCGGACTTACGGTGTGGCGTTATGGAAGAATGATGACGCGAACTGGAAAGATGATAATAAGTACCAACCTTCCACCAATCGTTTTGGCTGTTATAAGATATCTCACTGGACAAATTCCAAGCGGCCGTGCAAGATTTTGTTCAGTGACAGCCTCAGCAAAAACTGTGAAATGGAATATTACAATTACTCCAGGGGCGGTGCGACTGCGGGGCCCGGTCTGGTCCATCAGAAGCGCGCCAACTACATCAATACCGACGGAAGCGCCGCTGATGGCAATTACGAATTCTTTAGAAATACTAAAACCTTAAACAATAAAACATATTCTTTCTATCCGTATTATCCTAATTGGTAATAATAGTAAATTATGGCTAAACAATTATTAGTGTTCTTAAAAGCATTTGACAAAAACAAACACATTTAAAAGGAAAAGAGTATGACGCGCAATAACTGGGTAAAAGCAAGCCGGATTTTAACTATGATTATTTTGGGAAGCATCCTTGGAATAACTCAAAACGTTTCAGCAAAGGAAAAGAATCCTTCATTTCTGGTGTTGATCGGCAAGCAGCAGGAAGGCTCTCCTACATTCCGGGGGCATAAACGGGGAGCGGCTAAACCGCACCGCATTCTCAAAGGCAAACTTGAAAAGCAGGGCTGGACCTACGAAATCGCGGCGTTTTCTCCACAAGTAACCATGGATTATCTAAAACAGTTTAACGTGGTACTTCTGGGGACGGGCGGTGAAGGCGGTCAGAAGGCGTTATGGACAAAACTCAGCGGTAAAGTCGGCAAACTGCTGCTGGAATACGTTAAGGAAGGCGGAGGACTGTTGGTGATGCGTAACCCCGGCTGGCAGTTCGGACGTGATATTGATGAATTCAATATGTGGTTGAAACCTGCCGGTATAAAGATATTAAACGAACAGATCACCGACTATGGAGCCCGCTTGAAAACCCTGTCAAACGCGAGTTTGTTCTGGAGCGATAATATCACTCCCCATCCCGTTACAAAAGGGGTTGAAGGATTCTTCTATCCGGATGTCTACACTAAAGGCTATGCCCGGTACTCTGATTTCAGTTCCCCGGTAAAAGCCGACAAAAACTGGAAAATTCTGGTTCGGGGTTCAAAAAGCGCGAAAAGTTATGAGCGTAAGAAAGCTGGTAAACTGCAAGCGGAAAATCCCGGTTCATATAAATCTGCACCGCCGATTCTGGCGGTTCGTGATTACGGCAAAGGCCGGATCGCGGTAATGCCCGTGGCAAGTTCCTGTTACTGGCAGGATGGTTATCACATTTTCTGGGACAGCGGCTTAATCATGAACGGCGAAAAGAAAGGGATGAAAGGCAGCGGCGAACGCCTGATGCTGAATATGATGAACTACCTTGCCGCTCCTTCACTCGGAAAATTCGGTGGATATGCAAGCAAACCTCCAGCCAAAAAAGCTATTGACGTCGGCTTCGCCAGAATCAACTGGGACCGTGCCAGGTATAAAGACAAATATATGCCTTATCTCATGAAAGGATTAATCGGCGCCAGAAGTTCATTATCATCCGGCAAAGGCAGGCCGGAGGAATTCATTGCCGCCGCTAAAAAAGCGGGTTATCAATTTATCGCTTTTACGGAAACCCTTGAGCAGATGACCGAAGCAAAATTCACCAAACTCAAAGCTATCTGCGCCAAAGCCAGCAATGATAAATTCAAGGCCTATCAGGGGCTGACCTACCGCGACGAATCCGGCAATACCTGGATGGTGTTCTCAGATAAACTGTTCTGGCCGCAACCAGCATGGTTCAGCAAAAAGAAACCGGGACATCTCGGAGTAAACAATCCGCTGGTGCGTGGCTGGGGATTTCCCCCGATCATCATGGTAACGCCCGGGAAAAATCCGGAACCGGCATATTGCCAGGGCAATTTTAAAATCATCAGCGTTTACACATACAAAAACGGCAAACTGCTGGAAAATTCCTTTGCAACTTATCTCCGCTTATTGAATAACTCTTACCATCTTGCCCCGGTATCAGTCCACATTACCACCAGTCCGGCAGCAGTAGCCATTGCGGCGAAAACCGGTTTCCAAAGCTATATTCGCTGGGAAACCCCGAATGTAGTGGAAGCCATTTCCGGGTTCACCGCAAAGTATAAGGGACGATATCGCTATTTTCGCTCATCGTATATCTCTGAAGGCCCGATGATTGAAGACAACCGGATTCTCAATTTTGGCAGTTCAGATCTGGCAATAAAGGACAATGACCGCTGGCGGCTGCACCTGATGGCCAGTTCTCCTGTCGGGCTCAAGGAAGTTAGCATGATTAATACCCATAACGGCAAACCCTGGCGGCGGTACCTGCTCCATGGCAAAAAAAACTTCGATATGAATATCGACGGATGGCACGACCGCCAATACCAAATGGTCCCGGTGGTTACCGACATGCAGGGAAAAAAGGCCATTGGCTGGGAGGCCTGGACCTGCACACAGGAAAACAGCTTTCCCCGCTGCAGCGATAACTACAATACCATGCCGCGCGGCAAATGGTGGGGACAACCTAAGGAACTCCAGAATATCCACGGTTTTGAAAACTATCTAGCGGTGCGTAACTTCAGATATTTTGGAACCCCGATTTTTGGCGGGGTAAGGCTCGATGGCGAAAGTGCCCGCCCGGCCATTGAATACCATCCCGTAATTGCCAGCCGCTTCGGAACCATCATCGACTGTTTGATTGACCACCATTATCCCAGAAGCGCCAGCGGAAATCTGGATAAAACCGACCAGGAACAAGTGGCAGTTCCAAACCAGTATTACCAAGGGAAAATCCGCTACACTTTCTTCTCGCCCAGAATGGATTCATCCCTGATTGAATTAGTTGAAGGAAAATTGAATATTCTGAAACCTTTCAAAACCAGCTCAATCATCATTTTTAGTGCTCTCGGCAGGAAACAAGCGGAAACCGTTTGCGCGTCCGGCAAAGGCCGTTCTTTCCTGTCCGGTGTTCTGGAGAAACAGAAACGCTTTTACCGGGGCACCCTTCCTAAGAACGGTTACGCGGCACTTTTCTCCGACTCGTTTAAAGGTTCCCTCGGAATAGTGTCCCTTCAAGACGATATTTCATATACTGGTTATGCAAACCGCAACTTTGTCAATAAAGCATTGCGGGCGTCTATTGGCCGTGGCAAACAGAACCTGAAAAAAGGTGATGTCATAAAGTATCGTTATCTCGGAGTAATCAGCAAACTCAATCCGGAACCGAGCAATAAATTCATGGAGGACATTGTAGGTAAGCTCGGACTTGCCGGAAAACCCGCTTATCAAGTTAAACCGAACACCGGCAAAGTCCTCAGTACGGATTATATCCTCCGGCTTGAAGCTGCGAATTACGCTTTCACCGGAACTTTCAGTCGTGCCAGACTACCGCTGAACCTGCCGGTATTAATTAAAGGACTCAACCCGAATTGGGATGCCGGAATTCTCTACAAAGGACGGAACCGGCTATTGATTCCCGAATGGATTGTCAATGATTACGGAGAACGCTATGTCGAACAAAAACCACGAACCCGCAACAATGAATTGTATCATTTTCCCGTACTGGCAGACGGGACGGGTTTCCTTCAGGTGGACACTGAGCTGGGTAAGCGCAATGTTTTTATCGGAAATTTGCTGACCGCTGACAACCCCGATGTAAAATTACTGTTACTTGACAAGCGCACCGGCAAGGGAAAATTCGAGGTGCACAATCCTACGGATCAGGACATCACCTGTACTGTAAAACCAGGTTCGGGCTTCAATCTACTCGGCAACTTTACAAAAAAAGTAACTGTCAAAGTGGGAAGTTCTGAAATTATAAATATAAAGTAAAAAATCACAATGAATAAAAATAAACCTAACATATTATTAATTTGTTCCGACCAGCATAACCCGATGATTACAGGTTGTTATGGTGATGAGATTATTGATACTCCGAATATTGACCGCCTGTCACGGGAAGGAGCCACTTTTGATTCAGCGTATTGCAATTGTCCAATATCTGTACCTTCCCGCTTGAGTTTCCTTACCGGGCTCTATCCTTTTGAAACAGAGTGTCTTGGTAATGACAGCGCTCTGGACAGCATTGTCCCGACTTATGCACACATGGCGGCCATTGCCGGTTATCATACGGTGCTCTCCGGCAGAATGCATTTAAAAGGGCCGGATCAGAGTCACGGTTTTATTGAGCGCTTGTTTGGAGATCATGCGCCTTATGAATTCTGGGCAGCAGAAAACAGTCTGGCTCCTCTGAATCCGGATTTGGGTAATATGTCAAAACCAGCCCCGCTGACTCAGGTTGGAGCAGGCAATACCAGTCGTCTTGATTATGACAAAGCGCTTACTGAGGCGACATGCGCATGGTTGCGGGATTACCACAGCAATGATCCTGAATACCATTTATGATGACCGTGGGGTTGATGGCTCCGCATTGTCCTTATATTGCTCCTCCCGATCTCTATAACAAATATAAAGACCGGGTTTCGCTGCCTGAAGTCGGCGAAGAGCATTTAGCGTCTTTGCATTCGACTCATAAAGAATATCGGCAAAATATTGATATTGAGAATATTTCTGTCGAAAATCAATTAAGTGCGAGAATTGCCTATTACGGGTTGACTGATTTTCTTGATTCACAAATCGGTAAAATTATCAACTCTCTGGAAACCACCGGATTACTGGACAACACCATCATTGTTTATTTTTCCGATCACGGGGAAATGGCGGGGAAACACGGACGGTGGCACAAGGGATGTTTTTTTGAAGACAGCATCAGGGTTCCGCTGATTATCAGGATGCCGGATCAGCAGAATACCGGGATACGGATAAGTGAGCATATTTCACTGGTGGATTTATTTCCAACCATCTGTGAACTAGCTGGAGCGGAGTTCAATCATAAAGTCAGCGGCAACAGCCTGGCGCCGTTAATCAACACCGGCAAATGGACGCGGAAAAATATAATAAAGACGGAATATTATTCATGCGATTGTCAGCGAATGATCCTTCGCGACGAGTGGAAATTCTGTTATTACAGCAAGTTTACGGGCGATTATGAACTGTATAACCTGAAGGATGATTCCAACGAATTGATTAACCGCGCTGATGACCCCGCCTGTAAAGACATAATTAAAGAATTACTGGCGGAAGTTTTCAATGATGGCTGGCATGATGACGTTCTGAAAAACCGTGATCGAAGACTTTCCAGATTGGATTACTGGCAGTTTACAAGTAAATACGGTGTGGCGGTGATGAAAGATCCGCTGTTGCCTGTGAGTAAAAATCACTGGTCTAGAGAAAAAGCGAAAAATTATTTAATTTAGAGCTAATTGCAAAACAACAAGGGAAGAAAATGAGCAAGCAAAAGAAAAAAACCAATGTTATCTTTTTTATGGATGATCAGCATAACGCGCAATGCTTGGGGTTTATGGGCCATTCTATGGTAAAAACCCCTAATCTGGACGCTTTAGCGGCAAAGGGTACCTATTTTAACAACATGTTTACATGCACAGCTTTATGTGCCCCCAGCAGAGCAAGCTTCTATTCAGGTACATACCTGAGAACTCATGAACAGTTTGTTAATAATGTCGATTCTAGAAGGCAATTTCCAACTATCCTCTCTGAACTAAAAAAACAAGGATACTACACTTTCCAGTGCGGAAAAAACCATTTAATGGAGTCTATGTCAAAAGATTTTGACGAAATGCATACTGACAGGTATTATTACGATAAGTATTTGCCATCCAAAGGCCTGAAGGAGAAGGACTGGACAGAGCCTGAAATCAAAAAGAATTTCATGTCGGCGGTATCGGATCTTCCCGAAGAGGAACAAAATGAAGTCTGGACAGCTAATCACGCGATTGATTTTCTCAAGTCGGATAAAGCTCAGGACAATCCCTTTTTCATGTGGTGTTCATTTGAACGCCCCCATGCGGCACATTTTCCTCCGGCATCATTTGATAATCTGTATAATCCGGAAGATATTCCCATTGACTGGGACGCTTACTACAAATTTGAACAGAGCCGTATTATTAACCGGCCGATGATTGAGGACTTCTGGAAAATAGGTTCGTCCCGCAGCAACCTTGAGGTGTTTAAAAAAGCAGTCTGCCGGCATCTGGCGCTGATTACACTTATCGATCAGGAAATCGGCCGCGTGCTCAAAGCTCTGGAAAAACAGGGACTGGCGGATAACACCGTCATTGTATTTACCGCTGACCACGGCGAATTTGCCGGACATTACGGTCAACTCGGCAAGAACCATCCCGGCTATGATGATCTGCTGAAAATTCCGTTTATCTATTATGACCCGCAAAACGAGGGCTACGGGCGTGTTGTGGAGGGTATGTTCCAGAGCATTGACCTGTTCCCGTCACTTATGGAGAGACTTGGACTGCCTGTACCGCCGGAAGTACAGGGGGTAAGCTTCTGTGACGCACTGGAAGGTTATCCCGGATCCAGCCGCGAAGCCGTGTTCGCTGAATCTTCGAATATCAAGACTGTCCGCACAAGGGAATGGAAACTTAATTTCAACGCCCTCGACCCGCACCATGGCGGACAGCTTTTCAAAATCGATAGACAAGTACCGGAGGAAAACGTAAATCTGTGGAACTGTCCGGAATATCGATATGTAAGGCTGGAACTCATGGAAAAATTAACGCAATGGATGGTTTCATGCGAACAGCCTACTGGAACAAGTTTTCTTTCAGAGGAATACATTGATACCCGGTGGTATCGTTCTTTTAAAAACAATCCTATCCATTCTAAAATTAAATAAAAAACTAAGGAAATTGTATGAATTCGAGACAATTATCGAGGGATGAAATGGTAAAGCTTCATCAGGCCGCGTTGCGGATACTGAACAAAACTGGTTTGCGGATTGACTGCCGTGATTTTTACGGCCCGCTGGAAAGCCGCGGCGCGGAAGTTGATACTAATACAGGAATTGTCAGGTTTCCATCGGAACTGCTTGAAGAAGTTATTGAGATGGTCAGAAAAGAAATTGCCGACGGCTATGTGCAGAATATTCTTAACGGCGTAGTCTCCGGCAGTTGCGCCCCACGGTTTCAAGCCAAAATTGGAGGTGCCTGTATTGAATACCTTGACTGGGAAACCAAGACTTTGCGCGAACCAACTCGCCAGGACTTGATTAATTCTTTGCGTTTGGGAGAAGCTTTGCCGGAAATAGGCATCGTCGGCAATCCGGTGGTATGTCTTTATGATCATGAAAATAAAAGAATTGAACCCAAAATGCAGCGTATTGTGACTGCCGCTACAGTGGCAAAATATACGACAAAATGTGGTTCTACCGAAGTATGGAATGAAAAAGAACTGGAATTATTGATGGAAATCGGTATTATTGTCAAGGGTAGTAAAGAAGCATATTTGCAAAATCCCTGCTTTATAACTGCGAAAGAAACCATTGCTCCATTGCAGTTTCCAGAAGAGGATGGACGTATTCTGTTGATGCTTGCTCGTCATAATCTACCCTGTACGATTGTTCCTATGCCGATGAGCGGCATGTCTTCACCAGTTACAATTGCTTCAAATGTCGTTATGACAATTGCTGAGGTTTTAGGAGTAATGACCGCCCTGAAAGTTACGGTGCCTGAAGCGAAAGTCGCCGGTGGCGTGATTTCCGGAGTGCTTGATATGCGCAGTACAGTCGCGCGTTTCGCAGTTCCGGAAGTTATTGTCCAGGACATCACCGCCGCCAAGGTTTTCAAAGAACTTTACGGTCAGAACTTTGGTGTCGGTACCGGCTATATTGACGCTAAAATTCCGGGACCGCAGGCAATGTTTGAGAAATACGCCAGAATGACTGCCGCGATTGCGGGCATCGGTTCCTATAATCCTTCGGTCGGCATTCTCAACGGCGGCAAACGTCATTGCCCTGAAGAAGTGATTCTTGAAGCGGAAATGGGCAGGCATATTGAAAAATGTTTTGCTCCATTTGATGTAAATGATGATACATTGGCATTGGACGTGATTGATAATGTCGGCATCGGCGGAAATTTCATCGGCGAAGAGCACACCGCGATGAATTTCCGGGAGCTTTTTGAGTCTGACCTGATAACCGCCCAGGAAAAAGCGAATCTGGCTGCTGAGTGTGAAACTGACATTATTGATCTGGCGATTGAAAAAAAGAAGAAAATTCTTGCTGAAAATCATTATGAAATAGATTCAGATAAAGCCAAAGCTATTGACGAAGTCGTCGCCAAAGCAAAAAAGATTCTTTAGGAGCAAAATGTCAGAAATAAATAATAAACTCAAAGAACAGCGTTTTCGCTTTCCCGATAAAGATTTTGTCGGTTTCGGCAGGAAATTGAGCTGTGTTGTTAACGCCAACGGCATGTGGACAGCCGCCCAGATGGAAAGCGCGGCAAAAAACACCATACTTATAACACGCAAATGCGGCAGTGATGTTTCCCGTCTTGAATTACCGCCAGGCCCTTTATATCATCAGCCGCGTCTGGTTTCCGGCAAAAACGATCAACTTGCCCTTATCTGGAATGAGTTTCAGGATGATGTCTGGAAAATCAAATATACCCCGCTAATTAACGAGCCGCTTTCGCTGGGAACTGTGGAAACTATTTTTTCTTCATCTTCCTTGTGTCTGCCTCCAGTTGGCGAATGTTTTTCAGGAACAATGCGGGTGGCTTTTTCCGCAAATTTCAGAATAGTGGTGGCGAAACAAACTGATGACGGCTGGGAACTGGTTGAAACAATATCTGAAGCCGGTATTGACGCGTTTCGTCCGGTCATCTGTTCGAATAACGAAAACCTTCATATTTTCTGGGATCAGTACAAGAACGGAAAGTATGAGATTGCGGGCAGTATTTTAAATGATACTGGTTTTTCCGCCATTAACCCGTTGGGAACAGCTCATGAACGCTGGTTCTGCCCTGACGCGGTCAGCAATAATAAGGGACAAGTTTTTGTCTCATGGGTCGCGATGCGGGAAACCACGGATGAGCTTGGTATCGTGGATCATATCCCCTCTGCCATGCTTGGAGAATTAAAGAATGGACAGATTGAGATACAGAAACAGCTTGTCGCTGACCTGCGGGAAGGTTTGCTGGCATCTGAAATCTACAAGGGTTACCTGGGACTGCGCAGAAATCCTACGCTTTCTACGGATGCCGCCGGGCGTTTGTGGTGTTTCTGGGAGGTACGGGTGGAAGCGGAGGCGACGGCTTTGTCGGGACATTTGGCAGGACGCTGTTTTGACGGCGAAAGCTGGTCGGAACCGTCGCTGATAGCTAATCCCGGTTATGGATATGCGGTGGCTGAATATTTTGACGGGAAAAAACTTCCAGTCGCGTTCTTTAAATTCGCGGAAAGGGGAGAAAATATTGTCAGCGGGGATACTATAGATATTGACCGGAAACAGCCTTACGTAATTAATGATGTAAAATGGAAAAGATGGGGGGAATTCAATATTCCGGAACTTATAAAAAATAGAAGAACATTGAAGGTAAATGATTCACAGTATTCAATGTTTTGGGCTGATACTCATTGTCATTCCAATTTCAGCGCGGATGCCGAGGGTGAACCGGATGAAATAATTCATTATGCCCGGGACATTGCCGGGCTGGACGCGATGTGTGTGATCGACAATGATTTCTACCCTAACAAATCTTTGAGCCCGGCGGAATGGCAGATTCATCAGGAATTCAGCCGTCATTTTACCCGGGCGGGAGAATTTGTTCTCTTTCCGGGATATGAATTTACTTACCACCGTCATGACCTCTCTCCTGATTTTAACCACCGCTGTGTTATTTATCCCGGTCCTGATGGAAAGATGTTCAGGCGGATTGATCAGGGAAGTAGAACCGACAAAGAAATGCTCGCTCAACTCAAGCAGACGAACGGCATGTGTTATCCGCATCATTGCAGCTATGAATTGCTTGAGGCGGATAAAGAATGGAATGTCGAAGTTTGTTCTTCGTGGCGGGCAGTGCTGGCGGAGTGTGATTTTTCCATCCAGCAGCTGAAAGCTGGACATAAATTTGGTTTTATCGGTTCCAGCGACGCTCACCGCGCTAATCCCGGACTGGGAGGAGCCCTCACTGGATTATTTGCCACGGAACTGACACCGGAAGCCTTGTTCGACGCTTATCGCAAGCGCCGGATTATCGCCACGCAGGGATTCGCTGTTTTTATGGACTTCCGGGTTGCCGGCTTATTTATCGGTAGTGAAGGTAATATTACAAAAGCTCCGTTGATTAGTGCGGAAATTGAGGCGCCGGATTTAATTGCGGCTGTTGAAGTTTTCCGGGACGGCGAGGTTATTTACCGGGAAACGCCGGGCGGCTCCGTTTGTCAATTTTCATTCACTGATAACGACTTGACTCCCGGTAATCATTTTTATTTTCTCAGGCTGAAATTGATTGGGGAAGCTGCCTTAAATACTGCCCCGGGTTTGAACTCAAAAGAACCGTTCGCGGTGGATAGTAATTATCCGCATAATCTGGCAAAAGCCCGTGGTGTGTTTGCCTGGACGAGCCCGATTTGGATTAAATTGTAAAAAGGAATAAGAAATGCAGAAAAAACATAAAGAAGGTTTTGAAGTAGTCGGCGAACAGCGGAAAAATGTTCTACGGCGCTGTTATGAACAATTAAGCAAATGGGATTTTACAATGCCGGATGATAATCCGCTGATGCTCCATTTCGGGCTGAATGATTTCTTCAATGTGGGAGAAACTGAATTCTGGATTTGCAATGATGTTGAAAATGGTTATTGTGGTAAGTATATATTTTTGTTTGAGGAGCAGCGCTGCCCTGATCATTACCACAAAATCAAACATGAAACATTTAACGTCATTAAAGGCCAGGTCGTGATGACTGTTGCCGGCGACGATGCTATATTGAACGCAGGAGACGTCTTTAGTATGCCGATTGAGACCAAACATAGTTTTATTGCGGCGGACGGCGCGGCACTTATTCTGGAGGTTTCCAAACCATGTCTTTACCGGGACAGTTATTTTTCCAGCCCCGACATTGAAATTTTTTAATATAACCTTAATTTACAGAAGAGATATACCATGAACAACAGGACTAATTTTCTCAGTGCTTTAAGAGGCGACACCATCGATTATGTGCCGATTCTTCTGAAGAACCTTTTTCATTACTCAAACAAAGCTGACATTGATCGTGAGCCAGATACAGGGAAACGGGAAATCGCTATGCGCTTGTTTGATCACAGTGTTTTCCTCGTTGAATATCCTGACGCAGGCGTTTACCGGTATATTATCGCTCCGCCGAACTGTTGGAAGAATATCGAGAAAGGACAGGATTTATTATCCAAACTTCATACCCCAAGCGGAGCACTTACATCCATTATTGAATGGAATAATCAGACGAAAACCCATTGGTGCTCAAAACATTTTGCGGAATCTATCGATGACTTGAAACGTATTGTCGAGATTCCATGGGAAATTGATACTTCACTGAAACCACCGGTTAATGCAGATTTTCCTCTTGGTTCTGATAGCCGAGGTATTGTACGTATGAGAGTCAGTTCGCCTGTAACTTATGTGGCAGGCTTGCTACCTTTTCAATATTTTCTTGAGCTTTGCCTCACCGATACGAATCTCATAAAAGAGATAGCAACTGTCTACAAGGAAAGAATTATACAAGTTCTGGATGTGGTTCTTGCTAATAGGAATATTGATGTCGTTATGTTAAGCGGCTCCGAAGAGTTAACTCCGCCGATGGCTTCCCCCGCTCTTTATGATGAACTGATCTTTCCTTTTGAATCAGAGATTATTGCAAAGATTCACGAATACAACAGTCTTGCCTGGGTTCATTGCCATGGCAATGTTAAAACAGCACTTCCAAGAATGATGGAGCAACAAGTTGATTTTCTGGAACCCGTTGAACCACCACCTGATGGAGATATCACCTTTGCGAATGCCAAATGTATGGTAGCTGGACGCATGACATTGGGTGGAAATGTGGAAGCGCGGGTGATTAGCGCAGGGAATCGGGATGAAGTCATAAAAGCGACCGAATCGGCTTTCGAAGGAGGGAAAGAGAGAATGATATTAATGAATTCCGGGCCAGTTACCGGGGTATTTTCTCCTAAGATTGTTGAGAATTACCATCATATGATTGATGTATGGGAAAAGAATAGTCCGAAGAAAATAACGACTAATATTTGATAATAAAAGGAATTTATGATGACAAAACCCATCGATAAAAACATTAAAAAACATCTGGCTGACAAACAGATTTTTCTCATACCCTACTGCCATGCTGACCATGCCTGGCTGCATTCGCGGGACTGGCATGAAAGACGCTATCTGGCGGTTTTCGATAAAGCAATGAAACTTTTGGAGGATAATCCTTCATATAAATATTTTTTTGACGGCTGGTCTGAATTACTGAGACCTATCCTCAGGAAACGCGCTAATAAAATCCCTTTTATGCGAGATATGCTTAAAGATGGCAGACTGGCCTTGTTGAGCGGTCATTGGAGCAATATCAGATTCAGCCATATTGGAGATGAGACCAGCATAAGAAATATTATATACGGACATCGGGAAGTTAATGAAATATTCCCGGAAGCACGCCTTAACGGCTACGCAAATCTTGATGTTGGAATTGGACATTCTCAAGTACCACAAATCCTTAACCTTGCGGAGTGTAAAAATTATTTTGCATGGCGGCCTCAAAAAGGATTAGATAAACAAGGTATTCCCAGAAGCTTTGTATGGAAAGGGCTATCCGGCAATGAAGTATTAGTGACCAGACACTCCTATCAGGGCTGGTTTCACGCGGAAGAATTTTATGATAAAAAGGATAAAGAAATAGATTTTTCCTGTAAAAAAATAGAATTTGATTTTTTATTGAAATATGCTTGGGAAAAATATTTAAAAGTACCAGTCGAACAAGGTTTGAAGACTGTTTCATTTTGTCAGGGCGGCGATGATTTAGCTCCTAATACGGATGCCTATTATGGCATTGAAAGAAATATCTTCTCAATTATGGAAGAATGGAACAGCCACGGACTCGGGAAAATGGAATTCGGAACGCCCTATAATGTTTTTGATAATCTCAAAAAAGAAAAGTTGCAGAAACGGAGCGGCCCCCTTGATCAATGTGAACTGTGTTTCCATATTGCCAGAAACGGCAAACACAGCATATGGAATCTTCGGGAAAAAGCGGACAGAGCATTGCTGCTGGCAGAGGAAAGCTCCGCCCTTGCGTCTCTTGAAGGTTTTCAGTATCCTCAGGAAAAGTTTGAATCCTTATGGAAAGAATACCTGACGTTTTGTACCCACGCCATAGAGTTTTTATTTAGTCAAGACTATGATGAAGCCGATTTTATCTTGAGAAAAGTCATCAGGAATTCCTCGGAAATCACCCAAAAAGCCATTGAAGCCATGCTTGACGGCATTGAGAAAAATGACCCTGATTCTTTTTGCGCCTTTAATCCACTACCGGAAAACCGCGAAGAAATCCTGGAAGTTGACTTGCCTAATATTGACAATGCCAGAAGAACACCATCAATAAAAAATGTTAATGGCGAAGAGCTTCTTTCTCAAATAGTATACACCGGCGGATTAAACCGGGATTTTATTATTTTAGTTGAAGCTGAACTGCCACCGTGCGGTTTATCGCAATTCAACATATCCTGGAGCAGGGAGGATTCAGCGTTAAGCGAACGGGAAAATGTGCAGGATATGAACGCAACACTTGAATCCGATACAATAAAGCTGAAATTTGAAGATGGCCAACTTGTCAGCGCCGCCAACAAAAGAACCGGCGGCAATATAAAAAGCAAAAATGACGCGGCTATTTTTGAACCGCTTTCACTCCCGCAAAAGATTGATTATTGGATGGCGAACTCTTTTGCCGACAATCCTTTGCCATTTGTTCCGGAAACTTTAACGATAGTGGAAAACGGACCGCTGCGTTGGAGAATCACCAGAACCGGTCGTTCTGGTCCGCATCGTTTCATTCAGCATTTTGATTTATACAAAGACAACGCAAGTGTAGACCTTAAAACTATTGCTGATTTGAGCTACGACTCCGCAAATATCTGTATCGGCATGCCTCTGCCGGAAACTGCAAAGCTTAGCGTCGATATTCCTTTCGGCGTGGAAGACCGGGATTTGAGCGACATCGAATACGGACACAAAGGAGAAGGTAATTATGAAAATATAGAAAGAATAATCCCCGGTATATTTTGGGGGAAAAGTTGGGTTTTTGCTGGAAATGGAAAAGAAAGCTTTGGTTTTGTAACAATTGACGGCCCCCGCTATTTCAGAAGGTACGGCAATCCTGAAAGGCTGCTTCACTTTCTGGTATGCCTTAAACCGGATCAGACAGAAGGATGGATGACCAAAATCAATTCGCAGCGCGCTTGTGGGAGAAATATCTATAAACACAAATTGGTACTTGATGGAGAAAACTGGCAGGAATCAGGCATGCCCGGGATTTCCCAGCGGGCAAGGACAACAGTCCCTGTTTTATTCGGAGCGTTGAAAAGCAATAAAAAGCTGAAAATATCTTCTGACAAGGTCAGAATAAGTGCATTTTATAAAGAAGGTGAAGAGTTTATATTGAGAGTTGTCAATATGAATTCCGGTCTTGAACATGTGAAAATCTCATTGCCTTTTGCCATTAAAAATATCAAAAAATGTAATTTCAAAAACAATAGAATGGAGTGTGATTTACAATATGGCGGAAATTCTTTTAAAACAGATATTTCGCCGTGGGAAATTGCTACATTCAATATAAAGAAAAAGAAACTAAAACTATGACAACAATACCTGATGACTTTATTGGGGAGGGCTTGACGGATATCCTGAAGATTTGACTTATGTTGAAATCACAAAAGAAATGCTGGAAGCAGCAATAGGATTTTTAAATGATAATCTAAATGGAAAGAACAATGAGTAAAGAAATTAAGAAAATCGACGTTGCGGTATTGGGGCTTGGCAGTATGGGAGCTACCCATGTTGGAGCCGCCAAGGCATCACCATATGTAAAGCAGATAATCGGTTGTGAACCGGATGTGCAACGCGCAATGCTTCGCGGTAAAGAACTGGAAATTGAAACAACTTCTGATTTGGATTCTATTCTGAATAATCCTGAGATCAAGCTAGTTTATATCGCCACACCTAACGATATCCACACTGAACAAACAGAATTGGCTCTTCGTGCAGGTAAAGCTGTACTCTGCGAAAAACCTATGGGTGAGACTATAGAGGACGCGGAGCGCATGGTCGCGGTACAAAAGGAGACCGGCGGTTTTCTGCAAATCGGATTTGAATTGCATTATTCAAAAATTTATATGAAAGCTAAAGAATGGATTGACCGGGGATTAATAGGTACTCCAGTAAACTGTCATTGCCGTTACTATTGCAGTGAATTTCATGGCAAGGATTCTTGGCGCAGTCTCAGTAAAGGCAGCTTGATTGGCGAAAAACTTTCACATTATCTTGATCTACAGCGTTGGTTTATGGGCAGTGAGGCAAAAGAAGTATTTTCATTGAACTCCCCGAATGTGGTTGACTACTTCAACCATCCTGACAACCACCAGATCAATACCCGATTCGAAAGCGGGGCGATAGCCAATCTGAATTTTCTGATGTATATCGCTGAATCAGATCACCGTGACCCTTTGCTGGAAATGCTCGAAAAACAAGCTGACGATGGGCACTACCTGCAATATCATATTATGGGAACTAAAGGCGCGATTGAAACCGACGTGTTCCGCCGCCGCATCCGCCGCTGGGAATTCACCGACAGCCCGGAAAGACTGGTCAGCTCAATTGTCGAAACTATTACTTACGACAAAGCGGATGATCAGGAATGGATACATAATGTTCATGGTCAAAATATCCGCATAGCGGAACTCGTCGCCAAAGGGCTTCCCCCTGAAAATCCCGTGTCGGATTCGCTGGCTACTATGAAGCTGGGGTTCGCTGCTGAACTTTCCGAACGCGAACAGCATATCGTTAAACTTAAAGAATTAAATTGATAATAACAAAGCCATAATTGGCAAAAATAAAACAAAAAGCAAGGAGCTTAAAATGACATTTAATATAAAAGACGTGCTGCATACCGCGGCGTACCATCAATCGGAAATAAACAAGGTGCTGGACAAGGATAATCCATCGTTTCTGCAGTTTGACCCGGTTCTTGGTTACACAATGAAAGATTATATTTTCAGGGATGGAATGAGAAAAACCCTTTCCGAATATCGCTACGAAAAAAATGGCGGTCATCGTAAAATGATTAATTATAGTGATGCCCCGTGCCGCATAAATACTTACGGAGACAGCTATACTCAAGGGGCGCAGGTTAGCGATGGAGAAACCTGGCAGGAGGTTTTGGCTGCGCATTTTCGTGAGCCCATCCGTAATTTCGGGGTTGGCGGCTACGGAGTTTATCATGCTTACCGCAAAGCTATGCAGATTGAAGCGACTGATGATTTGGCGGCAGAATATATAGTCCTTAACATCTGGGACGACGATTACATGCGTAACATCGACGCGGCCAGATGGAATCGTGTTGCGTGGATGTGTCGTGATATACCGCGTGGTAAAAAGGACGGTTATCCGGTTCATGGTTTCCCCTGGGCTCACATTCGTTACGATCTTGAAAAAGGCGAGTTTGTTGAAAATGAAGGATTGTTTAAAGACGCGGAAGAATTGAATAAACTAGTCGGCAAAGATGAGTATTATGATATTTTCAAAGACGATCATGTTGTTCATTTGTATACTCTCCGGGAAGGAGGAGATGCTCCGGTTGATTATCTTGAAAAACTTGCGGAGGTTTTTGATGTGGAAGTAGACCTGCGAAATCCGCAGACTCGTGCCGCTGACGCACGAAAACTTCATTATGCCTATGGAATCAAATCTACTGAATACCTTGTCGATAAAATGTTTAAATGGGCGGAAGACAACAACAGAAAGCTGATGATTATTCTCAGCTATGATGTCCCGGCAGTAATGGAATACATTGAAAAAGGCACCCGTTTTGACCAGGCATTTGTCGAGTTCCTGGATGACAGAAAATATCCTTATATTGATTTTCTGCCTAAAACTAAGATGGATTACCAGAGTTTCAATCTAAATATTGAAAAATATCTTGAACGCTTTTATATTGAACGTGCCGGGGCACAGGTATTCGGGCACTACAATCCTTACGGTAATTTCTGGTTTGCGCATGCCATGCGTGATGAATTGGTCGAGTGGCTTGCCCCGAAGCCCCCGGCATATCAATAAATAAAAGGAGTTATGTGGAATGAAATTTGAAGATTTAAGGTTTGGTTTGTTTGTTCATTACGGACTTTACAGCATGCTCGGGCGTGGTGAATGGGTGATGAACCGGGAACAGATTCCGAGGGAAGAATACGCTAAACTCGCGGATGAATTCAGCGCTAAAAATTTTGATGCTGATTTCATCTGTGATCTGGCTGTCAAAGCCGGTATGCGCTATATAACTTTTACCACCATGCACCATGACGGCTTCAGGCTTTACGACAGTCGGTTGAGTGATTATAATTCGGTAAAAGCTTGCGGACGGGACCTTGTCCGGGAAGTTATTGACGCAGCGGAAAAAAGAGGCTTAAAAGTCGCCCTGTATCACAGCCTGAATAACTGGTATGATCAACCGGACGCCGTTGACGCTCTCGAAGATGAAAGCAAATATGAAATTTTCATCAATAATACTTTGGAGCGGATAAAGGAACTCGTAACAAAGTACAATCCAATTGACACGCTATGGTATGACGGCTGGTGGCCGTTCAATGCTGAAAAATGGCAGGCGGAAAAGATGAATGCGATAGTCCAGGCGATTCAGCCGCATATTCTTTTCAACGGCAGAAACGGGTTGGCGGGTGATTTCGGAACACCGGAAGGCCACATCTCAGCCCCTGCCCCATGGCGTCCATGGGAAGCGTGTATGACATTGAATGACTGCTGGGGGTTCCATCAGGGGGATCATAACTGGAAATCTGCCGGGGACGTGGTCGATATGCTGGCGAAAGTCGCACAAGGCAAAGGCAATCTACTTTTAAACATAGGTCCGGAGGGTGATGGAACAATACCAGCGGAATCTGTAAAAGTACTTGAAACAGTTGGAGAGTGGATGTCAAAGTATTCTGAAGCGGTATACGATACGGAAATTTTCACCTATCACTTAATGGAAAGAGGAGAGGGCCGATCAGAACTGAACCATCACGGTACATTTACCGCACAAGGAAATGAGCTTTATTTCTGGGTGAAGCATTGGACCGGAAACGAGCTCACGCTTTGCGGACTGGAAACACAAGTTCAGAATGTTCATCTCCTTTCAAATAATGAATCGTTTAAGTTTGAACAGACAGGTGGAAAGCTTGTAATTTCCGGATTGCCTGATACTCCGCCTGATCCTGTCTGCCCGGTTGTAAAAATAGAATGCGACGGCCCGCCGTCAATGTATCTTTGCGGCGGTATGCGAATCCCGCAGGTGAAACACCCGCATTATGACCCATGTGAATCGGATATTGAGGCATGAAAAAAACAGTTGAAAAACTAAAAAACGGCGAACATGTAACAATTGTCGCGCTTGGTGATTCCATCACTGAGGTAACTTTTCATACCCAGGGAAAAATGAACTGGGTCGGCCTACTGGATGAGGCTATTTTTGAAAGTTACGGCAATGGAGTATGTACGCTTATAAACTCTGGGAAATGTGCTTCGTCCTACGCGGAAGGACTGACCCGGCTCAACCGTGATGTCCTGCGCTATAATCCGGATTTGGTAATTATCGCGTTCGGAATGAATGATTCGGGTGGGGGCTTGGATAAACTGGACATTTTTCGTGACAATGTTCGAAAAACTGTCGCGATTATCCGTGAACGCTGCGGCAGTGAGATACTTATCCGCACGCCCAACCCGGTAGTTACTGCTCCCGGCCTGCCGTTTCCGCCTGAGCAACCGAAGCATGGAAAAGCCTGGGAATCCGCGAAGCGGCCTCTCAAGGAATATTCGGCCGCTTTGGTGGAACTTGCCGGAGAACTTGACTGTGCGTGCGTTGATCATTATACTCTCTGGACGGGAAAACAGTTCAAGGTGAAACACGCGGTCGCCGATCCTGTAGGCCTTTGGCCCAGGATGGGGGACGCGGTGCATCCGGGATACATTGGACATCTCGCGTTCTTCAGGGAGCTTGCCTCCTTGTTTGAAGTTCCTGAATATTTTCCATGGGAGGAAGTGGAATAATGAAAAGAAAAGTCAAAGAAGGTTCAATCGCGCTGATTGCGTTCGGAGGCAATGCGTTTACAGTTGAAAATGATAATTATACGATTGAAAACCAGCGTGCCGCCGCCAATGCCATGTGCGAAAAACTGCTCAGTGTGATCGAAAAAGGATATGACCTGGTTATAACCCACGGCAATGGCCCGCAGGTTGGAAATCTTATGCTCCAGCGCGATTTAATTCAGGGGAAAGTCCCTCCAATGCCGCTTGACGTGCTTGTCGCTCAAACAGAAGGTTCATTAGGCTACATCCTTCAGGATGAATTATTGAACCATCTTCGTATCCACAATATATATAAATATGTGGTTACAATGATTACCCAGGTGCGTGTTGACAAAAATGACTCCGCATTTCAGAATCCAAGCAAACCGGTGGGCCCGTTTTATTCCAAAGCGGAATCGATGCAGCTACTTAAAGAAAACCCGGACTGGAAAATGATTGAGGACGCGGGACGTGGATACCGCAGAATTGTTCCCAGCCCGAAACCGAAAAAAATAATTCAAAGCAATATGATCCGTTCCCTGGTTTACAGCGGCAATGTCGTCATCGCGGCGGGCGGAGGCGGTATCCCGATAATTAAAGATGAAAATAACCGCTATGTTGGTGTTGAGGCAGTAATCGATAAAGATTTGTCAAGTGCGATGCTCGCGAATGATGTCAAAGCCGATTTGTTGATTATCCTGACGGGAATAGACAAAGTTTATTTGAATTTCGGCACAAAAGAACAGGAAGGTTTGAGTAATTTGACTTACAGTCAAGCGAAACAATATTTGAATGATGGCCATTTTCCGGTGGGCAGTATGGGGCCCAAAATTGAATCAGCATTACGCTACCTCGAAGACGGGGGGCGAAGGGCGGTCATAACTAGTGCTGAAAGCCTGGAAGAAGCTCTTGACGGCAAAAACGGTACGCATATTGTATGGATGTAGAAAAAATAGGAATTAAACAATATGAAATTTGAAGATACGGAACACTTAAATTGGAAAATAAATGTCTGAAGATGATTGGCTGAGAATAATAATGTTTATAAAAAGATATATTTCTGAAAACTATCCACAAAAAGGCAAGCCTCATGTAACAATAGAGAACTTTACTCAAACCAATACCAATGTTTCAACAATTAATCAAGTTATGACAGGTAATATTCTGCCATCATCTAATAATATCTCAAGTTTTGCAGTTCAAATTTGAGCGAAAAACGAACGATCAAACAT
>CAZEXM010000030.1:0-14795 GCA_964515915.1 uncultured Victivallaceae bacterium
AATATCCTGCCGTTTAAAAGTAGTAAAATATTATTCCATTCTTTATTACTGAATATTCATAGAGATTACTGGACTTTTGCAATTATCCACCTATATTTAATGGTTTATATTTTGTTTTGAAAAATAGCTTTAAGTGGTAATTACATGATTTACACTCGACATAATTTTACAATTATTGAATTGCTTGTCTCGGTTGTTATTATTGCTATTCTCTTTTCGCTCCTGATGCCTGCTTTTTCCGAAAGCCGGGAAAAAGCCCGCTTTGTCCGCTGGCTGCAGTTTAATAAACAGTGCAGTACTGACCCTACATGCGTTATTAATTTAAATTTTCAAGACGAAAAGGGTGATGTTTTGAAAAATTCAGCTCAAGCATATCAAGCCGATGGCTTTAACGCTGCCGATTACAGCGGAATCGTAAAAGGTGATTACGAGTGGGGAAGCGGGCGTTGGAGAAAAAATAAAAGCGCGGTACAATTTGACGGCATGAGCACTTATATTGAATTCCCCGGCGCTAAACATGTAGCTTTTGAGGATTCGGATAATTTCACCATTATAGCCTGGGTGAAGTTTGACCTTCCGGCTAATGCCAGATGGAGCGGTATTCTCAGCAAATCCTATATGCGCAGCAATACCGATGGCTACGATGTGTACATTGACGGAAGAAAACCTACCGGGAATAGAGTTTCCAGATGGGCTATCGTAGATTCCGGCATCACTCGTGCTATTTTTTATAATGACAGCAAAGCGGAAAGAAAAGTTGTGCCTGTCGACAACACCAACTGGTTTCAACTGGTCATTCGCAATAAAGAGGTCAATGGAAACCAGGAAATCCAGATGTTCTTGAATAATATCGAATTGAGACTTCGCACGACCAGGTCTATCGCCAGAAGAACCGAGAAATGCGCGGCCCGTTTAGCGCTTGGCGGCATACGCTATCAGAGACGTAGAAGGGGCGTACTCACGGAAGATGGCAGAATGAGGTTTTTCTTCAAAGGAAAAATGGATGAACTTTTAGTTTACAGCCGTGCTTTAAGCGACAAGGAGATTAAAGCTCATTATCTTATGGGAGCAGTGCATGGTAATTAATGAATTGCCATTAAAGATAAATAAAAATAAAGCACTTGTGCTTACATCGGAGGAATACTGATGGCTTCGGAACATTCCGATTCACAGCAAAAAAAAGAAACTGCGGCGAAACCTGCAACAGAAGAAAACAGAATTCTTTTGTGGTGCGCTTATTGCGGGCAAAAATATCGCTTGCGGCAAAGTCTGGCTGGGAAATCAGGGACTTGTGACAACTGTCATAACAATTTTATTATTCCCAAGGTATCGCAAACTGAGCCGGAATTGAAAAAGACAATCAGTTTCCAGTGTCAACATTGCGGTAAAAAACAGTTGAAAGCGCAAGAGCTTGCCGGTACGGAAGTTAACTGTTACGAATGTGGCAAAAAAAATATTATCCCGGAAACTTTAACCGATCAGGCCTCTCCCGTAAACCAGCTTGAGCCCTTCCTTGTTGCAGAGACAACAAGAACGGATTTGACCCTGATAAGGCCCGCGGCGGAATCTGTACCCGAAGATAAAATTCTTTTCTGGTGCAACCATTGTGGACAAAAATATCGTTTGCCGCGGCGTTTAGACGGGAAAGCGGGAATTTGTTCAAAGTGTAAAAACTATTTATTTATTCCTCATGTATCGCAAACTGAACCGGAACTGAAAAAGACAATCAGTTTTCCGTGTCAGCATTGCGGCAAAAAGCAGTTGAAAGCGCAGGAGCTCATCGGCACAGAAGTCAGTTGTTACGCATGTGACAAAAAAAATATTGTCCCGGCAAAGTCGAAAAAGTCGTTAATACAGAGAGTAAACCCCGCAAAATTGCTGGCGCCGTTTATCGTCGCTGAAACAACCAGGACAGATATGGTCGCAGCAGATGATAAGATTCTTTTCTGGTGCAGCCATTGCGGACAAAAGTATTATCTGCCGCGGCATTTGGACGGGAAAGCGGGCATGTGCGTAAGATGTCAGAACTATTTATTCATTCCCCATGTATCGCAAACTAAGCCGAAACTGGAAAAGACGGTCGTTTTCCCGTGTAAGTATTGCGGCAAAAAACTGCGGAAAGCGCGAAAACTGGCTGGTACGGAAACCAGATGCAGCAAATGCAGCGAAAAAGTAATTGTCCCCGCAAAGTCAAAAATATCGTCCTTAGCGAAAGCCGGGGCCGCGCCGGAAGACAGAATTCTTTTCTGGTGTAGTTATTGTGCACAAAAATATCGTTTGCCGCAACATTTGGCTGGAAGAACAGGAACCTGCGACAATTGTCAAAAGGATTTTATTATCCCGCATGAATCGCAAATTAAACCGAAGCTGAAAAAGACGGTACTTTTCCCCTGTAAACATTGCGGCAAAGAATTATGGGAAGCGCAGGAACTGTTCGGCACGGAAGTTGAATGCAACAAATGCGGTGGAAAAAATATTGTTCCGCAAAAGTCGAACAGAGCGTTCCTGAAAAAACTTGACCAAACAAAAATCGTTGATGCGGCTCTTGTTATTGAGACTATGAAAAAAGGTTTGTCGACGATAGCGAAGCAAGTTCAAACGCCGTTTAAACCGAAGCTTTCCTCTGAAACAGAAACTGCCGCGAAAGCTTCTTTCCAGCAATTGCCGAAATCATCAATAGTTTCTGACAAAACACCGGGCACAACTCAAGCCCCGCCCACTTCTAAACAGCAAATTATCATCACTAGAAATCCACCCGTTATTCACCGGCTTAAAAACTATTTCAACCAAAAAGCGGAAAAATATTTTATTTTCGCAATGTTTGTTATTTTCATAGATTATATAATCCATGCGCGTGAAACAGGCCTTCGTCCATCTAAATCCTTTATCCTTTTCAGTACTTTTGCTATTGCGGCGATAATCCTGTTGGGAACCTGGAATTTTGTTATGGCGGCGCCACCTGATAAAAGCAATAAATCCCGTTATAACATCACCTGCACCAAGTGTGGATATCATGAAGTCCGCAGATTTAAAGATATCAGCAAACAGGCTTGTGCTAAATGTGCCGAGCCTGTCGGTTTTACTTATCACTGCGAAAACTGTAATAAGGATTTTGTCTATGCTGAAAGTGCGGCAAAAAAAGAGGCGGAAGAAGCAAAAACAGAAGAAACATCATTCAATGACCCCATACCGGTAAAATGTCCTTTCTGTCATTCCGAAGATACCCATTATCTAACCATCAAAGAAGCCGCAGGTGAAAAAAAGAGTCCGGACAAGACAGCAGGTTAAATCTTAGCCTTAATTTTATCCTTGCCGCACTCATTTTCTGAGATGCCGTATAAAATCAAAAATCTGCTGTGGAGACTTTTGCAATTGGCTCATTAAATATAAAAATATCCGGGGACTTCAAATATAGCCGCCAGGGGCAAAGTCGCGGCTCCCAGAGCATCGACATGCGCCAGTTCGGAAATAAACAATTCTGTTTGTCCGGCATTACTTTTTACGCTGTTTTTGTTTATTCCATCCTGGATAGCGGGGAGAATTTCCTTTCCGAACAAGTCTATCACGGCACCGGAAAATATTATTGTGCGCGGACACAGGATATTAACTACCGTCGCGAGCCCCTGCCCTAAACGATAACCGACATCATTCATGATTCGAGCATAATCTTTCGAGGTAACGCTGTTTTCGGGAAAATAACGTAAACGTTCAAAATTGCATTTACTGAATTTTCTTAAGGCCCCGACAACAGCCGGTTCTGAAGCATAGGCTTCAAGGCAGCCGTGATTACCGCAACTGCATTGCACGCCGCCGGGCTCAATAACAATGTGCCCGACTTCCCCGGCATACTGCCCGGCGCCTTTGAATAAACGCCGGCCTGCAACAATCCCCATACCAACCCCGCCTGAAACTTCAACAAGCACAAAATCATCATAATACCGGCCTTTGCCAAACCATTTTTCGGCCAATGCTATTGAGCGCGATTCTTCTTCGAGGAATAAAGCTTCTTTAATAAACGCGGCGAAGGTTTCACGCACATTGACCCTGGAAAGGCATGGAATATTAACCGCTTCCTCCATTATGCCGGATTCCAGATTGAGACTTCCCGGCATGGAAATACCGACTCCAAAACCCGGTTTTTTAACTAAACTCAACTCATAATAGACATTTTCAACGGCACGGCAAATAGTGGTCAAATCAGTATATATGGGGTATTCGATTTCGTGCGAAGCGATAATATTGCCGTAAAAATCAATCAAAACGCCGTGGCAGAGATGCGGTGCTATATATATACCGGCGACAAAATTATCAACGAATTTCAACATCGAATACGGCCGGCCGGAAACATTTTCCATTTTGCCGGATTCGACAACCAGATTTTCATCCAGCAGTTCAGTCACAAAATTAGTGATACTTTTACGGTCAAGCTGGGTTTTCGCAGCTATTTGCGAGCGAGCGATGGGCGAGCATACACGAATTGTATTCATAATCCGGGATCGATTGATTCTCTTTATCAGTGAATGATTGCGTAATGTCATGTTTTCCCTTTCATTTACCAGTATCGTCTATATAATAGAATACTTCTAAAATATGCTGCAAAATCACTCAATATGCAAACTTTTTTACAATAAATTTGTTATTACCCGGCTCTGGATTTGCTGAATAGTGAAAAAGTTGAAAAAATTTGTCCTTTTCAGCCGATCATGCTTCATGATAACAAAAAAAACATAAAAATCTGCTGTGGAAGATGCAAAAACTTGTAAGTACTTGATAAAAAAATAAATACAGCATTTTTCAAAAAAAACACAATATATTGTGGTTTTTCATTTGACACCCCCACATTATATGGTACTTTAGATAAACAGGAAGGAGCGATTCCACTGATTCCGAGAGGGAAAACGAGGCTTGGCAGTGAATTTATTTTGCCATGATAATTTTTAACTTGTTAACACCTGGGAGATTATAATAAAGATGCCCGTGAAGAATACAATCAAAGAAATCAAAAAGCGCGACGGCCGTATTGTAGGGTTTGATATTGAACGAATAACCATAGCCGCCAGGAAAGCATTACAGGTGGCCGGCACAACTAACGCGAAACTCCCCCGGACAATATCAAATGATGTTCTTGCTGAATTAACTAAACAGGGTTACGGTTCTGACAATATCCCTGATATTGAGATTGTTCAGGATTTAGTGGAGCGTTCCTTTGTGAAACGCGGCCTGACTAAAGCGGCAAAAGCTTATATTTTATATCGTGCGCAGCACGATAATCTCCGTAAAAGCAAACAGATGATGATGGATGTCCAGGGCCTGGTCGCCGATTATCTGGATCGCGAGGACTGGCGGGTTAATGAAAACTCCAACGCGGGATACTCTTACGCCAGTTTATTGAACCATGTCAGCGGCAGTGTTGTGGCGCATTATACTTTGGAAAATGTTTATTCCAGAGACATAGCGGAAGCTCATTCCAGCGGTGATTTACATCTGCATGACCTTTCCAGCGGAATTGTCGGTTACTGCGCGGGCTGGAGCCTGCGGCAGTTGCTGCAGGAAGGTTTCAGGGGCCGCGGCGGCCGCGCCAGCGCCAGCCCGGCAAGACATTTCGACACGGCCCTGGGACAAATCGTAAACTTTTTATCCACTTTGCAGACCGAATGGGCCGGCGCGCAGGCCTTCAGTTCCTTCGACACTTTACTTGCTCCCTTTGTCCGGGAAGACGGCTTGCCCTACCGGCAAATCAAACAAAGTATTCAGCAGTTTGTTTTCGGTTTGAACATCGCGAGCCGCTGGGGACAGACTCCGTTCACCAACTTGACTTTTGACTGGGTTGTACCGCAAGACCTGAAAGACAATCCGGTAATTATCGGCGGCGAGCTCCAGGACGGCAAATGTTATGGTGATTACCAGGCGGAAATGGACCTGATCAATAAAGCCTTCCTGGAAGTCATGAGCCAGGGAGATCGCGACGGCAGGATTTTCACCTTCCCGATTCCTACTTATAACATTACTGATGATTTCAACTGGGACAGCGATAACGCTAAACTTTTATTTGAAGTTACCGGCAAATACGGTTTACCGTATTTCCAGAATTTCATCAACAGCGAACTGAATCCCGGCGATGTCCGCAGTATGTGCTGCCGTCTGCAAATGGACGTGCGCGAACTGCGCAATAAAACCGGCGGACTTTTCGGCGCCGGCGAACAAACCGGTTCAATCGGCGTGGTAACTATCAACCTGCCCCGTATCGGCTATATCGCTAAAAATGAAAAAGAATTCTTCGCCCGTCTCAGTAACCTCATGATATTGGGAATGGAATCTCTCGAAACCAAACGTAAAGTTGTTAAACGTTACCTCGAAGGAGACCTTTTACCATATACCCAGACTTATCTGCCGAACCTGGACAATCACTTCAGTACGATTGGCCTGGTCGGGATGAACGAAGCCTGCCTGAACTTTCTCGGATGTTCTATTTGTGATGAAGAAGGCAATGCTTTCGCGTTAAAAGTTCTGGATTTCATGCGCAATAAACTGCAGGATTTCCAGGAAAGCACCGGCCATATTTACAATCTCGAAGCGACCCCGGCGGAAGGCACAAGCTTCCGGCTGGCGCGCCTTGACCGCAGACGTTTCCAGGATATTATTTGTGCCGGTGATACTAATCCGTATTACACGAATTCAAGTCAATTGCCGGTGGGCTACACTGATGATTTATTCGAAGCGCTGGACTTACAGGATCCATTGCAGACAATGTATACCGGCGGAACTGTTTTCCATGGTTTCATTGGCGAACGCATCGAAGACCCGGCACAAGTCGCGTCCCTGGTCAAACGAGTGGCCAATACCTATCGTCTTCCATACTTCACGATAACGCCGTCATTCAGCGTTTGTCCGGTTCACGGCTACATCCCCGGTGAACATTCGGAATGTCCTTTAGAGGTCGAAGAAGAAAAACTCAAAGTAGTAGGATAAATAATCCCGCCGCGCGGCGGGGGCACGATAACCAGAAACAAGGAGGGAAAGATGCCAAAGTGTGGACAGAAGAATGAGATTTACAGTAGAGTCGTAGGTTATTTCAGGCCGGTCGCGGATTGGAACAAAGGTAAAAAAGAAGAATTTAAAGACCGGAAGGCTTATCTGGCGAACGGCACGGCGAAAGGGTGCAAACAAGTAGCCTGAGCTTTTATTTTTATCAAGCGCTCCTTCGTTACGCGGAAGAGTGCTTTTTTATTTTGAAGGGTGCTTTTTTATTTTAAGGAATAACAGATAAATGAATATTCGCGGCATGGTGCGTTTTACCCTGGTTGATTTTCCAGGCAAAATGGCCTGTGTGGCTTTTGTCGGGGGGTGTAATTTCCGCTGCGGCTACTGCCATAATCCATGCCTGGTGTTCGACCCGGAAAGCCAGCCATTAATCAGTGAGGAGGAATTCTTTCAATTTCTTGGAAAAAGACAAGGCAAGCTTGACGGAGTGGTCATCAGCGGCGGTGAGCCAATTCTGCGTAAACCGCTTTTGTCTTTCACCAGGAAAATCAAGGAAATGGGCTTTGCGGTAAAACTCGACACCAACGGCAGCATACCGGAAAAGGTTTTCAAAATCCATAGCGAAGTCGGCCTTGACGCGCTGGGCGTTGACTACAAGGCGCCTTTACACAAATACAATGAAATTTCTCAATGCCGGATGCCCGGACTCGGCAAAAAAGTCCTGGAAGTCATTAAATTCGCCCTGGATAAAGACATTTTCACTGACGTGCGCACCACTGTTCACAAGGCACTGCTTTCCGAGGCGGATTTGAGCAGAATGCGCGATGAACTATCCACTATTGGTTTGAAAATATGGACCTTGCAGCAATTTCATCCTAACGAAATAATTGATGATTCCCTGCTGGAACAAGACACTTACAAGGATCTTGAATTAATCAGCATTGCCCGCAGTTTAGGTGATACTAATGTCCGCGGCTTGAACGGCATTATCATCAGTAGATGATCTATGCATGAAACGGGTATTCCGGAAGGCAAAGTCCTTATTTGTTGCGTTATTTTGTGTTATTTATTGAGGGGCGCTTCGCCCCTCAAACTCCCCCGCGCCTTGTGCAGGCGGCAGCAAGCGCAAGCGCCTGCACCATTTCTTTTTTTCTTTTTTTCTTTCCATCTTAGTTCAGGCCGACTGACGCAGAACTAAGTTCATTTTGACCTTAATTTGTATTTTCTGAGTATTTTCAGATAAAATTTTACCCAGAAGAGCTTCCGCGGTCAATCTTCCGAGTTCCCGGTTCGGCTGGGCGATAGTGGTCAGGGCCGGCGAACTGAACATCGCTAATTCGCGGTTATCAAAGCCGATCAAAGCAATATCTTCCGGAACCCGGCGCTCCAGGGACTTAAGACCCAACGCGATACCGGACGCTAAATAATCCGAAAAAGCGATTATTCCGTCAACATCCGGCTGTTCGCGCAAAATCTTCACTGCGGTATCCTGTCCAATTTGAGAAATTTTCTCAAGATTTGCAGTTTCGGCGGGTAATACTATTCGTGCAGGGATTCCAGCCCCGGAAACCGCCGCATTATAACCTTTAAGACGTTGACCGCAATTATCCTGACCCGCGAATACGATATTGCGGCGGCCTTTTTTCAGTAAATATTTGACGCCGTCATAAACACCTTGTTTACGGTCAACATAAACACTGTCATATTTGAGGCTGCCGGCATAAGATATCAATATTGCCGGAATTTTAGATTTCTCCGCGAGCTTATACAATTTCATTGCCATCGCGTCTTCGCTCAAAAAAATTATTCCCGCTGGTTTTTGCCGCAATATGCTCAAAAAAAGTTTTTCACTTTCAGTAGAATATTCCGGTGAGGAATACAGGTAATGAATATTTGGTTCATAGCTCAGGACAGTTAAGTATTCCTTGATTCCAAAGACCTTATCCATCCCCATGGAATCACATGCTGAAGATGGTTCATAAACTATATTAATTACCGCTATTTCATAGCTGCGGCTGGCACGAAGGCTTTGCGCCGCCCGGTTCGGCTGATAATTCAATTCCGCCGCCGCTGCGTCAACAAGTTTTTGCGCCCCTTCCGAAACGTAACCGCTGTGCCGTATCGCCCGACTCACAGTATTCATGGATAATCCCGTCTTCGCGGCTATATCTTTCAGGCTTGTCATAAATAATCCTTATTACATTAACAAAATATCATAAATCTATCTCAACGTTATCATAATACTCTTATTCGATTAAAAAGCAAGTCTTTTAAATTTTAACACCGCAATTGAACAATTCCACCTCGAAAAGCGAAGCTTTTCAAAAAAGAGCTGGCTTTTTTATAACGAGGCCGACGTTCGGCTTTTTGAAAAGATGTGAGCGTTCGAGCCTTGCGGCAAAGTTTTATTTTTTCAAGAATTCAAGCTATGCCGACTTCTGTCGGTGCCGTTATACTACCGGTTACAAAATAGCTTTGATTATTATTTGAATAGAATATTGAAAAAAACGCAAGGGGACTTATATTAAGCGAAATGTAAAATATGTGGGAATGGGGTTCTCCCTGAACAAAGCGCCGAAAATGGCTAATGGCTCCTGTTAAATAGACATGTTGTTTATTTTTTTGCTCTAGATTAAAAGGAGAAAAAGGTGTTATTTCATTTAGCCGTTATTGTTATTATCGCGTTATTCGTCAATTGGTGTTGTGAAAAGATAAAAGTTCCGGGTTTGCTTGGGATGATTGCTGTCGGAATTCTCTTAGGCCCTTACGGGATTCCCGGCTGTAATCTGGTTTCACCGCTGATTAATGAAATGTCTTCCGAATTGCGTACCGCCGCATTGATTATTATTCTAATCCGCGCCGGCCTGGGTCTGAATCGTCAAACTTTAAATAAAGTTGGTATTCCAGCATTGAAGATGAGTTGTATTCCCTGCCTGGTGGAAGGGAGCGCGGTAACTTTAATCGCGCATTCTCTACTGAAACTGGACTGGGCGTCGTCCGGAATGCTTGGTTTTATCATCGCGGCGGTATCACCGGCGGTGGTGGTTCCGCAAATGCTGGACATTAAAGCCAAAGGCTATGGGAAAAAACGTGAAGTCCCGACTTTGATTTTGGCGGGCGCTTCTATTGATGATGTGTTCGCGATTACTTTGTTTGGTGTTTTTCTGGCGGTGGAAACGGGAAAAGCCGTAAATATTGCCACGCAGTTCGTCGAGGTTCCGCTGGGGATTATAACAGGAATATTACTGGGTTTGCTGGCTGGTTATCTGCTGGTCAAGCTTTTTGCCAGGTTCCATATGCAGGATACTAAGAAAATGTTGATTTTTTTAGTTGTCGCGATTATGCTGCACGAACTGGAATATTTCAAAGACTATTTTCCGATTGCGACTTTGCTGGGAGTTATGGCAATGGGTTTTGTGCTTTTGGAACTGGACAACAAACGGGCTCAGCGTTTAGCGGCAATATTTGATAAATTATGGATTTTTGCCGAGATACTCTTATTTGTTTTAATCGGGGCCCAGGTGAATATAAGTGTCGCGCTTGGCGCGGGACTTTGGGGTATTGTGATTATAACCTTGGGCTTATGCGCCAGAAGCCTTGGCGTCTGGTTCGCGCTGCTGGGCTCCAAGTTGACCGGAAATGAAAGATTGTTCTGCATGTTTTCCTACATCCCGAAAGCCACGGTTCAAGCCGCAATCGGCGCAATTCCCTTAAGTATGGGGATTGCGGGCGGCGAATTGATTTTAGCGATTGCCGTATTGAGTATTATTATTACCGCACCGCTGGGCGCCGGCCTGATACGCGTCACTCATGCCCGGCTGCTGGGAAACGCAGACTGATAAGACGCTGCGGAGCTTTTTGCGAGCGCCGCTAATGTATATTGTACCGGCGAAGGTTCCTCCCTGCCGGTAAAATCCGTTTGTTCAAGTTCCACAACAGACTGGTGGAGCGCGAAGCAGGCATCTTCATAGCTTATATCGGCGAGTTCGGCGATAAGCCTGATGCACCTGTCTACAAGTTTTTTGTTCGACATGCTGACAAAACTCATCCAGTTGCTTTTTACTCTGCCCAGGCAAACCATCGTACCGGTTGAAATCGTATTCAACGCGAGCTTGACTTTCATGTGATCGATAAGTTTCAGATTTGTCAGCCTTACCGCACCGGGAATAATCAACGCGTTTTCAGGCGCGTTTCCGGTATCGCCGATTATGAGCGTCAGGCGCCGTGTGAAATTTTCGTCCGGGCACGGGAAATTTTCATTAAATTCATTGCCGGAAAAAATACTTACAGCCGCGCTTTGCGGAGCTTCAAAACGACATTTTTCCTTTTCATTGCCGATCAGGAACCTGAGCATTTCATTTTTGCTGACGGCGGGAGGGTTGTTGACGATTTTTTCCGGCGCCTTCATTTGCCTATAATCCTCCGCCGTCCACTCAAGGCAGCGAAGTTCCCTGCCGAGATAATGCTTCCAGGCAGCGGGCGTCGAAAACCGGGGCGTTTTAACAAAAGCCCATGAAGGCAATTGCTCAGGGGCGTCGAATTTTCTGAACGGCGTCAGCATAAAAGTGGGAGCGCGTTCGGTGGTATCGGTAAAAATATCAATCAGAAATTCATCGGCAAAATAAGTCGCGAGTCCCTTTTCTCTATAAAGCCGCTCCTCAAAACGGATGTATTCGGAAACAGTTTTAAGAGAAGCGGGGCTTTTAAGGTCAGCAAGGATTCTGGTCATTTCAGCGGCGTAATTGATGTCCGAGTCAGGGAAAAGCGCGAATTCCGCGCCGGAAAGCTTTTCCCGAAGAATCCGGCTGAGCAGTTTTTCCAGCATCGCCCCGGCGACCAGCTGTTCGCTGCTGGCCGCCTGCATCCGGGTGGAGCCCGCTATCGCCATCGGCCCGCAGAAAAGGTCGAGCACAACTACGTCGGGGTTTTCAATGGCTGTTCCGGAACGTTCGAGGTGTCCGCATAATATACCGGCCGGATTGTTAAAGAGCAGAAAGGCTTTGGCGCCGAGGTCAAGGGCCGCCGCGAGCGAACCGAGAACCGAAGAAGTTTCGCCGCCTTCGCTAATGGCGATAAATACATCTTTTGAGTTAATGCCAAGTTCCCGGGCCTGACGCCGCCCGAATTGCGGACAGTCTTCAAATGCTTCAACGGATTTGACCAGCGCATAATCACCGCCGGTGATTATGCTGAAGACAGTATCCTCAAATTGAGCGACTTTAGCAAAAATTTCCCTGTTCTCCCGCTCAAGTTTCCGGAAAAACGTTCTCCACATGCTTTCGAGGAGAATACTGAGCCGCCCGGTCGCCCCGCAGCCGGAAAAAACAATTTTTCCGCCATTCGTGACGGCATTGTATGAACTTTCCAGCAGCAGCGCGAATTTTTTGCCGGAAAATACTTTTTCCGCCATTGGAATGATGTCTTCGTCTACGGAAAAAAGCATTTCGACGCCTGCCTCAGTGCATTTTTCAAAAACTTTATCAAGGCCTCTGGTTTTCGGGTTGGATTGTTCAGTGGGAAGCATTCCAAGATGGAACTGTTTTTCATTTTCTAAAAAATCTTTAGCTCTTTTTCCAGCTTCAACTGTAATTCGCATTTTATTTTTTCCCTTGATTTTCCGGGTTTCATCAAATTACAAAATATATTCCGCGAAGATTTTTTATTCAGCAAAATATTATAATATTGGACAGCAATTTTGCATTTGTATTAAAGAAAATGAAAAATAAAACAACTTTTTTGTTTTTTGTCTGGCATTAATGCTGATTATAATATATAATCTTATTAGAGGGCTCAAGCACAGCAGATTTTAACAAGTAAATGCTTCCGGGATACTCGCTCCTCAAAATTACACTCCATATAATATCCCGGGAGCACCACTATAACCAAACAGCTAAGCTTGTTCAAGCACAACTATTTCCAGCGTGAAGTCTTATCTGGTGCTTTTTAAAAACTTCATTGATGAAATTTTCTGCCATAAACTCCATTCCTTCAGCGTCCGGATGAAGCTCGTCGGGGAGATATGCGACAAGTTCAGCACCAAATATTTTCAAACCGTCAACATAGTAAATATTCTCGTCGCCGCGTCTTTGAAAAGATTCTACCGCCTTCTTTACAGAATCACGCATATTCTTCAGGGTATTGCCGACAATACTGGGGGTATCTTCCCTTGGCGGGCAGTATATAGGAGAACAAACGGCCAATGGAGTCTTTTTGTGTTTTTCCCTGATAATTGCGATTGTTCCAATTACCGCGGCAGAAAATGTCCGGGACGACAAACCAGCTCCATATACATTTATTCCAAGTTTCAGAGATATGAAATCCGCGTTCATATCGCGAATCATCCTGGCTATCATCGGATCCAGCATGCATTGTCCGCCATATCCCAGGGAAATCATGTTGAAATTCATCTCTCTGGCAACGATAGCGGGCCAAGTCATGGCTGGAGACGCCGCCCGGACACAGTGAGTTATTGAACTGCCGTAAGTAATCCATTTCAACCGCTTGTCATCAATATTTTCAAGAGAAGCAGCATCGTCTATTTCAATACCATGCAGCATTATCGAGTAACGTGGAGAAAACCAAAGTTCAATGACCTTATTTCCTGTCGGCAAGTCCGCAAACAGCACTTTATTGTTTTCGTCAAATATTTGCGTTTGAATAATTTTATTGTCAATACATAAATCAACTTGGCATCCCGGAGGGGCAACATCATATCCACCCCCCAATGGCTCCCCACTGAGTTTGATGCTCTTTGAATCGGTTTTCAGCATTAAGCGGACGCCGGAAGCCGTGCCTGCCTGAAAATGAAAGTTTTCATCCGGAAAAATATCTTTATCCTCGTGCGGGATACGCCACGGAATAACGCTCCCGTTATTTTTTTCCAGTGAAATTATCCCCTTCCAGGCGAGTCTTGAATCATCAGCTTTAACAAACATAATCTTTTCCTCCTTTTTGCGTATCTATACGCAAAGTGTGTAATATCTGATAGTAATATAGATGGATGCGGCCAGCATACTTAACATGGTTACCGGGAAACCATAACGGAAAAATTCCTTAAAGGTAATTCTATTTCCACCTTTTTCCGCGATCCCGGCGGTTATCAGATTGGCCGCGGCACCGACTAAAGTACCGTTACCGCCCAGACAGACCGCCAAAGCCAAACCCCACCACATTAATTCTTTACACGCCGGATCAGCAAATGCCGGAGTCGTCACCAAAAAACCGGCGATAACGGAAACAATCGCCGCGGTATATGACACGTTATTCATCACTGCCGCGCTGATCGCGCTGATCCACATCACCACCAATACCGTAAGCAGAATATTCCAATCCCGGGTAAAGGCCAGTAATGAACCGAATTTTGCCATCAGGCCGCCTTCCGCCGCGCCGCTTACCAGCGCGAACAGGCCCAGGAAAAAGAATAAAGTACTCCATTCTATTTTTTCCAGACAATGATCGACATCGACTTTACAGACAGCCAGGCAGAGCGCGGCGCCGGCAATGGCGATGACACAAGGCTGAATTCCCAGCGCGCCATGCAGCAAAAAGCCGACAATGGTTATAATCATAACAATTCCGCCGCGCTTCATATTCACCGGGTCGGTAATCGCCGCGTTTTCGTCAAGCTCCATGATCCGGGCACGTTTTTCAACCGTTACCTGCATCCGTTTGGAATAATACATTTTCAGGCAGATACAGTAGACAATTATAAGAACAATAACAAACGGCGCCAGATTAAGCATGAAAGCCGCGAAATCCAGACGCGCGACCGAGCCGATAATCAAGTTCGGCGGGTCCCCCATCAAAGTAGCTGT
>CAZEXM010000030.1:14805-20560 GCA_964515915.1 uncultured Victivallaceae bacterium
CCGCCGATATTCGCGGCCATCGTTTCCGCCATCAAAAAGGGCATCGCCGGCACGCCCAGCTCCGCCGCGACCAGCAAAGTTACCGGCGCGATCAATAAAACGGTGGTTACATTGTCAAGAAACGCCGAAAGCGCCGCCGTCGCGATAACCAGCAGAATCATCGTCCGGATCGGCGAACCCCGGGCAATTTTAGCGCTTTTAACCGCTACATATTGAAAGATTCCAGTCCCGCTGAGCACGTTTACCAAAAGCATCATGCCGGCCAGGGTGAAAATTACATCAAAATTAACGTAACGCGCGAAAACATCCAGATCTTCGTATTTCCTGGCGCGTTCAAGCAGTTCCGCATCCATTTCTGCGGGCGGTTTTCCATTCTCAATACCTCTTTCGAGCACCTGGCTGGGAGATTCAACAAAATTTTCAACACCCCGCGACGGGCCGCTGAGAACAACTAAAAACATCAACGACGCGCCGACTAAAGCCGCTGTCGTCTTATGGACTTTTTCGGAAGCTATTACTATGTACGTACCGATGAAAACAATGGTCGCGAACCAGAAAATAAACATTAAAAATCAGCCTCTCAAAATTTTGTGTATAATACTGTTAATTGAAATCACTCCACACAATTTCCCGTCGGCGTCAACAACAAAAATCACCTCTGATTCACGTTTTGCCAAAGTTACGGTGAATTGAATAAGCGGAGTTTCCAATGAAACACCCGCCTCGGCGGAAGTCATAAAATCTTTTACCAGCCGGACGTTTTCCTCCTTGAAAAATTTATCAAACGTTTCAAAAGACGAAACGAATTTCAAATTATCCATCATCAGCAGATATTCCGGGATGAAACTTTTAAGGACCGCGGTCGCGTCGACTTTTCCGACAAGACGGTTTTCAGCATCGATTACCGGCAATACGCTTTGCCCGCAATTATGCATAATATCCAGAGCCTTACGCAAAAAATCATCCGCTTTGACGCTGCTGAAATCTTTAGCCATAATATCTTCAGCCGTAATATGCTCTTTTATCTTCACGCCTTCCAGCAGCGCGAAAAAATCCGCCGGGGCATTCACATTTTCACATTTCCGCAGCTTATCCGGCTGCGAAAAGAAACGCGCAAAGGCGGCCAGTGCTTTCAGGTAGATGTCCGAAGTTTCCCTGGAAATCAAGGACATTACCACTAGGCGGGTCGGCGCAAAATCATTTTCCTTGAGTTTTACCGGCTGTTTCAACACGCCGATAATTACAAATAGATCTTCAAGTTCCGGAGAGCGAAGATGCGGAAGAGCTATTCCTTCGTATGGAATATTTATCGCTTTCTCACGTTCAATTATTTCATCAAGCAACTTTTCAGCACTCAATGAAGCATTGATGTAAGCCAGCGCCTTGCGCAGCATTGAGCCGTAAATTTCTTCGCACGTATTTCCCTGCACATCGCAGAAAACCAGATTCTCATTGATTATTGAATTAAGTTTCATTGTCTTACCCTCTCCTTATTTGATTTTTCCCTTCCTCAGTCCATATTCGCGACAACAATGCCGGCGAAACCGGAACAGGAAACTTCTGTCGCGTTATCCATTAAACGAGCGAAATCGTAAGTGACATTTTTATCGGAAATAGCTTTTTCGATACCGTTGACAATCAAGTCCGCCGCTTCAGTCCAGCCAAGATGGCGCAAAAGCATTTCGCCGGACAAAGCCAGGGAGCTTGGATTAACTTTGTCCATACCCGCGTATTTCGGCGCGGTTCCGTGCGTCGCCTCAAATAAAGCGTGTCCGCTTTCGTAATTGATATTCGCTCCCGGCGCGATACCGATGCCGCCGACACAGGCGGCTAAAGCGTCTGAAACATAATCACCGTTCAAGTTCATAGTAGCGATCACATCATATTCAGCGGGACGAGTCAGGATTTGCTGCAGGAACGCGTCACAAATGCAGTCTTTGACCAGAATTTTACCTTCAGGAGCCTGCCAATCGCAATCAGGAGCGGCGGCGGCGACATCGGAAAATTCATTTCTGACCAGATCATATCCCCAGTTCTTGAAAGCGCCTTCGGTAAATTTCATGATATTGCCTTTATGAACCAAAGTTACGTTGCGGCGCTTATTCCCGACAGCAAATTTCATTGCGGCCCGAACCAGGCGCTCAGTACCTTCTTTAGACATCGGTTTTACACCGATACTGGAAGTTTCAGGGAAACGGATTTTATCAACCCCCATTTCCTCCCGCAGGAATTTAATAACTTTTTCAGCTTCCGGAGTACCGGCCATCCACTCAATTCCGGCATAAATATCCTCCGCGTTTTCACGGAAAATAACCATATCTGTTTTTTCCGGGGATTTGACCGGCGAAGGAACGCCTTTGAAATATTTCACCGGGCGCAAACAGACATACAGGTCAAGCAATTGCCGCAAAGCCACGTTCAAAGAACGAATTCCGCCGCCGACCGGAGTCGTCAAGGGGCCTTTGATTGCGATATGGTACTGCTTAACAGCCTCAACTGTTTCCTCCGGGAGCCAGACGCCTTCACCATAAACCTGCACGGCTTTCTCTCCGGCAAAAATTTCCATCCACGCGATTTTGCGTTTGCCGCCGTAAGCTTTTTCCACAGCGCTGTTCCAGATATGCATACTCGCTCTGGTGATATCCGGCCCAATGCCGTCCCCTTCAATAAAAGCGACAATCGGATTGTCAGGCACACTTAATTTACCATCAGCCGCTACGCTTATTTTTTCACCTGCCGGAACATTGATATTTTTAAAATCCGCCATAAAATCTGCCTTTATTTTTTATTTTTGAATGCGCATTTGCGGGAACAATACCACGTCGCGGATGGATTCCGCGCCGGTGAGCATCATCACCAGGCGGTCAATGCCGATACCCATACCACCGGCCGGAGGCATACCGTGTTCCATAGCGGTCAGGAAATCCTGATCGACTTTATCACTGATTTTATCGCCTTCTTCTTTGCAGCGTTCATATTGTTCCATAAAACGGCGGCGCTGTTCGACCGGGTCGTTAAGCTCGGAATATCCCGGCGCGATTTCCTGTCCGTTGATTTCCAGCTCAAATACATCAACCACACTGTTATCATCACCGCAGGCTTTAGCCAGCGGTACCAGCTGTGCCGGCAGGCGGGTTACAAATGTCGGCTGAATCAAAGTTTTTTCGATCAATTTTTCGTAAACTTCATTAGTAAGTTCAAAATCCGGCCAGGAATCTTCAACAAATAAATCCATCTCTTTGGCGCGTTTAACGCGTTCTTCATGGGAAATATCAAACCAGTCATCACCAGCTCTTTCCTTGACCAGTTCAGCATAGGGAACCCGGCGCCAGGGACGATTCAAATCAATCACATTGCCGTTGGCATGTTTGATTTTCAAGGTGCCGAAAACGTTTTGAGCGATAGTGGTAACGAGTCCTTCAAGCAGTTCCATCATCGTCCGGCAATCGCCGTAAGCCTGATAGATTTCAATCATCGTGAACTCGGGATTGTGCCGGCGCGACATTCCTTCGTTGCGGAAATTACGGTTAAGTTCGTAAACTTTTTCAAAACCGCCGACCAGCAGACGTTTCAGGTAAAGCTCCGGCGCGATCCGCATGTACATATCAGAACTTAAGGCTTCATAGTAAGTTTTAAAGGGATTGGCGGACGCTCCACCGGCCATGGGCTGCAGCATTGGAGTTTCAACTTCAAGGAAATCTTCAGCTTCAAGGTATTTGCGGATTTCACGAATAAGCTGAAAACGTTTTAAAAACACGTCCCGGCTTTCGTCGCTCATAATCAAATCCAGATAACGCTGGCGGTAACGCTGTTCAACATTAGTCAGGCCATGAAATTTTTCCGGAAGAGAACGCAAAGATTTACTTAACAGCGTCAATTTTTCAGCTTTTACGGAAAGTTCGCCGGTACGGGTAAGGAACAAGCCGCCGTCAACGCCGAGGATATCACCGATGTCATAAAGTTTTTTAAACATTTTGAACGCGTCCGGGCCAATTATCTTTTTGCTGATAAAAAGCTGAATACGTCCTGAACCATCTTTCAAATCCGCGAAAACAGCATTCCCCATTATGCGCCGTCCCATTAAACGCCCGGCTACCCTGACAACTTGTTCGTTTTCGCAGTCCTCTTTATATGACGCGCGCACTTCCGCGACTTTTTCCACATTGTCAAAACGCTCTCCGAAAGGCAAAACGCCTGCGTCCTGCAATTCTCCAGCTTTAGCAAGCCTTTGAGAAAAAATATTCTCCGGAGATTCCTGTACTTGGTTATTCTGTTTGTCGCTCATATTAATTCCATTTTTTGTATTTCAAGATAATTGAACAAATAAAACATAATGTAACATATAAAATCAATCTTGCAATTCTAAAAAATGAAACTATCTTAATGATTCCAAATATATTCTCGTAAAGTATAATAATTAACAAAAGGGTTCGAAGACCATGAGAAAATCACTAGTGCTTTCCGGCATTGCAATGTTAACCGGCGCGTTCAGCGCAGCAGCCCAACCAGTGCCTGCGGGGTATCCGGCGGCAGAGCCTTATACTATTCCGATGGAATGGTACGCGGCGCCGTTGGGAGCGATCCTGGCACTGCTCGTAGCGCTGATGTTCTATCAAAAATTGATGCGGGCAAGTGAAGGCAATGATTTGATGAAGGAAATTGCCCAGCACGTTCGTGAGGGCGCGATGGCTTATCTTTTCCGTCAATATAAAGTTGTTACTTTTGTCTTTATTACTTTGTTTTTAATTTTTACCGGCCTGGCATTTGCCGGCCTTCAAAATCCGTTTGTTCCGGTCGCGTTCTTAACCGGTGGTTTCTTCTCCGGCTTATGTGGTTATATCGGCATGAAAACAGCAACCAACGCTTCCGCCCGCACAGCGCAGGCCGCCAGCGAAGGTTTGAATCGCGGTTTGCGGGTTGCCTTCACTTCCGGCGCGGTAATGGGCCTGGTCGTGGTCGGCCTCGGCCTGCTTGACATCTGCATCTGGTACTACGTGCTTGACCAATGGTTCTTTACTCCTGAAAACATGCTAAACGGCTGGACTTTCCTGGGCCTGGAACTCGTCCCTGAAGCCTGTGATGTCCCCACTAAATTTGTTTATATCACAACTACCATGATCACTTTTGGAATGGGTGCTTCCACTCAAGCCTTATTCGCCCGGGTCGGCGGCGGCATCTTTACTAAAGCCGCTGACGTCGGTGCGGACCTGGTCGGCAAGCTTGAGGCCGGCATTCCTGAAGACGACCCGCGCAACCCCGCGACTATCGCGGACAATGTCGGTGATAACGTTGGTGACGTTGCCGGTATGGGTGCCGACCTTTACGAATCATACTGTGGTTCAATTCTCGCGACGGCGGCTCTTGGCGCGGCGGTTGGAGTTCAGCACTTCAAGGAAGGCGGCACGGAATACATTACAAAACTCATTACGGCTCCGATGATTGTCGCCGGTATTGGTATTGCGCTTTCCATTGTTGGTATGTATCTGGTAAAAACCAAAGAAGGCGCTTCTCAAAAAGACCTTCTCAAAAGTTTGCTTGTCGGAACTCTCGGCAGCTCCATCATGATTCTCGGCGCTCTGGTATATCTCCAATACCTCGGCTTTATCACCTGGGGTATCTTCGGTTCCGTCGTCGCCGGCCTGGTTGCCGGCGTCATCATCGGCCAGGCCACTGAATACTACACTTCCGCCGAATACAAACCAACCCGAGGCATTGCGGACCAGGCCAATATGGGTGCCGCGACCACTATTATTGA
>CAZEXM010000030.1:20570-22957 GCA_964515915.1 uncultured Victivallaceae bacterium
GTATCGGTTTTGCCGCTGTCGGTATGCTCTCCACCCTGGGCATCACCCTGGCGACTGACGCTTACGGCCCGATCGCCGACAACGCCGGCGGCAATGCTGAAATGGCAAAACTTCCTGAAGAAGTCCGCGCCCGTACCGACGCCCTGGATTCATTAGGCAACACCACTGCCGCCACCGGCAAAGGTTTTGCGATTGGTTCCGCCGCATTGACCGCGATGGCGCTTCTGGCTACCTATATCGAAGAAGTTAAACTCTGGTCCGGGAAATTTGCCGCTAGAGGCAGTGAAGAATTTGCGGCATTAATCGGCAAAGTTGATGTTATTGCCAAAAGCGGCAGATCCGGCATCTTAGCTTACATTGACGTTTTTGAAGTGCATTTGATGAATCCCCTGTTAATCTGCGGTATGTTCATCGGCGGTATGATGGCTTTTGTTTTCTGTGCCATGACCATGAAAGCCGTCGGCCGTGCCGCCGGTTCCATGGTTGATGAAGTCCGCCGTCAATTCAGGGAAATTCCCGGAATCATGGATGGAAGCGGAAAACCCGATTATGCCCGCTGCGTTGATATTTCCACGGCCGGCGCGCAACGTGAAATGCTTGTTCCTTCATTACTGGCGATTACCGTTCCTGTCGTTACGGGTTGTATCCTCGGCGTAGCCGGTGTTATCGGCCTGCTCGCCGGCGGCCTGGTTACGGGCTTCCTGCTGGCGACTATGCTCAACAATGCCGGCGGCGCCTGGGACAACGCTAAAAAGCACATCGAACAAGGCGCTCACGGCGGTAAAGGTACTGATGCTCACGCCGCCAGTGTTATCGGCGATACCGTTGGCGATCCCTGCAAAGACACTTCCGGCCCTTCATTGAACATCCTGATCAAACTCATGAGTATGGTCAGTATCGTATTCACGCCGCTGGTAATCAAAGTAGCCCCAATCGTCCAGGAATTTCTGCATATCAAATTCTAAGAGCAATATTCAGGTTGAATTTCCGTCCCGTGCTCGAAAGAGTGCGGGATTTTTTTGCCGCTTTTGAGCTATACATGACAGTTATATAGTAATCTAAATCAATTCCGGCGAAGCGTTCCAATTATTTTTACGCCATCAAATGTTCAGGGGTGGTATTGAGCACCACGGCCAGCTTGATGGCTGCCTTGAGGGTTACCCGGCGTTTACCGCGTTCATATTCACTGATAACCGACTGACGAATACCAGAGAGTTCAGCAAGCTCTTTCTGGGTCATATCAATTTTATGGCGTGCTCCCGCGAGAACTCTGTATTTATTGTTTTTCCACCAATCAGTTGATTCTAACTCAACAGCCTCATTATCATCATTAACACTGCTTGTATCAACATCAAGAATTTCAACCTTAAAATTTTTACGTAAAATTTCAAGTATCTGACTCGTGCCGGCTCCATGCAGAGCTATTTCAGTATGGGGCTTTTTCACGACTGCCAACATAATATACCTCTATATGTTATTGTTTCTTTTTCAGCTGTCCAACAGGCGACATAACGATAATTTAAATGACAATGATATTTGTTTTTCTCAAGTTTTGAGTAATTTTTCCATGACGGTTGTTCCAGGCCTCCAAGTTTCAGGTCCTGTTTCAGAAAAACAAATAAATCTTGTACTTTTAACGGTAATTTATCTAAATTTTTAAGCTGCTTCTTTTTTACATTTACTTTCCAGGTTATTTCAGCTTCCCTATAAATTATCTATAATAGATTATATCACAAAATATCACAAAAATCAACAATAAAAAGTAATATTTTTATTTTTTTTATTACCGCGTTGTGTATGCTGGATATATTGCGACAAAGCCGACCAGTGTATAATATCTATTTCATTTGCGCGAGGAATTCGACGGCGGCATCCGCCGCGCTTTCAATCTCCTGTTTACGGTGAGCGGTGGAGACGAAATTCAGTTCAAATTGAGACGGCGACATATATATTCCGCGGCTCAACATGTGCCGGTAATAAGCGGCAAAAAGTTCGGTATTGCAGCTTTTGACGTCTTCGAGATTATTGATATGCTCCTTCGCTGTAAAAAACAAAGTAAAAACACCGCCGTAAGCTTGACAGTGAACAGCCAGTTTATTTTTTTGCGCATAATGATTCGTTTTATCGGCAAATATCTTCGCCAATGCCGCTGTTTCGGGGTAAGGATTCAGTTCCCTGAGGGTTTTCAAAGTCGCGATTCCCGCCGCCGCCGGGAATATGTTTACACGCGCGCGCAAAAAGTTTTTCTGAAATCGTCATTGATAATAAGCCTTTTCTTTTAAAAAATTGAACGTCCAACATCGAACATCGAATAATAAATAAAAAAAACACGGCTAGCAGTCTGTCGGACTTTGGGAATCGTCGCGAAAAATTGTCCGAATAAAGCG